>JAGPDW010000216.1:0-4382 GCA_018057345.1 Bacteroidia bacterium | reverse complement strand
ACCAAAGAGTTTGAACATTTAAATTTTGGCGCGGGCGTTCCTCCATTCTTGCGCGGACCGTACTCGAGTATGTATGTTCAAAATCCTTGGACCATTCGTCAATACGCAGGATTTAGCACAGCCGAAGAAAGTAATGCGTTTTATCGTAAAAATTTAGCGGGCGGACAAAAAGGATTGTCAGTTGCTTTTGATCTTGCTACACATCGTGGTTACGACAGCGATCACCAACGCGTAGTTGGTGATGTTGGAAAAGCGGGAGTAGCAATTGATTCCATTTTAGACATGAAAGTATTGTTTGATCAAATTCCTTTGGATCAAATGAGCGTTTCTATGACCATGAATGGCGCTGTGCTTCCTATTCTTGCATTTTACATTGTTGCTGCCGAAGAACAAGGCGTGAGTATGGAAAAACTTAGCGGCACAATTCAAAACGATATTTTAAAAGAGTTCATGGTTCGCAATACGTATATCTATCCGCCTACACAATCCATGAAGATCGTTGCCGATATTTTTGAATTCACTTCCAAAAAAATGCCGAAGTTCAATTCTATTTCCATTAGCGGTTATCATATGCAAGAAGCAGGAGCAACTGCAGATATTGAATTAGCCTATACATTGGCAGACGGATTAGAATACATTCGCACAGGACTAAAAGCAGGATTGGACATTGATACGTTTGCACCGCGCTTATCTTTTTTCTGGGCCATTGGCATGAATCATTTTATGGAGATCGCCAAAATGCGTGCGGCCCGAATGCTTTGGGCAAAACTAGTAAAACAGTTCAACCCAAAGTCGGCCAAATCCATGGCGCTTCGTACACATTGTCAAACCAGCGGTTGGAGTTTAACCGAACAAGATCCTTATAATAACGTAACGCGCACATGTATTGAAGCATTAGCCGCGGCCATGGGGCATACACAAAGTTTACATACAAACGCCTTGGATGAAGCCATTGCTTTACCAACTGATTTTAGCGCGCGCATTGCACGTAATACACAATTGTATTTGCAACAAGAAACTAATATTTGCAAAGTGGTTGATCCTTGGGGAGGTTCATATTATGTAGAATCGCTCACGCGTGAGATCGCGCACAAAGCTTGGGCCTTGATACAAGAAGTTGAAGAATTAGGCGGAATGGCAAAAGCCATTGAAACAGGAATTCCAAAAATGCGAATTGAAGAGGCGGCTGCAAGAAAACAAGCGCGCATTGATAGTGGCAAAGATATGATTGTTGGCGTGAACAATTATAAGACCAATGAAAAAACACATATTGAAGTTCGTGATGTTGATAATACCGCAGTGCGCGATCAACAATTAGCACGATTAAAAAAATTAAAAGCTGAACGTAATGATGCAGAAGTACAACACGCATTAGATGCTTTAACCAAAGCTGCGGAAACCAATTCGGGGAATCTTTTAGAGCTCGCCATTAATGCCGCGCGTGCACGATGCAGCTTGGGTGAAATTTCTTACGCGCTTGAAAAAGTTTACGGACGATACAAAGCAAATATTCGCTCCATTACAGGGGTATACAGTAAAGAAATAAGTATGGATAATGATTTTATCAATGCAAAAAAATTGTCGGATGAATTTGCCGTTAAAGAAGGTAGACGTCCACGCATTATGGTTGCAAAAATGGGACAAGATGGTCACGACAGAGGAGCTAAGGTAATTGCCACCAGTTTTGCTGATCTTGGGTTTGATGTGGATATTGGTCCGCTTTTTCAAACGCCACAGGAGGCTGCCAAGCAAGCTGTAGAAAATGATGTTCATATTTTAGGCGTATCCAGTTTAGCGGCGGGACATAAAACATTGATCCCCCAAGTGATCGCAGAATTAAAAAAATACGGTCGCGATGATATCATGGTTGTTGCGGGTGGTGTTATTCCTCAACAGGATTACGATTTTCTATTTAAAAATGGTGTGTCGTTTGTGTTTGGTCCTGGAACTGTGATAGCAAAAAGTGCTATTGACATTTTAAATAAATTGATGAAGTGATATTTAGAAGATCCATAGCGCTATTCTCAATTACTCTTGTATTAAATTTCTTTTCAAGTGCACAAGATGATAAATTAGAAAAGTTACTTATCGGAAAGGATCTCACAACATCGCTTAGGCTCATTGACTCGATGGGAATGATAGCGAAACAAAAGGATCCCAGCGCCGGCCTTTATTATTTAAATAAAATTGTTGAAGTAAGTAAAAGATCAGAGAATGATACAGTTATTGCAAAAGCCCTTTGGCGTAAAGGAAAATATCTGCGTAAGACAGGGGCACTTGAAGAAGCCGAAAGTTTATTGATTGAGGCTCGCGACCTATTTAAAAAATATAATATGCCCTCGTGGGAAGTAAGTGCACTCACTGATCTTGGCAATGTGTACAATTTAAAAGGCCTTAACGATGCTGCATTAAGTCGATTTTTTGACGCGATCAAAGTTGCTGAGCGTAGCAAAAAACCGGATCTAATTGCGCCAATCTATGCTAATATGGGTAATACCTATCTGCAAATTGGAAATTTTGATAAGGCAGATGAGTTCTATAATAAAGGTCTTAAATTTTATAAGGAGAGAGGCGATACTTTAGCGGCTGCACTTACACTCGACAACCTTGGCTTGGTTCAAAGTCAAAAAGGAAATTATGTCGTTGCTTTAAAATATCAACTTGAAGCATTTAAATTTATTGAACGCACCAAGGAAAAAAATTTCATTGCCGAATCCAGTTTAAATATCGCCATTTCCTATATTGAATTAAGAGATTACACTAAGGCCCGCGAATTTCTGTTGAAAGCAGAAGATATCTACAAAAAGATAGATTCAAAAATGGGACTCGCGATCCTTAGTATTGATTTTGGCGAAATTGAATTGAAACAAAAGAATTATAAAGAAGCAGTGAAGTATTATGAAAAAGGACTTGTTTATGCCAAAGAAGTGGGCTCTTATGATCTAATAAAAACACTTACCATTAATCTTTCTGATTGCTATGATGGAATGGGTCAGCCGGATAAAGCATTTGAATACTATAAGCTATACACACAAGTAAAGGATTCAATTGTGAATGTAGAAAGTGCTAAGCAAATAAATGATCTTTCCGAAAAATACGAGAGTAAGCAAAAGCAAATAGAGATCGATCTTTTGACCAAAGACAATTTGATCAACGAAACCAAGATCAAGCAGAATAAATTCATTACTACAGCGCTTGTAGTTGGGATCCTACTCACCTTTATTATGCTCTCGGCATTTTATTTTCGCTATCGCGATAAGCAAAAAGCAAATTTGCTTTTAGAAGAAAAAAATAAGGTTATTGAAGAAAAACAAAAGGAGATCTTTGATTCGTTACAATACGCTAAGCAGATCCAAAAACTATTACTAGCAAATCATAAACTTGTGAACGAAACTTTGCCTGATAGCTTTATTGTGTTTAAACCTAAAGATATTGTAAGCGGAGATTTTTATTGGGCGGCGAAAAAAGAAGATCGCTTTTACCTAGCCGTTTGCGATAGCACCGGACATGGTGTGCCTGGCGCATTTATGAGCTTGCTCAATATTAATTTTTTAAACGAAGCCATTAACGAAAAAAATATTGCCGAACCAAATGAAGTGTTCAACTATGTAAGGAAAAGATTAGTTGATAATCTTTCGCAAGACGGAAGGCAGGACGGCATGGATGGCATTCTTATTTGCGTAAATACTAAAAGCAAAAAGATCACCTATGCGGCCGCTAATAATGCTCCTTTCATTATAAAAAACAATACCTTGAGTATTCTGGATGCTGATAAAATGCCTATTGGAAAAGGTGAGAAGAACGAACCTTTCAGGCTTTATGAATTTGAAATGCATAAAGGCGATCATCTGTATTTATCTACTGATGGGTTTGCCGATCAGTTTGGCGGACCAAAAGGAAAAAAATATAAATACAAACCCATGTATGATCTCATTTTAAAGAATTGTAACTTGCCTGTTTTGCAGCAAGAAGAATTGCTCTTTGCGGAATTTGAGACATGGAGAGGCCAACTTGAACAAGTAGATGATGTTTGTATATTAGGAATAAGGCTATAGGCTCCATGAAAAGACAATTCTATAACTTAGTGTTTATCCTTCTTTCTGCTTCTGTTTTTTCTCAGAACTTTTCGGTATTCGCGAAAGTCGTGGATGAAGATGATTCCTCAGCCATTGGTGCAGCGGTAAGTCTATTAAATATTTCCGATTCTTCTATGGTAAAAGCCGCATCCGTAAATTTGAGAGGTATTCTTAAAATGCAAGACATCCCTGCAGGGAATTATATTCTTAAAATAGAATTTATTGAGTATAAAGATGAATTTCGAAAAATAGAAGTGAACACTGATCTTCGTTTAGGCAAAATAAAACTCAAACCTGATACAAAAA
>JAGPDW010000215.1:0-4394 GCA_018057345.1 Bacteroidia bacterium | reverse complement strand
CTGACGAACTACTCCACCTTATACTTGTTTATGAACGCTATCAATCTTTGCTTTGACAAATTCTTCAATTTCCTCTCAAGGTCCATTGCCTCAGCCCTTGTTGGTTTCTCTAGCACTAAAGCTTTTATCCATGGACGATATGGTTTTGTAAAACCATCATAACCATCATTATGCCGCTTTAACCTATCAGTAAAATCATTGGTTTGCCCAACATAATACTTGTCGAATTTTTCTGAAAATAATATGTATACAAAAAACATAAAACCATTAAAAAAGCCTTAAACAATTATGCTTAAGGCTTAGTCTTTTTTAGTCGGGGTGGCCAGATTCGAATGCAGACGAATCGCGAAAAGCGATTGTCTGCATCGAGACAATTTTCTTTCAGAAAATTCGTCTCGACTGACGAACTACTCCACCCTATACTTGTTTATGAACGCTATCAATCTTTGCTTTGACAGATTCTTTAATTTCCTCTCAAGGTCCATTGCCTCAGCCCTTGTTGGTTTCTCTAGCACTAAAGCTTTTATCCATGGACGATATGGTTTTGTAAAACCATCATAACCATCATTATGCCGCTTTAACCTATTAGTAAAATCATTAGTTTGCCCAACATAATACTTGTCGAATTTCTTAGAAAACAATATGTATACAAAAAACATAAAACCACTAAAAAAGCCTTAAACAATTATGCTTAAGGCTTAGTCTTTTTTAGTCGGGGTGGCCAGATTCGAACTGACGACCTCCTCGTCCCAAACGAGGCGCGATACCGGGCTACGCTACACCCCGCTCTACTCTAGGGCTATGGCACAGGAGTTTAGCGTTCTCAAAAAAGAGAGTGCAAATATAGCTATTTTTTACTTTCTGCAAAAAAATATTAATATCTCTCCACATGGCATATTTATTGCATTTGAGGCTTAAAATTAATTGTATTTTTGAGGGATGAATAACGAGCAAATTTTAATTCTTGACTTTGGTTCTCAGTACACACAACTCATTGCCCGCCGTTTACGTGAATTAAATGTTTATTGCGAGATCCATCCTTACAACAAGATCCCAACCATTGATAGCAATATCAAAGGTGTTATTTTGAGTGGAAGCCCACATTCGGTGAGAGAAGAACAACCCCTAAAACCTGATCTTTCAACTATTAAAGGCAAACTTCCTTTACTTGGCGTTTGCTATGGCGCGCAATATCTAGCACATTTTTATGGCGGCGAAGTTGGAAAATCGAGTCACCGTGAATATGGTCGTGCTAATTTAACCTTTGCCGATAATTCAAGTCCACTATTAACTTCTATTTCGCAAGATTCGCAAGTTTGGATGAGTCATGCTGATACAATATTAACGGTTCCAAATTCCTACAAAACCATAGCAAGCACGCACGATGTAAAAGTTGCTGCTTTCAAAATTGATAATGAAATAACTTACGGCATACAATTTCATCCGGAAGTTTATCACAGTTTAGAAGGAACTCAATTACTAAAGAATTTTGTTTACACTATTTGTGGTTGCACGGGTAACTGGACACCCGCTTCATTTGTTGACAATACAATTACCGATCTTAAAAAGCAATTAGGCAATGATAAAGTGATACTTGGATTAAGTGGCGGTGTTGACAGCAGTGTTGCTGCCATGCTTTTGCATAAAGCTATTGGAAGTAATTTACATTGCATTTTTGTTGATAATGGATTACTTCGCAAAAATGAATTTGAAGGTGTTTTAGATTCATATAAGCACATGGGGCTTAACGTAAAAGGTGTTGATGCAAAATATCAATTCTATGAAGCGTTGAAAGGAATTTCTGACCCTGAACAAAAAAGAAAAGCCATTGGAAAAGTATTTATCGATGTTTTTGACATAGAATCAAAATTGGATAAAGACGCTAAATGGTTAGGGCAAGGAACAATTTATCCTGATGTGATTGAAAGCTTAAGTGTAAAAGGTCCTTCGGCTACTATTAAATCACATCATAATGTTGGTGGTTTGCCTGATTACATGAAATTAAAAATTGTTGAGCCACTTCGTAGTTTATTTAAAGATGAAGTTCGCAGAGTTGGGAAAGAGTTAGGATTAGATCCAAACATTTTAAATCGTCATCCATTTCCGGGTCCGGGCTTAGCAATTCGTATCCTCGGAGATATCACCGAACAAAAAGTAAAGATACTTCAAGATGTTGATCACATTTTTATTGAGGGCTTAAAAACTCACAACTTATATAACGATGTTTGGCAAGCCGGTGCTATTTTATTGAATGCACAAAGCGTTGGTGTAATGGGCGATGAAAGAACTTATGAGAACGTGGTTGCGTTGCGCGCGGTGTCGAGTACAGATGGAATGACTGCAGATTGGTGTCATTTACCTTATGAATTTTTAGCCAAAATGAGTAACGAGATCATCAATAAAGTAAAAGGCGTTAACCGCGTGGTGTACGATATAAGTTCTAAACCTCCTGCAACAATTGAGTGGGAATAGAATAATTATGAATTAGGAGTTATGAATGATGAATTAATTTTAATTTGAAAAACAATATAAAATATTTCCTTTCTTTTGTATTTTTACTTTTGACTTTTGTCTTGACTTCACAAACCAAGTCAACAAACATTCAAACCATTAACGGTAAAAAATATTATGTGCATAAGTTAGATAAAGGCCAAAGTCTATATTCTGTCACTAAAATTTACACTATAAAATTAGATGATCTTTATGCTGAGAATCCTGAATTAAAACAAGGAACAAAAGCAGGACAGGAAATAAAGATCCCTTTTGCCGGAGAAGCAGCGCACTTTAACAATGCAACTACTTCAACAACGCCAACTACCAACTCAACACCTCGCTTAGTTTCTGCTATTGATACATTAAAATATTCTACGCACAAAGTAACGAAGGGCGAAACCGTTTATGCGATCACCAAAAAATATAATCTTTCTACAGATTATTTTGAAAAATTAAATCCGGGATCAAAAGCGGGCTTAAAAGAAGGACAATTAGTTGCCATTGGAGAAAGATCGCCGGTAAAAACTTTAACCACTGCTACAAACTCAATTAAACCAATTGCAGATACATTCCCTTTAAAAATTCATTTTCCAAAAAAAAGCGCATACAATATCGCATTGATACTTCCATTTAAACTGGATCAGCTTGAACTTATTAATTCGTCCACACTTGTAAAAGCCAATATGAATTTTCCACAGATCAGTTCTTTGGCCATTGATTTTTATTTAGGCTTTAAACAAGCTGTTGATTCACTGTCTTCAAAAGATTTTAAAGTGAACATGGAGCTTCACGATCTCGACGATAAAGATTCGTTGAACATGGTGAATATCATTAGTAGTTTAGATAAAAAACAAACCGATTTTATTTTTGGCCCTATGTATGCTAATGGATTTAAAACCATTTCGGTAAAAGCTAAAGAATTAAACATTCCTATTGTTTCGCCTATTACACAGCAAAATAAATTCTTGTACGAGAATATTTATGCCTCTAAAACAAATCCATCGCAATACACCATGGTGGAAGCTTTGGCAGATTTTATCCTCGATTCACTTAAACCAAAAAAAGCCAGAGTATTATTGAATATCGCTTCTGATAAAGACGCTAAGGAAATGGGGTTTGTAAAAGCGTTTAAACAATATTATAACGAGAAAGCACGAAAACTTGGTTATGCCTTAAAAGATACTTTATCTACGGTGCGCGGTATAGCTGGCATAAAAGCAAATTATGAAAGCGGAATAAAAAACGTGATCGTTTCGTTAAGTTCTAATCAGATCCTTATTACAGATTTTACAACGCAATTGGCATTATTTGCCGAAAAAAAGGATATTACATTATGTGGATTTGAAGAAACATCAACCTCATTCGATAATATAGACCAGGAATATTTGAACCAATTGAATTATACATTTCCTTCGGCAAATAACCTCACTAGCGCCAAGACTTATCAAACTATCATTACTAAATATTGGGAAAAACAAAACACTTATCCCGGTAAATTTTATTTTATTGGATTTGATATTGGCTTGTACTACTTAAAGAACTTACGTGATCATGGTGCTGATTTCATTTTCCGATTGAACGAATTACCATCTGAAACTAATTACTTAAGATTTAAATTCACTCGTCCTGATAATTCAACAGGATTTGACAACAATGGCGTTTATGTTTTTAAATACGCCAATTACCAACTGGTAGAAACAGGATGGAAATAAGCAAAGAAAATATCTCTATCTGGCTCAAACAACTTCAAACTACTATTTGCGATACCTTAGAAAAAGCTGATGGCAAAGCTAAATTCTCCAGCGAAAATTGGACAAGAGAAGAAGGCGGCGGCGGTATTTCGCGCGTAGTTCAAAATGGCAATGTGATCGAAAAAGGTGGGGTGATGTACAGCGCTGTTC
>JAGPDW010000059.1:0-15447 GCA_018057345.1 Bacteroidia bacterium | reverse complement strand
GATAACACAAGGTGAAGTGGTGAGCCATGATTTTAAATTTAAAAATATTGGCAATCAACACTTGATCATATCAGGGGCAAGCGGAAGTTGTGGATGCACAGTGCCCAAATGGCCAAAGGAACCCATATTACCTGGTAAAGAAGGTAAACTAAACGTAGTATTTTCGAGTGAAGGAAAAAAAGGAATAATGGAAAAAACGGTTACCATTGTTACTAATTGCGAACCATCAACGCGAATAATTCGCATTAAAGCGGAAGTGATCGTAATGGAAAGCATAAAAGAACCGGGTTATTAATTAAACAATAAATTTAAACAAACATGTTACAACAACTAGTGATCTTGATGGCTGGAGGAGCTCAAGGAGGCCAAGGCGGAATTATGCAATTTTTACCTTTAATTGCCATTGTAGTGGTATTTTATTTTTTTATGATCAGACCTCAAATGAAAAAAGCAAAGGAACAAAAGAAATATATTGAAGCTTTAAAAAAAGGAGATAAAATATTAACCATCGGTGGTATTTATGGAAAGATAAACGAAGTACGTGAAGATGGATCGATGGTAATGGAGGTAGAAGATGGCACCAAAATGCGCATCTCAAAAAATGCAGTTTCAATGGATGCAAGCAATACATTGAACCAAAATCCATAAATAGTTGAACGCAAACCAAAATATGAAACAAAAAAAGCCGAGTAAATTATCGGCTTTTTTTATTTGTGTGTTAGTAGCAACACTGCTTTGGTTTTTGCACTCATTAAATACCGTATACACTAAGCAATTTTCCATTCCTGTTGAATTTAAGAACTATCCTCAAAACAAACTGATGATAGAGATCCCAAAGGATATCAAAGTATCGGTTAAGGCAAGCGGACTTAAATTATTTATGATCGGATTGACAGAGCCGTTCCCTGTTCTACGAGTGGATCTTAATGATGTAAAGAGTGATGCTAGTAGAAGTAAATATTATTTATCTTCGAATATAGCCGAGATAAAGAAAATGTTCCAATTTAAAGCGGATATTAGAAGGATACAACCGGATACCATTTCATTTATTAATAACGAAGGCACGCAAAAAGAAGTCCCTGTAAAAGTGCCGCTCAATATAAATTATACTCAAGGTTATACAGCTAAACTTATTACGGTTGATCCTGCTCGAGTTATTATTACAGGAGAAGTAGCGGATCTGGAAGGTATAGATACAATTTACACGTTGCCCGTTTCTTTAAATGATCAGCGAACCGACCTAGTTAAAACATTGAGCTTAGTTAATCCAAATAATAAGATCGCATTGAATAGTTCTGTGGTGCAATTGGCTATAAGCTTGGGGAAATTAGTGGAAAAGGAAGTAAGTATTCCTATCAAATTAGAAAATGCCGATGAACATTTCAAATATTCGCTTTTCCCTTCAAAAGTAAAAGTAAAATATTCAGGTGTATTTGGGGAGTCGGGCGCAGATACATCTTTACTTAGAGTTTTTGTGGATCTTTCACAACGAAGGAGTAATAAATTGAGCGTGAACGTGAAATTGCTTTCGGAGCATATCACTGTTTTGAGCTTCGAGCCAAAGGAAGTGGAATTTTTAATGATAAAGAAATAATGATCGTTGGATTAACAGGTGGAATAGGAACCGGTAAATCAACCGTTGCAAAACTGTTTGAATTATTGGGTGCAAAAGTATTCAATAGCGACGAAAACGCAAAGGAGCAGTATTTTGTCCCTGCAATTAAACAACAGGTTATTGATCTTTTGGGAAAGGAATGCTATGCAGATGAAAAAACACTGAACAGAAAGTTCATATCAACTAAAATATTTTCTGATACAACACTTCTCAAAAAATTAAATGCGATAATTCATCCGGCTGTAATAAAGGATTTTAAAGCATTTGCAAATTCATATCCGGGTACATTGATCATTAAAGAAAGCGCGCTATTATTTGAAGTTGGCCTTGATAAGGAATTAGATAAAATCATTCTTGTTACTTCGCCGTTGGAGCTGAGAATTGAACGAGTAATGAAACGCGATGGCTTAAGCAGGGAAGAGATAATGAATAAAATAAAAAGTCAATTAAGCGACGAAGAAAAATTGAAGTTGACCGATCTTGTGGTAAATAATAATGAGAAAGAATTTTTGATCACGCAAGCACTTGATGTTTTTAAGAAACTGAACCATGTTTAGGAAAGATTATTTACAAAGACAATTTGAGGAGTTTGGTAAAGTATTGGCCACTATTTTAGGATTTAAAAAGAGTGGCGACATGCAAAGTTTTGAGAATGAAATAGAAAAGGCAGTAAAAACGTTTACCGCTTTAGAACTAGAGGCATTGCTAAAAATGGATCTTGAGTCTTTTGAAAAAATGGTTAAGCATAACGAAACATTAAGGCCCGATCAAATTAAAATATTGGCTGACCTGTTTTACGAACGCTCTTTTGTGTTTGATAAGCAAGAACAAGCAGAAGATATGAAGGATATGCTTAGTAGAGCTTATTTTTTATACAAACGCTATACTCAGGAATTAACCGCCAACGAATTCAATTTAGAAGTGAATTATCGCCTGCAAATGATCACCGAGATCATTCACCAACCCAATCTGCAATAAACAAATTAGTATCTCGTGTGCCTTGGTTATTGCGGTTACTCGACCAGATCAATTTTTTTCCATCAGGCGAGAACATTGGAAAAGCATTGAAATAACTTTCTTTGGTAATGGCTTCTAATCCTGTGCCATCAATATTGATCATGTATAATTGAAAATCAAAACCGCGTTTGCTATGATGGTTAGATGAAAAAATGATCTTATTGCCTTTAGGTAAAAAATAAGGCGCCCAGTTTGCCTTGCCTAGTTTTGTTATTTGTTTTAGATCGGTCCCGTCCAAATTACAAGTGAAAATTTCCATAGTAGTTGGCGCTACTAAATGCTTTTCTAAATAGTATTTATATTCTTTTATTTCTTCTTCCGAATTAGGGCGAGATGCACGGAAAACTAATTTTTTACCATCAGCCGAAAAGAAAGCGCCACCATCGTAGCCTAATGTATTTGTAATTTGTTTTTGATTTTTTCCGTTAACATCCATGATCCACAATTCAAGATCACCACTTCTGTCACTTGTAAAAACTATTTTATCTCCTTTTGGCGAAACAGTTGCCTCTGCATCATAACCGGGCGAATTGGTTAATTGTTTTTTTATCTTTCCTTTTTGATCGGCCACAAAAATATCAAACTCCGGATATACAGCCCAAAGGTATTTTCCAATCTCAACCGGAGCAGCAGGGCAGGTATCATGTTTTAAATGTGTTGAAGCATAAAGTATGTCTTTTCCATTTGGCATATAATAACTACAAGTGGTTCTTCCTTTGCCGGTGCTTATCATCACTGGTTTATAAGTACTATCAGCAGCGGCTTTTGAAAGATCCATTGTAAATATCTGATCGCAACTCAGTCCCCATTTTTTATTATTGCTTTGAAAACTAACGTGATTTCCGTTTGGCGAAAAGTAAGCCTCGGCATTATCACCTCCATAAGTGAGTTTCTGTATATTCTTTAAATGTTTTTCCTGTGCAAGGCAAAAAGTGAACGAAAACAAAAGGACAAAATTCAGTAACAGTTTCATTATAAAATTATTTAGTATTTCTTAAATCGCATTTGTATAACACCTAAAAATGCTTCTTTAAAGATCTTCGAACTCATTTTACTAGTGCCCAATACACGATCCACAAATGTAATAGGAACCTCTACCAGTTTAAATCCTTTGCGATACGCTGTATATTTCATTTCTATTTGAAATGCATATCCCATGAATTTGATATTATCAAGATCAATAGTTTCAAGAACCTTGCGCTTGTAGCATTTAAAGCCTGCGGTAGTGTCTTTTACATTGAACCAAAGTATCAGGCGAACATAAAGTGAAGCAAAATACGATAGTAAAATGCGCTTCATGTCCCAATTACTCACGTTTCCACCATTTACATAACGAGAACCAATGGCCACATCGGCATTACCCTGGCAAGCGCTTAGTAATCGGGTAAGATCATCCGGATTATGACTAAAATCGCAGTCCATTTCAAAAATAAATTCATAAGGTCGCTGCAAGGCCCATTTAAACCCATGAATATAAGCTGTTCCTAAACCCATTTTTCCTTTACGTTCTTCAATAAATAATGTTTGAGAAAATTCTTTTTGAAGCTCTTTTACCTTGGTAGCTGTGCCATCCGGCGAGCCATCATCAACAATAAGGATATGAAAAGGTACGCTTAACGAAAATACCTTTCTGATCATCTTCTCGATGTTCTCGATCTCGTTGTAAGTAGGAATTATGATCAGATTTAGACTCATTATACGGGATCGCTAATATAACAATAATTTATGTGTGGCATTTTAACGCAAACAGGGTATTTGTTATTGTATCTGATTTTAGCCACGAATTACACTAATTGCACAAATCTGTGTGTATTAATCATACTCGGTTTAAGTTTAGATTGGTGCAATTTTTGTAAACCCGGATTAGTGAAAATTAGTGAAATTAGTGGCAAAATACCTCGCAGCGGAGTTGTGGCGGTAGCTCACTTATCAAATCTAAAATGTTCGTTAAAAAAACATAATGCCTTTTCATTTCAAAGCCCTTATTTTAACTTTAGCCTATAATGAGCCTCGTTTAAATTAAAACCTATTATGAGAAAATTCTTCGAATCAAAATTATTCAGAGCTATATGGAGCATTGGCCTGGCAGCTTTATTGTATTTTATCTGTCCACCATGTTTTAGTAAAACTACATTAGCAATTTTATTGGTGGTTCAGCTCATTCTTATTAATGGCGCGTCAGTAATTGGTAATTGGGTTTGGGTAACGCATAGTGCGCGTTTTTTGGTAGGAGGTTTATTTATTTTCTCAGGATTCATTAAAGCTAATGATACTGTAGGATTTTCTTACAAATTGGAAGAATACTTTGAAGTATTCAAGGCCGATTCGGGCTTAGGCATCTTTGATTGGTTGGCTCATGGCAGTTTACCTTTTGCTACCATCATTACAGCGAGTGAGATTATCCTTGGTATATTTTTACTATTAGGCTATAAACGTAACCTCACATTATGGTTATTATTCGCGCAAATTGCATTATTTACCTTCTTAACGTTTTATTCGGCTTGCTACAATAAAGTAACTACTTGCGGTTGCTTTGGTGATTTTTTAGTTTTAAAACCTTGGACAAGCTTCTGGAAAGATGTTGTTCTAATGGTATTGATCACTTTACTATTTGCAGGAAAAGAAAATATCAACGAAATAGCTTCGCCCATGCTTACGGCAACCTTTGCGGGAATAGGTTTCTTTGCATCCGTTTGGTTCCCTATTTATACTTATCGTAATTTGCCCGTATTTGATTTTAGAGCGTATAAGATCGGTGATAATATTAGAAAAAACATGGAGAAAGGAGCCGGGTATAAAGATGCGGAGTATAAAACATTGATGGTGTATGAAAAGATAAAGAATAACGACGAGAAAAAAGAAATGACCCAAGAGGATTATATGAAATCGAAGATATGGGAAGATACCTTGGTGTGGAAATTTGATACAATGATCACTACAATGGTTGCCGAAGCTATAAACGCGCCAAAGATCACTGATTTTAATATCACCAACATGGATGGCGTTGTTGTTACCGATTCCATTTTAAATATAAAAACTAATAATTATTGGTTGGTGGCTTATGATCTTGCAAAAACTGATGATGACGCAGCTTTACATGCCAAAATAAATGATTTTTACAAATTGGCTCAATTAGAAAAAGTTCCTTTTGTTGCGCTTACTGCATCTGGTCCTAAAGAAATTGATGCATTTAAGCATAAACATAACGCGTTATATGATTTTTTAATGGTAGATGCTACAGTTTTAAAAACAATGATACGCAGTAACCCGGGATTAATGCTTGTGAAGGATGCCACAGTTATCATGGCCTGGCATTATAATAATTTCCCTGCTTATTCCGAAGCCAAGCAAAAATACATGAAGTAAATATTGCGCGAATCGTTATTTTTTGTAATTTAGATAATAACTATTCATGAGAAAAAATGCCACAAATTGCACAAATTCACACAGATTGTTTTTCGCAGAATGTAGACCTTCAGATTTTTCGTATAATGAATAAAAAAATCCGTGTCGAAAATCTGTGTAAATCCGTGAGATCTGTGGCAAAAGAGCTGGGTGATGATTCTTTACTTTACATATTATTACAATGAAGAAAATTTTACTTTCTGTTTTTTTGAACCTTGGTTTATTTGCTAATTCACAAAACACTAAAGGAGATGTTTTTTTTGGTGCAGCTATAGTTCACACCATTGATATTAACTTTACACAAACCGGTTATTGGGATTCGCTAGTGGCCAATTACATCACCGATGTGTACATGAAGTGTAATATTGTTGTTGACGGAAGTACACTCACTACAAGTGGTGTAAAATTCAAAGGAAATTCATCGTATAATAATCCAAGCGTAAAAAAATCGTTCAAGTTAGATTTTAATGAATATGTGAACGGACAAGATTACGATGGATTGAAAAAGCTGAATTTAAATAACGGCTTTAAGGACCCTACTTTTATGCGAGAAAAGATCATGCTCGATTTTCTTATTCGCGCAGGAATTCCCGCGCCACGTTGTACTTATGCCAGAGTTAACCTCAATGGTACTTATTGGGGCTTGTATGTTGTAGTTGAAGAAATAGATAAAGATTTTTTGGATGATGAATTTAGTGATGATAAAGGAAATTTATTTAAAGGTGATCCATCGGGCGATCTTAAATGGTTAGGGAGCAGCGTTAGTACTTACACAACAAAGTATGAATTAAAGACCAACGAAACAGCCAACAATTGGACCGACCTGGTTTATTTAATTGATAAGATCAATAATTCGCCTGTTGGTTTTCAAGATTCGTTAAATAAAATATTACACATTACCCCATTTTTAAAAGCATGGGCTGCTAGTAATATGTTCGCAAATTTGGATTCGTATATTGGAAGTGGACATAATTATTATGTTTACCATGATAGCATTACAAACAAATTCAATTGGATCACTTGGGATGTGAACGAAGCCTTTGGAAATTTTACCCAAGGAATGAATTCAACTCAAATTGAAAATCTTGCCATTAATTATACCGGCGGTGGAGCAAACAACAGACCTTTGTGTAATAAGATCATTGCTGATCCTACTTTGTATGCAAGTTATGTGAATGAAGTTTGTTATTTAACGGGCTATCATTTTTTGCAATCGTATTGGTTCCCAAAGATCGATAGTTTAAAAACTAAGATCATGAGCGATGTTTATGCTGACCCCAATAAATTCTTTAACAATACACAGTTTGATACCAATATTGATACAATGATCACGGTTGTTGGTAATCCCGGAAATCCCAACATAGCAGGTTTAAAATCTTTTTTTAATCGCAGGCGAGTTTCGCTTGTTTCACAAATGCTAACTAATAGTTGTAATGTTGGTTTAACTGAAGCAAAAGTTGAGGCTAGCACTATTGTAATAAAGCCAAATCCCACCAACGGAAGGGTATGGATAAATACAGGTGGCAATCTTAAAAAGATAGTATTTTATGATGTATTAGGTAAGGAAGTAGATGTTGAATTAGTAAAAGCACTTTCGGATAATGAAATGCAATTCTCCTTTGAAAAACTCCCTAAAGGACTTTATTTTTGCAAAGTTGGCTCTGAGGTGAAACGCATCATTAATCAATAGATCTTTTTCTGCCACAGATTTCATAAATTAACACAGATTAGTGAGCGCAGATTTGTTTTTCGTATTATTTCCTAATATTCTGTGAAAAAAATCTGCGTAAATCAGTGAAATCTGTGGCAAAATACTCCGTAGCTATAATTAGGGGTAATATCTTTAGTATTTTCTTTGTAACTACCAAATTTTTAGTCCTTTTTACTAATGTTATTATTACGTTAGGATTTTGCTGCCATTGAAAAATTGAATAAATTTGATATACATATTTGTTCATAGAACAAAAAGATTATTGAAAGATGAAAACGGAATTGATTTCGAAATTAGAAGAACTGCTTACTAAAGAAGCAGGTGAAGTTGCTCTTGAAGTGCGTGCATTGCAAAAGGAGTTTCAAAAAGTTTGGAGCATTGAATTTGAAAATGCCAAGCAACAATTTATTGACGAAGGTGGAAAAGTAAAAGAGTTTGTTTACGAAAAGCAGCCAGACGACAATAAGTTTGAAGCGCTATTAGAGAAGTACAAAAAACTTAAGAAAGAAAGCGAAGATCGCCTGGCAAAGGATCAGGATAAGAACCTTGAGATCCGTAAAGACATTATTTCGAAGATAGGCGACTTAAGCAAACTAAGCGATAATGTTGGCGCAGCAGTTAGAAAATTGCAGGAACTACAAACGCAATGGAAAGAATCAGGACAAGTTTCTCCGCATAAATACAAAGAAACACAATCGGAGTATAGCAAAGCCGTTGAAGATTTTTATTATAACCTAAAGATCTATCGCGATCTACAAGAGCACGATCTAAAACGTAATTACGAGCTTAAGCAAGCCGTTATTGAAAAGATAAAAACATTACAAAATACCGATAGTATTAAGGAAGCCGAGCATTCTATCAAAGCATTTCGCAATGAATGGGAAGAAATTGGTCCGGTTCCTAATGAAAAGTGGGAAGAGATGAAAGCCGCATACAGAGCTGCATTAGATGATACCTACGGAAAGATAAAAGGGTATTACAAGAATTTAGAGGAAAAGAAAGAAACTAACTTAAAGTCGAAGCAAGAGCTCATTGAAAAATTGAAGTCTATAACCGCTACAATTGATCTTAAATCGGTTTCGGCGTGGAATACAAAGACCAATGAAGTTATTGCCGTTCAAAACGAATGGAAATCGGTAGGAAGAACCACTGAAAAGGATAACGAAAAGGTTTGGAATGAATTTAGAGAGCATTGCGATAAATTTTTTGATGCAAAGAAGGAATTTTTTGCAGGTTTACACGAAAAGTTTGCCGATAATCGTAAAGTAAAATCGGATATCATTCAAAAGGCGGAAGCTTTGCAAGCAAGTACCGATTGGGTAAGAACTGCTCAGCAATTGATGCGCTTGCAAGAAGATTGGAAGAAATATCCATCTAATGGAGATAAAGAAGAACCTAAATTATTTGCACGATTCCGTAAGGCTTGTAATGCATTCTTTGATGCACGAAAAACGCATTATGGGGATCTGGATGCCTCTTATGAAGGAAATTTAAAAGAGAAGGAAGCTATTCTTGCAAATTTAACTGTATTTCAATTAAGCGCTGATATCAACCAAAACCGAACTGCTTTAAAAGAGTTTGTTACGGATTGGAATGCAAAAGGCATGGTGCCTTTAAAAGATAAAAAACGCTTGAATGACGCTTTCTATAATAAGTTGGATGAGTTGTATAATCAACTCGATCTTAGTAAGAGCGAAAAAGCAGCAATTCAATACCAAGCTAAGATAGATCGCTTATTAGCGTCCGAAAATCCAAAGGATCTTTTAAGTAAAGAAGCTGATTTTTTGAAGAAGCAAATGGACGAGATCAACAACTCTATTCGTACCTACGAAAATAATTTGGGTTTCTTTAAAAATTCAAAAGGAAATAATCCTTTATTAAAAGAAGCTCTCGACAAGGTAGCTTTTGAAAAGGCGAAGATCGAAGAGATAGGAGCGAAGCGCAAGATGGTTGTTGCTGAGCTTGGTAAGTTAAGAGAGCCTGTAAATTCTTAAAAATACAATAAGCAAAAAGCCCTCAGAAAACTCTGAGGGCTTTTTTTATTTAAGCAATGTCACGTGTCCTACCAAGTCGTGAGCTTTATTATTTATATCTACCACATTGGCTTTCCAAACATACACATCGTCTTTAATAGGCTCGCTACTTCCTTTTGTGTGGCCGTTCCACGATTCATCCATGTCTTCGGTCTCAAAAACTTTGTGTCCCCAACGATCGAATATGGTTATTTTAAATTTAATGATATTATATCCTTTAGCTTTAAAACCATCGTTTGTTCCATCATAATTTGGAGTAAAGGTATTTGGAATATATATCGCGTAAGATTGTTTTAGTTTCAAAACTCTTGAAGTGGTATCCTTGCATCCAAATTTATTGGTTACTATTTGGAAGATCACCGGTTGTTGTTTATCAAGGTTAGTGAACGTATGTGTGAAGTCCTTAACTAAGTAGATGCCTCCATCGTTGATGTAGTATTTTACTTCATCCGCCCCAACTGCGTCGCTAGTGATGTTTGAGATCGGCTCTAACTCATCTATCTCATTTGGTTCGGCAACAAAAGAAGCAATTGGTTTTGGATAAACCTCTACAGCTTTTTGATGAATATAAGTTGCCATACAACCGCTATCACTTACTAATTTTAAGGTTACATCATAATTGCCATTTGTGAAACAGTGTGTTGGATTTTGTATGTACTCAGGTTTTGATCCATCACCAAATAACCATTGGTAAGTACTAATATTGCCTGTGCTAATGGTTGATTGGTTTGTAAATGTTACGCAAACGCGTTCACAACCTTTGGGGTTACTCATTGTAAATGTTGGAACCGGTTTTGGATTTACATACATTGGTTTCGCCATTACATTGGTACAGCCAAATTCGTTTTGTACTTCCAGTTTTACAAGGTAAACTCCGTTAGCAGGATAATTATGTGCAGCGTAAGAATAAACGTTGTTCACATTTCCATCGCCGTAATATTGCCAAGCGTATGAAGTGATATTTCCCGAAGGTGAACTCGAAAGATTTGTAAATTCGGTTCTATCACCTAAACAAGTTGGACTCGCTTTAAAGTTAGCAACCGGGTTTGGATGAACTACTACAGGATTTGTTACATTGCTTTGGCATCCGTTATTAGAAACAGCCATTAGTTTACAATTAAAGTTTCCGTAGTTAGGATAAACCAGAGATGGACTCACTGTTGTTGTATCATCCCAAATTCCATCGTTCTCAAAATCCCAACGCCATTTTGCTACATAACCGTTACTAATAATGGTGGAGTTATTAAATTGTGTGGCTTGATTATGGCAAGCAACATTACTTTGAAAACCAACTTGTGGTACAGCGTAAATACTTATGGTTTTTGTTTGTTGTGCACTGCAACTGTAACTTGAATACACCATTAAACTCACTGTATAATTACCCGGGGCAGGATAAAAATAAGTTGGTGTATGCACAAACGCTGCGGCATTTTGTCCGAAGGTCCATAAGAATGTGGCTAAGGATGCGTTTTGCACACTGCTATTGTTTGTTATATTCAATTGATTCATTGCACAGCCATTTGGAATTGTGAAATCAGCTACAGGAATAGCATGCACCATAACTTGTTTAATGATGGTGTTCACGCAATTCATATCGCTCACGGCTGTTAACTGTACATTGTAAGGTCCATTGTTAGGGAATGTATAGCTAGGATTTTGAGCGGTGCTCGTGTTGAATCCATTAAAATTCCAAACGTAATTGGTTATATTGCCTGAACTGATGTTTGAAAGATTGGTAAAGTTATTGGCCTGACCCAAACAAACATTGCTTGCAGTATAATTAACCACAGGTAATGGATTTACATTTACAACACCTGTATAAGATGCAGTACATCCTAAATTGCTTACTGCTGTTAAGGTTACTGTTTTTGACCCTGGGCTTGTATATTGAGTGCTCGGATTGGTTAAGTTTGAATTTTGAAGATTGGCAAGGTTCCAATTATAACTTACAATGCTTCCGGCAGGTATGCTTGATGTATTTGTAAATGTGATCAAGCTACTTTGGCAAACGTTATTTCCTGCAAACGATGGAATAGGAGCAGGATGAATTGTAAGTGTATTAACCGCTGTATTTGTACAACCAAAATTAGAAGTAGCGCTTAAGCTTACATTATAGGTTCCATACATTGGATAAACTGCTGTTGGGCTTGTAAGATTAGATGTGGTATTATTTCCAAGACTCCAAGTATACGATGTAATGTTGCCCGATGCAATGCTGGAATTATTTATAAAGTTATAATTAAGAGCGCAAGGCGAACTGCTTTGAGGATTGAATGAAACGTTTGGCATAGGATAATTTGTTACAGTGTATGTAAAGGTTGGTCCTTGACAATTTGTTACCATGGTTGTTGTGCAGGTGTAAATTCCGGCTGCGTTCACAACTAAACATTGGTTTGTTAAGCTCGTTGTGTTTGGCCCATTCCAAGTATAAGATCCAAAACCCGCAGGACCACAAATAAGACTTGACGAACCGGCACACATGCTTAGTGAATTACCTGTGGTAAATGCAGCGCAAACACCATCTATATATGCGTATCCAAAGTGTCCTCCCAAAGCGCAATCGTATGTTGTAAATCGAATGGTTACGTTTTGTCCTATGTAATTGGTAAGGTCAACAACAACATTTGTCCACGGTTTGTAAACTACATTTCCCGGCCCATTTAAAAAGCCCGGAATATTTTGTCCGGCCGATACATTATAATAGGTACAAGGAATTGCAGTATTCGTTGTATCAAACATCTCCACTACAAAAGCAGGTTGTTGCGCAGTGGTGTGTCCTGGGTCTTCAAAAACAACGGCATATTTATATGTAAAGTTTGCATTAGCAGCTGTAACAAAAAATGTTTGCTCAACTCTGTCTGCTTGTCCGTTCACATTATTATCGCCAATTCTTAACGAGAAATTACCACCCGGTGCAACAATTGGAAAGCCTCCAAAGGGATCTAGAAAATTTGCATTTGTTGCGGCAGTAACAATTTGTTGTCCGCCCGGATTAAGGCAACAACCTTGCGCATTATATATGGGGTGAAATCCTGAGGTGAGGGTCCATCCTGTAGTGCTTCCCGCTTCAAAATCGATGTTGTTACATCCGGGAGGCGCAGCTTGCACTTTACTAGAGTTGTTTAGTGCGAGTTTCTGGTTTGATCCAGAAGTTGGAACAGAAATTGGGCTTCTGTTCATATCAAACTGTTTTGCTTTGAGAAATTCTTCTTTCTCAGCGGTATTCCAGTTTTGTTTGTTCGCGTAACCTTTCCAATATTCAAAAGAATGGTTCGTGGTTTGGTTGGCGGGTGTTTGGCCTTGTACCATTACCTGAATGATAAATGCCAATAAAGCTGTGGCGTAGATTTTTGTTTTCATAGGAAATGAGTTTTAAGCAGATGAGTATTTTCCTTAATACTGTTTGTAATGTGTCCATTTTTAATGTTTGTGTTCTCATTATTAACGTGTTTTGGTTTTTTATTTGGTTTTTAGTTTTTTCACCTACCCTTGGAAACCTAGGTTTGACAAGGGTTTTGAGGTGTTGAGACTGTTTGTTACTGTTTTTTACGTGTTTAATTTAAAAAAGTTCGTTTTTCAAGGATATTAGTTAGGAACAAAAATTTGTTAATTATTTTTAATGCCTGGTCCAAAAAAAAGCTTACATTAGTTCTCACATAAAAAAAACAACATGGATAACGTAAACAACCCACAGAGTAATAACCCGATAAATACTAATACAGGAAGTAATTTCGGAGGACCAAAGAACCTTCCAAACGCTATTGCGGTTTTGGTTCTAGGTATATGTTCAATTTTTCCTGGATGCTTTTGTTATGGTATCGTAGGTATTATTTGCGGTATTATTGCATTAGTGTTAGCTAAAAAGGATTTGGCATTATATGCAGCTAATCCGGGAAACTATATTGAAGGATCATTTAAGAACCTAAAAGCAGGAAGAGTTTGCGCGATCATAGGAATCTGTCTTAGCGCTTTATATATAGTATTTATCATCGTTTACGTACTTATTCTTGGCGCTGCATTTTCAATGATGCCTTGGGGTAATATGCACTAATGATCGATTGGTTGGAAGCGCACATGGGAACATGTACGTTTGTTACATACTTTAACATTGAATGCCCGGGTTGTGGAATACAACGGGCATTCATTGCTTTATTAAGGGGTGATCTTACCCTTTCTTTTCGGTTTTTTCCGGCATTACTGCCCTATTTAGCCACCATACTGTTAATGGTGATGCATTTGATCTTTAAATTCAAAAACGGAGCCCTTTACGCCATGTGGGGGTTTATGCTTTCGGTGGGAATTATGGTGGTGAGCTATATAGTAAAGTTAGTGTTCAGATGAAAATGTTAAGGTAAATCAGTTTATTATGCCACAGATCGCACGAATTTTCGCAGATTTCATTCACAGATTAAATAACGTATTTATTAAATAAAAGAATCTGCGACACAAATCTGTGTAAATCTATGTAATCTGTGGCAAGAAAGACTAAATAGTAGACCAGTTAAAGAAGTAATTTTAGCTCATCACTTAATCTCCTGAAAACACCGACTTTAATTCCTTTATATCATCTTTTAAATTGAATAAACTTGAGAAAGGAACACCTGTAATTTTAAGGAATACAATTATTGAAGCCACAAAGGTGATGAAGTAGGCAATGTTTGTGGTAATAGCAGCTCCGGCAATACCATGTTTGGCAATTAATATTGGTGCAAGTATCAAAGTAGCCGCAAAACCAAAGAAATTATAAAAGCTCACCATTTTTATATTTCCAATCCCTGAAAAATAATGGCTAATGATCCCCGAGAAACTTAAAAAGATAATACCCGGCGAAAGCATAAGCATGATCGATTTACTTTGAATAAAGCTATCGCCCAATAAAAAAGTAAACATTTGTACGGGTAAAAAATAAATTACAACAACAGCCAATATGCTTACTAAAAAGCAAAGCTTGGCAAATATCAACGTAAGTTTAATACTATTATCAGTTTTTCCTAAAATAGCCACACGCGAAAGTAGAATAGGGGTTACGGAGTTTGTAATGATGAGCACCGCTTCAATTAAAGATGAGGCCGTTGAATATAAACCAACGTCGGGTTTGGTTTCTAAGAGGTAATAACTCAATCGTCCGCTTAATATATACATTAATACACCTGCTTGGCAATACAAACCGTTCTTTAATATCGCTCCTAAAGCGAATTCGGTCTTAGTATCGGGTTTTAAAATATAAACTAATACAAAGTAAGAGGAGATAATAAATGATAGTGCAAATGAAATAATGAGAGGCCAGATATATGAATCAAGTGTAAAATTTCCGTAGAAGTTTGTAAATACAAAAATGCCCACTAACAAAGCCACGGGTTGAAAAATGCTAAGAAAATTATACATCTTATAGTATTCCTTTGCTAATATCACAACACAATTAAATGTATTTAAAATAATAATGATCGAGGAAACAAACAACAGCCACGCGTATTCAGATGGCTGCTTGTGAAGTAAAACTAAAATAAGATTTGTACCAACACTCGAGATAAGCGTGAACAACATACCGTTCAAATAAATTTTATTGATATTGAACTTAGCGATGAAATGAACAAGGCTATAACCGGTGTAGATCTCATTGATCATTTGAATGATGGCAAGATTAAGCATGATCAAGCCTATTTCTC
>JAGPDW010000214.1:0-4427 GCA_018057345.1 Bacteroidia bacterium | reverse complement strand
TTCAAGCAGCAAGTGCAACTACCTACGATGGAAAAAGCTGGCTCCTTAAAAATGTGATCGCCTCTTTTGATCCTCAAAACAAAAAAAGAATTTTATTGTGCGCGCATTATGATAGCAGACCTTTTAGCGAAAAAGAAACTGACCCTAAGTTGAGAGCAAATCCTTGTCCTGGTGTAAATGATGGCGCTAGCGGCGTAGGTGTATTAATTGAAGTGGCTCGCGTCATTCAAACAAAAAATCCGAATGTTGGAATTGATATTGTGTTATTTGATCTTGAGGATTACGGCGATAATGGAGGAATGCCCGATACCTGGTGTTTAGGTTCACAACACTGGAGCAAGAATCCACATAAGCCAGGATACACAGCAAACTATGGAATTTTATTAGATATGGTAGGAGCAAAGGATGCCCGTTTTCCTAAAGAAGAAATTTCAACATTTTATGCCAATGATGTGGTAACAAAAGTTTGGAAGGCAGCAAAAACCAGTGGCGCTTCAGCTTATTTTGTTGATGAAGAAACTGGGGAGATGACCGACGACCATACATTCATTAATAAGATCGCGCAAATACCAACCATTGATATTTTGCATTACGATGCATATAAAAATAGTTTCTTTGAGCATCATCACAAGAATAGCGATGATATCAAAACCATTGATAAAAATACATTAGAGGCTGTTGGGCAAACTTTGTTAGAGGTTATTTATAACGAAAACTAAATATAAAGCACTTGCATGGTAAAAAATTGATCAAATGGTTTTAAGAAAATTCAAAACGATCATTATTGATGATGAGGAGAAAGCAAGAAAGAATCTCAGGCTTGTATTGGAAAAATATTTTCCTGAATTGGAAGTGATCGGTGAGGCTAATTCAGCAATAACAGCACGTCTAATGATAGTTGAACAGACCCCCGAAGTAGTATTTGTAGATATCCATATGCCTGAGATGAACGGGATCGAATTTTTGCGATCATTTGAGGTAAAGAATTTTGTATCCGTGATTGTTTCAGCTCATAGTGATTTTGGGATTGATGCTTTGAGAGTTGGAGTTTTAGATTATTTGGTAAAGCCCATTATCATTTCAGATCTTCAGGCAGCAGTAAATAAAGTATTAAAACATTATTCTCTTGTAAAAGATCCTGTTATTAGGACTGCGATCAATACGGCACAAAAAAAATTAGCCTTGTCTACTTCATCAGGCATTTATTATTCTGAAATTGATAAAGTTCTTATATTAAAAGGAGAGGATAATTATACTAAAGTGCTATTTACCGATGGTAAGGATCTATTGGTATCAAAAACTTTAAAGGATTTTGAAAGGAGTTTGCCTACTGAATTATTTTTCAGGATACATAAATCGTGCATAATCAACGCGCAACACGTAAAGGAGTATACCCGCACAGATGGCGGTTATGTAGTGATGATCAATGGCAGCAAATACGAAATATCAAAAAACAATCACGCATCTTTTCTTGACTTCATGAAAGAATATTCGATCAGTATTGGTAAATAAAGGTAAAATACTTATTTTAATTTTTACACTGATATTTTCTTGTTTAAGATCACAGTTTGGCGTTTATAAAAATCTATCGGTTAAGGATGGTTTGTCAAGCAGTTCGGTTTTTTCTATTTTAGAAGATAAGAACGGTAAGATGTGGTTTGGAACCGACAATGGTTTAGATTGTTTTGCAGGAAATCATCGAACACATTACAATAATGCATCGGGCCTTAGTGGCAGCCTTATTACATCTATTGCCGAATACAATCATACAATTTGGGCGTTTAGTAAACGCAAAGGGATATTTAGTATAAAGCAAGGACAAGCAAAAGAGATAGTTTCGGATACGGCAAAAGAATATATTGGCGAGCGATTATATATTGTAGATAACACAATAATTACCATTAATCGTGGCGTGCATCTTATTGTGTATGATAACGTAGATGCGATAAAGAAACGAACTATTATTTACGGTATAACCGACGCTTTTGTTGATGGCAATGATGATCTTATAGTTTTAAAAGATGCCGCAGTTTATAAGCTTAAAGGCACGTCACTTGAGGATCTTAACATAAAAGGGCTAGCAAAAAAAGTATACAGTTACTATCCAGTGTCGGCCAAGGAATTTTATCTGGGCGGAACAAGCGTTGTTTACAAGATAGTGGATCTTAAAGTTGTTGACTCAATAAGGGTTTCAGCAAATGAATTCAATATAAAGGGGCTTTGTTTAGATAAGCATGGCAATATCTGGTGTTCATCATTAACCTCCGATGATAATTATATTATTACACCCTTAAAAAAATGCGTGAACATAGATTCCATTCTTGGCGTTAAACGACTTCTCATAACGTCAATTTTTAAAGATAGTAAAAGTAACATTTGGCTAACAACACTAAACAATGGTGTTTATTATTTCTATAATTCATTTCTTGAGAATCTTTCAGATAATTCCGGTTCGCCCGCTTACGTGAGTAGGGTTATAAATGGCAAGGGTGATGATATATTTTTATGTACTAATTTTGGTTTGAAGCAAATGAACCTTAATTCTAATAGGGAGCAACAATTTAAGTACTTCTCAAAAAACGCAACTACATATGTTTTTGATGCTGCAATTAGCGACGACGGTTATTTGTTTGTTGGAAATAACTCTTCAGGTGGATTAGTTGTATCTAACTATGGCGAAATAAATTACAGAAGTGACAGGAGCACATTTTTTGTTTGCAGTGCAGTAAGTAATGTTTACAAAAATAAAATTGCATTCGGGGCATGGGGACGAAGTTTATATTCTGGTGAAGTAAATAATAAAAACGAAATAATAGTTACTGATAGCGTTGAGCTATTCAAAAATAATGAGCGAGGCGTAAAGACTAACCGATTATTTTACGCAAATGACGGAACACTTTGGGTGGGAACCTCAAGCGGCGTTGGCTCACTCAGTGCGGGAAAATTTCTGAGGCATAATCAAAAAGGGCTTAATGGAGAAATATACGACATTATTCAAAGGGAGAATGGGACCCTTATTTTTTGTACTGAATTTGGGTTGGTAGAACATGTAAATGGAAGCTGGACATATAGTGAAATCTATTTTGGGAGGAAATTCACCAATGTGCGAACTGCGGTGGAAGACGGCAAGAAGAGATTATGGTTTGCTGCTCCGGAAGGTTTGTTTTGTTTAAATGACACGGGAATAATTCACCTAAATGTATTTGATGGTATTATTTCAAAGCAGATAAATTCGATGTGTTACAATAGGAAGTGCAATTGTATTATTATAGGAACTACTTCAGGTGTTAGTGTTTTAGACCTCTCTTATTTTGATAATGAGTTTGTAAATGAAAAAAATATACGGATATCCAATATCTCTATAAATAACAAAAGCTCAGCTATAAACGATACTTTGTATTTAAATCGTGATGAGCGTAGCCTAACCATTTATTTAACCGGCGCCGATCTGATACATTCAGATGACATTATTTACCAGTATAGGATCAATTCGCAAAATTGGGTACAGATTGAAGGAAGCAGCATCAATTTCAATAATCTGCCATTACCTATAGCTACTATTAGCTTTAGAGGATCCAATGATCAGATCAACTGGAGTGCACCAGTTAGTATTGTAGTTGTTCCGGAACCTTTTTTTTTGGAAACGGGCTGGTTTAAAATAGGTGTAGTTGTATTGATCCTTTTCATCCTCATCCTCATTATTTTATTGAACAATAAGAAGAACGCAGAGAGACTCAACTATTTAAATCAATTGAATGAATTGCGTTATGAAGCATTGATGGCATCCATTAACCCCCACTTTATTTTTAACGCACTTAATTCTATACAAAGTTTTATCAATGATAATGATATGCGTAATGGGAGCGAATATCTTGCCAAATTTGCTCAATTAATAAGATTAACTATTGATCATGCGGATCAACGTTACATCGTATTATCTAAAGAACTTAAACGCATTGAATATTATTTACAATTGGAGGAAATGCGCTTTGAGGGCAAATTTGATTTCAAGATCATTTGTAATAAAGCAATAGATCCAATAGGTGTATATATTCCTAATATGATCATTCAACCCTTTATTGAGAACAGCATCATTCACGCGTTCAACCAAATGGACCAAAAGGGGAGTATCATGTTACGTATAGATCAAAAAGACGGCAACGTACAAATAGAAATAGAAGATAATGGGGTAGGTATTGATTATTCGCGAAAAAATACCAAATCTGAGCATCGCTCTATTGGTTTTTCAAATGTTACCGCACGTTTGAAACTTTTACCCGGAACTACCTTGGAAATTACCGACCTTTCGGCCATGCAAAAAACCGGTACGCACATCCGAATAACTACCCCACTCAAGAATTCCCAATAAAAGGCTTAAATCTTGCCTAAACGGATGGTGCCTTTTCCTAAAGCAATCGCCCTTTAAC
>JAGPDW010000058.1:2863-15615 GCA_018057345.1 Bacteroidia bacterium | reverse complement strand
TTTTTTGCGCCGGAAGTTCTTTGGTAATATGCTCTTCGCTTTTAAAATTGGCTAAATGTCCCCACCCTAAATGGATCATTTTATCAGGGGAATTGAATTTTTTGAAGAGATCTCCTGAATTTGTATCATACATATCGTACTCCACAAATTGCACTTTATCAAACCAATCTTTTTCTTTGGCTCGCGCCAAATCATTAGACGTGGCAATTACAGTTACGCCGCGTTTGAGTAATTGTTGAACAACGTAATTACCAATAAACCCATTAGCGCCTGTAACTAAGACTTTCATTTAGAGAATTTGCAATTTTGGAATTGGCACTACAAATTTGCAGCCCCATGCATTCACATAATCCAATTGTTTTACAATTTCATCCTTAATATTCCAAGGAAGAATGATAATGAAATCGGGTTTATCTTTTTTAATGCGATCTTCTTGCACAATAGGAATATGACTTGCGGGCATGAATTTATTTTGCTTGGCAGGATTTGCATCCACCGCAAAACTGATCATGTCATTTTTAATACCGCAATAATTTAGCAAGGTATTTCCCTTGGCGGCAGCGCCATACGCCGCTACTTTTTTACCGGCGCGTTTTTGTTTTAATAAAAATTCTAAAAGATCATTTTTAACGGTCTCCACTTTTACCTGAAAATTTTTGTAGTACTCAATATTCAGCATGCCAGCATCTTTTTCTTTTTGCAACATGGCCGCCACATTTGGTCCAATTGGTTTTGAACTATCTTCTTTATGTTTTGCAAAAATACGAAGAGATCCGCCGTGTGTTGGAACTTCTTCTACATCAAACATCACTAAACCTTGTGCTTCAAATATTTTGCTTACTGTAGTAAATGATAAATAAGAAAAATGCTCATGGTAAATAGTATCAAATTGGTTATTGAGTACCAACTGATATAAGTGTGGAAATTCCATGGTAACAACGCCGCCTTCTTTTACAAGAACTTTCATTCCACCAACAAAATCATTGATATCAGGAACGTGCGCTAAAACGTTATTTCCTAATAAGAGGTCAGTCTTTTTACCTTCACCTGCTAATTTTGTAGCTAAACGCACACCAAAAAAATCTACTACCGATGGAATTCCTTTTTTAATGGCAACGGCCGCTGTGTTTGCTGTGGGCTCAATACCAAGTACCGGTACATTTTTTTCTTTAAAATACTGCAATAAATAACCGTCGTTAGAAGCAACTTCAGTTACTAAGGATTTCTCGTTATAACCAAAACGCGCGATCATCATTTCGGTATATTTTTTACTGTGCGCTAACCAGCTTGTAGAAAAGGATGAGAAGTAGGCGTAATCGGCATTAAAAATATCTTCTGATTTTTTGTATTCATCTACTTGTACTAAAAAGCATTTTTCGCACGCCATTACTTTTAATGGATAAAATACTTCCGGCTCATTTAATTGCTCGGCAGTTAAGTAGGAGTTAGACGCGGGACTATTTACCAGGTCGGCAAATTCAGTTTCAACTTTATGTTTACAAAAACGACATTCCATATTACATTCCTTTAAAGGTATTATCAATTAAATTGTACGATCTATCTTTTTCTGAGATCATCACCGGTGGTAACGACCATTTTATATTTAACGCAGGATCATCAAAACGCAAACCTCTATCCGCATCAGGGGTGTAGTATTCGGTATGATGATAGATCAGTTCCGAATCATCTTCCAGAGCTTGAAAGCCATGAGCAAAATCCTCGGGTACATAGATCATTTTTTTATTTTCAGCAGAAAGTTCAACGGTAAAATGTTGCAAAAATGTTGGAGAATATTTTCGAAGATCAACGATCACGTCCAAAACAGCACCACGCACACAACGGATCAATTTTATTTCCTGGTAGGGAGGAATTTGATAATGCATTCCGCGAATAGTGCCTTTATTTCTATTCCACGAATGATTCATTTGAACAAATTCTTTTTTATGACCAATTTGTTGGAATTCTTTTTTGCAGAAGGTGCGCGCAAAACCTCCCCTTGCATCTGTGAGAGGATTCAAAGAAATAACGTAAGCGCCTTTTAATTTTGTTTCTTCAAATATCATTTTGCCCAAACGTAATTTAGTTCTTTTGCCTTTGTAACATAATCTCTTAGGTCAGCTTCAGTATTCAATTCTTTTTTCTCGTAATAATTTTTGTACCAAAGTATAGTATACTCAATTGCTTTTTCGGTATTCCAAACCGGATACCAGTGCAATTTTGAATTTGACTTAGTGCAATCCAAGCGTAATAATTTAGCTTCGTGAGGAAGATTTTTTTGCGGAGGCGTTTCAAATAAAATATGTGTCCAAATATGTACTGCGCGATCTAATACTTCTTGTACTGAAAGTGTTTCGTTATTGGCAGGACCAAAATTCCAACCATCAGCAACAGAAACATCGCCTTGTAATATTTTTTGTCCTAATACCAAATATCCCGAAACAGGCTCTAATACATGTTGCCATGGACGAGTTGCTTTTGGATTACGTATTTCAGTGGTTTCTCCTTTTGCTGCAGCTTTTACAACATCAGGAATTAAACGGTCAACACTCCAATCGCCACCTCCAATAACATTTCCTGCACGACCGCTAGCTAAAATAAAATTATGTTTTTTTCCGAATTCATTTACGGCAAAGAACGAACGACGATAAGAGCTCGTTAATAATTCGGCACATCCTTTAGAAGCACTGTATGGATCATAACCACCCATGCGATCGGTTTCGTTGTATGGGCGATCATCTTCAAAATTTTCGTAACATTTATCACTGGTAACAATTACGCAGCCTTTTGTGTTTGAATTTTCTTTGCAGGCTTCAATTACATTGGCAGTTCCAATTACATTTGTTTGAAAGGTTTCAATGGCATGCTTGTACGAATAGCGAACAAGTGATTGTGCCGCTAAATGAAAAACAACATCAGGTTTGTGTTTTGCAATTGTTTTTTTCAAAAGTTCAAGATCGTTCACATCACCCATGATGTGTTCGTACTTGGCATTTATTAATTTAAAATGACTTGGTTCGCTAGGAATATCTTTTGAATAGCCAATAACGTTCGCGCCCATTTTTGTGAGCCAATACGCCATCCAAGAGCCTTTAAAACCGGTATTACCGGTAAGCAGAACGGTTTTGTTGTTGTATATTCCTCCAAAAAGATTTACCATACTTTCCAAGGAGCCTTCTGGCCTTCCCACAATTCTTCGAGTTCAATTTTATCGCGCATGGCATCCATACATTTCCAAAAACCTTTGTGTTTGTAGGCTGCCAATTGTTTATCGTTTGCAATATCTATCAATGGTTTTTTCTCCCATTGTACATCGTCCATGTCTTTTTCAAGATATTTAAAAATACCCGGCTCCAAAACAAAAAATCCACCATTGATCCATACGCCATCACCTTCGGGTTTTTCTTGGAATTTGGTCACCAACCCTTTGTCGGTGGTTTCAATATTTCCAAAACGTCCTGGTAATTGGATGGAAGTTAGTGTTGCTAATTTTGCATTTTCTTTATGAAATTTTAATAAAGCGTTGATGTCAATATCTGCAACACCATCACCGTAGGTCAACATAAATGTTTCATCCTTTACATGTTTTTGAATGCGTTTGATACGGCCTGCTGTATTTGTATTTACACCTGTATCTACTAGAGTGACTTTAAAAGATTCTGAGTTTGTAAAGTGAACATCTACCACATTTTTTTCAAGCTCAACTGTTATATCGGAGTTATATAAAAAATAATTGATAAAATATTCTTTGATCAAATGGCCTTTGTAGCCAAGGCAAACCACAAATTCGTTGAAGCCATGTTTTGCATAAATTTTCATGATATGCCAAATGATAGGTTTACCGCCTATCTCAATCATGGGTTTTGGTTTGATGGTTGTTTCTTCAGATATTCTGGTGCCTAAACCGCCGGCGAGTATAACTACTTTCATGAAGTGTTTTTAGAGTGTCAAATATATTAAAATTAGGCTAAAGATAAAATTAATTATGGCAACCTTAAGGTCTTGTACACTAAATAGTACGGCTATTTCACGAACTGGCTGTTTAGCAAATTTTAATTTTTTTTATTGTTCAATTTTTTAGTACTTTTAAAAGCTATCATGGCCTCAACGACCTAAGTAAATGAGTAAGAAGATTACCATAATTGTACCCATCTATAATTCCTCTGCTTTTATGAGCAATTTAGTGGAGGCTATTGATGCGGAACGTAAAAATTCTAATTGGGATTTGGAGTTGGTGTTGGTTGACGATGGAAGTAAGGATAAAAGTTTTGATAAGATCACTGAGTTAAGCAAAACGTATGCATACATAAAGGGCATAAAACTTTCAAGAAATTTTGGCCACCAGATCGCAGTAAAAACAGGTCTTTCGCATTGCACAGGAGATTATGTGGCAATAATAGATGATGATCTTCAAGATCCGCCATCATTGCTGCCCATGTTCTTTAAATATTTAGATGAAGGACATGACGTTGCATATGGTGTAAGAAAGAAACGTAAAGAGAATGTTTTCAAAAAATTTAGCTACAATAGTTTTTATCGTATTTTAAAGAGGTTAAGCGATACAGATATACCTTTGGATAGTGGAGACTTCTGTGTAATGAAAAAGCATGTTGTAGATAACATGTTGAAATTGCAAGAGAAGAATCCATTTCTTCGTGGTATTCGTGCTTGGGTTGGGTTTAAACAAATCGGAGTTGAGTACGAGCGCGCCGCCAGGTTTGATGGTCAATCAGGGTATACTTTTAAAAAGTTAATGAAGATAGCCATGGACGGCATTTTCTCATTTTCTTCTGTTCCAATTCGTATTATTACATGGTTAGGATTCATTGGTTTATTGTTTGCCATTGTATATTCTGCAATTGTTATCTATGAGTCTTTCGTTAATCAAATTGATGTAAAGGGTTTTGCATCATTGGCCATTATTATCTTGTTCTTCGGTTCACTTACGCTTATTTGTCTAGGAATTATTGGTGAATATATTGTTCGTATTTATGATGAAGTGCGCAACAGACCTTATACCGTTATTGAAAGAACCATTAACTTATGAGTTGTACTCACGTTGCCATATTAGGGGCCAATGGTTTTATTGGTAAGCATCTTACAAGGGTGTTGATGCAAAATTCTCAATTGAAAATAACCTTGTTTGGGAGAAGCCCTTCAAATGATTTCAAGGATAGGCTACCTTACCATCAGTTAGATCTCAACAATACATCGCAATTAGAAAAATATTTTAAGGAAACCGAAATTGTTTATTATCTCGCTTCTGATTCTATTCCTTCGTCGAGTTGGGATGACCCAAAATTTGATGTAGAGAAGAATTTGCTGCCCTTTATTCATTTTTTAAATAATGGCGCTAAACATAAATTAAGAAAGGTAGTTTTTGTGTCGAGTGCAGGAACAATTTATGGCCAGTCAAAAGAAAAATTAACGGAAGATTCGGATAAAAAACCGTTTTCGCCTTATGGGATCACTAAATTGGCGATGGAAAATTATTTGAATTATTTTGAAGTTCGTCATAATATTAAGCATGATATTTTTAGAGTAAGTAATGTTTACGGCGATGGACAGGATACCTCAAAGGGTTTAGGTATTATCAATACATTTTTAGAAAAGATCATCAAGGATAACAACATTACCATTTACGGAAACGGTGAGAATATTAGAAATTATATTTGCGTAAGTGATGTGGCTAAATTATTAAGTTTGTCTATTTCTTCCGGGGCAGATTCAAATATTTACAACTTAGCTTCCAATGACAATATCAGCATTAATCAATTGGTAGACATCATTAAAAAGATCGTGAAAGAAGATTTTAAAGTGAATTATAAAGAAACAAGGCAGAGTGATAATCCTGCAATCAGTTTGGATAATTCAAAACTAAAGGCAAGTTTCAAGGATTTTAAATTTGTAGAATTAAGTGAAGGTATAAAGCAAACCTATAATCATATTAAAGAAAAATTAGGAGTAAAAAATAATCAGAACTAATTATGGCAAAGACAAAAGTAGCCGAGAAAAAAGTGGTTGTTCCTGCAGCAAAAACAACAAAGGAATTTAAGATCGGCAACAAAACATTTGTTGTTAAAAATGAAGATCTTATTTGTACAGGTTTATTGTTTGTTTTGGTTTTTGTTGTTCATTCTATTCGCACAAACTTTGCAGGCATTCCCTTTGAACGTGATGAGGGTATTTACAGTTATTTCGGAAAGTTAATTCTTGAAGGAAAAGTACCTTATAAAGATTTTTACGAGGTAAAGTTCCCGGGTTTGTTTTATTTCTTTGCTATGATCGTTGGTTTATTTGGCGATACAGTACAAGGAATGCATACAGGTTTTATGTGGGTGAATATCCTGTCGATGATCTTCTTGTATTTTGCCGCGAGGAATTTATTTTCTCCAGTTGCAGGAGTAATTACTGCAGCAACTTTCGCATTTGTGTCGTTAACACCAAACTTAAGCGGCTTTACTGTGCAAGCAGAGCATGGCGTTGCTTTCTTTATTAGTATGGGATTATTGTTCTATTCAGTAGCAAGATCTAAAGGTAAACTCATATACTACATCTTAATGGGACTTGCTATGGGCTGCGCTTTCATGGTAAAAACTACCGGAGTATTTTTGGCCTTATGGGGAGGGTTTTTGTTGATCACTGATTTCTGGTTCACTAAGCCACGTGTTTGGAAACAATTCTGGAAGCAAATGTTTGCTTACGCTGTTGGTGGGTTCTCTATTATTATTTTGATGTTCCTGATCATTGCCTCAAAAGGTTCATTTAATGAGATGATCTATTGGACAATTGAGCATGCAAAACAATACGCTAGCAGTATGCCTTATGAAGAAGGTGTAAAATATTTTAAATACACACGGGATGCTATTATTCAAAACCATAAATTCTTCTGGTATCACAGTTTGCTCGCAGTTATTTTATGTTTATTGCGACCGATAAATATCAAATACAAAATTCTTGGAGTAACACTTTTAGGTTTTTCTTTTATGACCATCGTTCCGGGTTACTTTTTTTACGGCCACTATTGGATCCAAACAGTTCCGGGAATAGCGCTAGTTGCAGGCTTAACGTTTTATTCGGCAATGGCTATCATTAGAGATACTTTAAATTTCAAACAGCCTATTATTAAATGGGTATATTTAGGAATTTTTGGTGCTCTTACATTTAGTCACGTTTCAACTTTGAAATCCTATTATTATCACCCAAACTACGAGCGCATCTTAAGAGCAGTATATGGTAATAATCCTTTTCCTGAATCGATGGAAATTGCCAATTATATTAATTCGCACTCAAAGCCTGAGGATAATATTGTACTGATAGGATCAGAACCGCAGATCTATTTTTATACCAAAAAGAAGTCGCCTTCACGCCATGCATACTTTACCTCTATTGTAAATAATGTAAAAGATCATAAAGAGTGGCAACGTGAATTTGCTAGGGATACCGAAAAAGCAAAACCTAAATTCGTTATTTTCTTTAATCACCCTTTATCATTATTGGTTCAGGCTAACGTTGATAAATATGTGTTTGAATGGGCTAATAAATTTATTACAGAGAATTATAGGATCGTTGGTTTAGTGGATATGATAGAAGGACAGCAAAGTGTGTATGTGTACAACGAACAAATAAATACATACAAGCCCATTTCTCAGAATCTGATCTATATTTACGAGCGTAATCCTAGTCTTGCGAAACCTTTATAGTGATCTCTTTTATAGAATTGACATCGTTGTAATTACGGGATGTAAAGTTTAAAACAGTGATACCTGGTTTTACAGCGGTAAAGTAAAAGTATACGCCATTATCATTTCCTTCCCAAACCGTATTCATTCGATCAAGCAAGCTTTTATCGTATTCATCATTTAATTGCCAGGTATAACCCGTTCTGTGATCTTCAGGTAAATTAATTCTGAATTTTTTATTGAGTTTTACTTTGCATGGTTGCGCATCGTTGACCTTAATAGTTTGATAAGAGCAAGACGTTAGGAAAAGTGCAACTATAAAAAATAAATTCTTCATTAGATCAAGCCATGATATTTACGTAAGAACCATTCTAGAGATAATAAAATAAGAAGCAATGCAAAGATCCATTTAAGATCAATAAGTTCTGTGGTCTCATTTTGTGAATAGGTAATTGGTTTTATAGATTCGTTATTTAAAATGGAAGTTTTCAAAGTTTTAAGATCATCTAATTTGTACATTTTCCCATTAGTGCCCGCGCTTAATTTTTGAAGCAATCCATGATCTGCTACCGTATTTATTTTTTCAGAGATCACCGGCTTTACAATTAAAACTCCTTTTTTTACGGTAACAGTGGCATCGGTTTTTGTTTTGGCTTCGTAAGTGTATTCGCCTGGCGCTAAAAGACCTAAAGCTAATTTATAAGAATTTCCCTGTTTGCTAAATGTATAGTTGAATGTATTCCCTTTTTCGTTCTTAATTACCATGGTAACATCAGATTGGGTAATGAGCTCGTAACTTTTATTATAAACCTCGGCAGCAAATTCAATAGATTCGTTTTCGCTCACGATCTTTTGCGTATAAATTCTAAAAAAACTCTTGTCACTTTTTACAGAGAGGTATTGAATGGATTTGCTTATGAGTTCGTTGAATGCATTGAAGTTACTGTTCTCTTGATAATTTCTTAGTTTCCACCGCCATAAACCATCTCCAATAAAAATACCACTCTTTAAACCATTTAATTCATTAAAAAATAAAATTGGCTCCTGCATGGTAACCGAACCGATCTTTTGGTTCAGTAATACTTGTGCGCCATTAGACATATTGTATTTGGCAAAATATGTTTTAACTGCCGGATAATTAGTGATGGCGTTTCGTAGTTCTTCAGAAATAGTAAATAATCCAAAGCCATTATTGATGGAGGGTTCTGAATCATTCAATTTATCGATCATTGAAGTGATCTTTACTTCATTTAATCCTGAATTAGGAGCAGGATTAATAATGAGGTAAGGAATGCGGTTTGTAACGCACTCGTCGAGAATGGTGCGGTTGTTTGAATTGTAATTGTGAATGATCACCAAACTGAAAGGCTTTACAACGCGATTGAATTTATCGGTAAAATCTTTTATCAATTCGTAATTCTTCATGCTTTCAATGCTTTCGCTAATTGCAGAAACATCAGGATGTGGAGAATTAGAAACTAAAAGGATCTTATCACGATTATCTATCACATCCACGATAAAACTTTGAGAATTGTTTGATAAATTGGTTTCCCCTTTCACGGGAGATACATTTACTGTATAACGTTGCACACCCGGCGCATCAGCATCTAAAATAAAATTTATGGTGGAGATAAAATTTTGTGAGTTGATCTTTATTTTTTGTTCACCTTTTTTAATGTTGTTCTTAAAAATGCTTACAACACATTCTTCCCCACTTAGTTTAATAGCGTTTAAAGTGATCTCGGCTAAGAATTGATTTCCCAAGTAAGCTACCTGATTATGGTTTATTTTTTGAATGAGCGCGTCTTTTTTCTCAACAGTATCTCCTAAAGCAATAGTGTAGATCGGGAATTTTATTTTTTCTAAATTATAAATAGGATTTGCGCCTTTGTTAATGATGCCATCGGAGGCAATGATAAGCGCTCCAATATTTTGTCCCGAAAAATTATTAGCAACATCGGCAAGTAAGTTCGATATATCCGTTTCCTTGTCTTTAAAGCTTATGCTATCAGATAAGCGCGTTCTTTCGCCAAATAGTAATTGTTTAATTGTAAAGCGTTTTCCTAAACCTTGATTGAGAGTGTGAATGTTCTCTTTTAATGATTTAGAAAGTGTAGCGCTGTCCTTTCCGGAAACAACAGAAGTTGAATTATCTATCGCAACTAAGATGATCGGATTTTCGCTGCGATTATTAATATGCTTTAAGAAAAGATTGGTAAGCAAAATGCAAATTAGCGTAATACATAAGGCCCGTGTTCCAAAAAGTATTCTTTGAATCAGAATAGAAAGTTCGCCTGCTTTTTTGTCCTTATAATAAAGTAATAAGGAAAATAGTGCGCCAATTAAAAAGCACAATAAAAAAAGATACCAAGGCGTGTCTGAAATTATTTTTACCATTCATTTGGCATTATGAAGTGTCTGCAAGTATAACGTATAAAATGGCGTTTTCTTGTGGACACTAGGTAAGCATACCCCCGCACACATTAATGCATTGTCCGGTAACATAGGCACTCATATCACTTGCCAAGAATAAAGTTACGTTAGCAACATCTTCTGTAGTTCCACCTCTTTTTAAAGGAATACCATCGCGCCATTGCTGAACTACTTTTTCATCTAATGCAGCGGTCATTTCAGTTTCAATGAATCCTGGAGCAATTGCATTACAACGAATATTACGTGAACCTAATTCTATGGCTATAGATTTTGTAAAACCTATAATACCTGCTTTTGATGCGGCATAATTACTTTGTCCGGCATTTCCTTTTACACCAACAACCGAACTCATATTTATAATAGAGCCTTTACGAGCTTTTAACATTGGTTTTTGCACAGCCTTTGTTAAGTTAAATACCGACTTTAAATTCGCATTGATCACTTCATCCCATTGCTGTTCGCTCATACGCATTAATAAGGTATCGCGTGTAATTCCTGCGTTATTTACAAGCACATCAATAGTTCCAAATTCGGCAACAACTGCATTCACAAGATCATCGGCCGCTTTAAAATCTCCTGCATCACTTTTGTATCCTTTTGCTTTTATACCAAAAGCCTGTAATTCTTTTTCAAGTTCTTTTGCTTTTTCTTCGGAGCTTACATAAGTAAAAGCTACGTTGGCTCCGTTTTGTGCAAAGCTCAATGCTACTCCTTTTCCAATTCCGCGTGTGGCCCCTGTTATTAAGGCCACTTTGTTTTGTAATAATTGCATAATGAATGTGTTAAAAAACAAAAGTAAGTATAATATTTGGCTCAAAAAGGTTTCAGATTTTAACATATATTAGATTTTGGCACGATACTTGAGTGGGCTAGTCCGTATTTCTATATTGTAGAATGTTAAAAACAAACAAGATGAAAAAAGTAATGAAATTAAAAATGATCGCCGTAGTGTTTGCAAGCTTATTGGTTAGCAGTACGTTTGGTCAAACCCAAAAAATGCTCGGTGATTCACTAGCAGGTTTTGATGAAGATGCTGCAAAAAAAGCTGCTCTATCGGAAGGATTCTTCGGAAGCGAGTTTCCTGTAAGAATGGCAAGTTATAAAAGAGCATTTATAAATGCTAAATACGGATTGAAAGTGGTAAAGACCAGTCCTTGGAAGACCACTATTAATTATGCTAAAACTGCAGCACCTGCATGTAATAACGAAGATTTTGAAGCGTCAACAGCTGGTAACATTACGGCTTCTAATCAGATCACCGGTTGGACAGTTGAAGGTGGCACAAACATGAACCCGAACAACTCTTGTAATTTATTGGGTTGCTGTCCTAATCCCCCTAACCAAGGTGCCTTGATCACTGCCCCTGTAACGGGATATGTTGATCCGGTTATTGGTGCTCAATATCCTATTTTTTCGGTTTTCGGTACTTCTAATAATAATGGTATTGGAAGTAATCCTCAATTAGGGATACCTGCAATGTATGGTACAAACTTTATCCGTTTAAATAATACTACCTCCAATTTTAGTATGGAAAGATTAACTAAAACAATTGCAGTTACTCCGGCAAACGCTTTATTCCAATTTGCATTTATCTCTCTTTTTTATACGGGTCACGGTTGTTGTGACGCCGGTGCGTTTAAGATCACTGTTACTAACGCTAGTACTAATTCAGTGTTAGCTTGTCCAGCATTCTCAGTATCAGCGCCAAGTTCTCAATGTACAGGCACAACTCCTGTTCAATATTATTTTGCGGGAACTAACAATCCTTACACAGGAACTGGCAGTAATCAATTGATATATAATAAATGGAAATTGAATACACTTGATCTTACTTCTTATATTAACCAAAACATCACAATTGAGATCGTTGCTTCTGATTGTACAGGTGGCGCTCACTATGGCTGTGTGTTCTTGGATGCGCAATGTAGCCCAATGGTTGTTGTAGGTAATAACAGTAACTTCCCTGCAGGAACACCAAGTATTACTTTACCAACTTGCGGTGCGAGTGGAGCTACTATTACTTTACCAAATGGACTAGGGCCATATTCATGGCAAGGTCCAGGTGTACCGGGTTCATATTCTGTGCCATCGTTCACGAACCAAACTTATATCACTGCGATCTCAGGAACGTTAAATGCGATCATGAATCCTGCGGGAGCATGTGCGCCAATTATTCGTTTGATTACTGTGAGTATCACGCCGGCACCAAATTTAAATTTAACGCCAATGCAACCAACCTGTTCTAATACGGTTGCAAGTTTAACAGGAACACTCACGGTTGGGGCCACGCCAATGACGGCTATTCATACGGGCCCAACTGGTACAGTGCCGGTTAACGTTACAGGTAATACCTTCTCCTCACCGGGCGGAACGGTTACCACTTTAGCACCGGGTATTCATACTATTACTATTCTTGATGGAATAGGATGTAACCTTACAAAAACAATTCAAATAAATCCACCGCTTGCCATTCCAAACTTTAGTGTTGGATCACCAGGGGCAGATTATACATTAACCTGTATCAATTCACCGATCACAATGACCACAAGTAATGCCGGATTAACTTATACTTGGACAAGCCCAAGTGGAACAGCTACCGGAAACTTTGTGAACGTTGCTATCCCGGGTACTTGGCAGGTA
>JAGPDW010000058.1:0-2763 GCA_018057345.1 Bacteroidia bacterium | reverse complement strand
TCTGTAGGAACCTTTACGGTAGGAGCGGTAGATATTAATAATCAGTGTCGCTCAACCAAAACAGTTCAGATCATACAAGACATCAGGTTACCTAAATTCACTATTAGTGCATTAACTAACTCTGTTATTAACTGTATAAATCCTGACGTTGTTATTGTCCCTATTATTACACCAACCTTAGCGGTGGCTTTAGTGCCAACGTATACATGGTTCCCTCCAATAGGCGGTGGAGTACCGGGTACACAATTCAATACTACAGCTTGCGGAACTCATACAGCTGAATCAATGTCGGCGGTTAATGGTTGTACTACATCAGCAACGTTTGGCGTTGCTTGTGACCTTACACCTCCTGCGGTTGATTTCACACCGGTGTATACATTGGATTGTGGAACGAACCAAGCAACAGTGCAAGTGGTTGTATCACCTACAACAAACTTAAAATACTATTGGGATGCATTCCCTGCAGGTGTTTTTGTAACAGACAGAACTAAATCATTCATCTTAGGTACTGAAGCAGGTGAGTACGGAGTAACTGTTACTAATACGGTGAATGGTTGTAAAACAACTGGCGCTTACCAGGTAGTAGAGGGAACTTTAAATACAGACTTCATCCCAAGCGTACAGTTTGGATACTCACCACTGGGTGTTACATTCCAAAACACCAGTACATCATCAGCGGGTACAGGAAGTATGATCGGCACATGGAGTTATGGTAATGGTTCAGTATTAACTAATACTTATAACTCAAGTGGTAACTCAAGTGTTACACCAAATACTACTTATACAGCAGCGGGTACATACAGTGTATTATTAAATGTAACCAAAGGAAAGTGTAAAGGAAGCAAGATCAAGATCATTGTAGTAGAAGTACCAAGTAAATTAGAAGTACCAAACGTATTCACACCAAATGGTGACAAAGTGAATGATGTGTTCCGTTTGATCGCAGCAAGTTTACTTGAGATCGAAGCAAGTATCTTTGACCGTTGGGGAAATAAAGTATATGAAGTTACCAGCGGAACAGGAAACATTGGATGGGATGGTAAGAATATGTTCGGTAAGGAGTGTCCTTCAGGAACATACTTCTATATGATCAAAGCCAAAGGTAAAGATGCTCAAGAGTATGACCTAAAAGGTAATGTTACCTTGTTCAGATAATAAAGAAAATAAGACCCTAATGATAATGATCCCCGCCTTAGAGCGGGGATTTTTTTGTTAAATAGGGTTGCGTTTTCACAAAAATAAATGTTAAAAAACCGTATAAATTAACAAATATTGCACTTTGGCACGAAACTTGATAAATATTGGAAAAACAATAGTATTATTGTAGAATGTTAAAAACAAACGAGATGAAAAAAGTAATGAAATTAAAAATGATCGCCGTTGTGTTTGCAAGCTTATTGGTTAGCAGCACGTTTGGTCAGTCACAAAAAATGATCGGTGATTCACTAGCAGGTTTTGAAGAAAATGCTGCAAAAAAAGCCGCCCTATCAGAAGGGTTTTACGGAGCTGAATTCCCAGTACGTATGGCGAGACTAAAAAGAGAATATATTAATTCTAAATATGGTTTAAAAACAGTTAAGCCAACGATGTGGAAAACGCCACTTAATATGGCTAAAACCGCAGCTCCTGCTTGTAATAATGAGGATTTTGAAGCTTCGGCTCCAGGCCTTATCACAACAAGTAGTCAGATCACCGGTTGGACAGTTGAAGAGGGTATTAATCAATTCCCGAATAACTCATGTAATCTTGGTGGTTGCTGCCCAAACCAACCAACAAATTCAGAATTGATAAGCGCAGGTGCAACTGGTTATGTTGATCCTGTTGTAGGAGCTCAGTATCCTCTTTTCTCTGTATTTGGTACTTCAGCTAACAATGGTATTGCTTCTAATCCTCAATTAGGTTTACCTGCTATGTTTGGTACAAATTTTATTCGTTTAAACGACGCGCAAACCGGAGATTACAGTATGGCTAAATTAACTAAGTCGTTCTTAGTTGCTCCAACAAACGCTTTATTCCAATTTGCATTTATCTCTGTATTTTATCCTGGTCACGGTTGTTGTGATGCTGGTGCTTTTCAAATTAAGTTAACTAACTTAACAACCAACTCAGTATTAACTTGTCCTGCTTTCTCAGTATCAGCGCCAAGTTCACAGTGTACAGGAACAACTCCGGTTACTTATTACATTGGAGGCACAAACAATGTTCACACACCTTCAAACTTTCAACCTATTTACAATAAGTGGAAACTTCAAACTTTAGATCTAACATCTTATATTGGACAAAATATCCAGATAGAGATCATCACATCTGATTGTACTGCTGGTGGTCACTATGGTTATGTGTATTTTGACGCACAGTGTAGTCCAATGGTTATTATAGGTAATAACGGTAACTTCCCTGCAGGAACACCAAGTATTACTTTACCAACTTGCGGTGCAAGTGGAGCAACTATTACTTTACCAAATGGACTAGGCCCATATTCATGGCAAGGTCCAGGCGTACCGGGTTCATATTCTATACCATCGTTCACCAACCAAACTTATATCACTGCGATCTCAGGAACTTTAAATGCGATCATGAATCCTGCGGGAGCATGCGCGCCAATTATTCGTTTGATCACTGTGAGTATCACGCCGGCGCCAAATTTAAATTTAACGCCAATGCAACCAACCTGTTCTAATACTGTTGCAAGTTTAACGGGAACACTCACGGTTGGGGCCACGCCAATGACAGCTACTCATGCCGGCCCAACAGGAACAGTAC
>JAGPDW010000213.1:0-4500 GCA_018057345.1 Bacteroidia bacterium | reverse complement strand
TAAAGGGATAATTAGGAATTTGTATTAGATCAACATAGGAAGTGGATAATTTTTTTGTATCAAAGTGCAAATAACTATTATTAAAATCAGGCAAACCTACAATTGTAAGATCTCCTACAAATTCGGTATTTGTTTTTAATTTTAATTTAAAATCGATTAAGCTTAGGTCTGCTACCGAGCCTTTTATTTTACCTGATAGTTTAACCGTATCATTCAATCCTGCAAGTTCTTCTGTAAATGATGCCACATCTTTTAAATGCACTTTTGATTTTGGTTTCAAAAGCACATCCATATCAACCTTATTTAAAAAATCGCTGTACGCTTCCCAATTATCATGTTTAAATCTAACATACCCTCGTATCACAGTTCCCGGAGTTACAATATCCAGGTGATCTATATAAACTCCTTTTTCGCTTATTTTTAAATTGCTCGAAAGATTGGTGAGTACAAATCCACTTTGTTCGGTAAATCGCAAGTTCGATAGCGCAACAAGAATAGTGTCTTTTTGAAATTGGATCTGCGAGAATTTTCCTGAAACATTATTTGCTCTTAAATTATCAAAATTAATTGCTTCCTTGATCTTTGTGTTTTTATTATTATTCTTGAACATAAAATTCACATTGTCGAGCGTTAGATCGTTGAATCTTACATCCCAAGGAGCAGAACTTGTATCTTTTTCTTTTTTACCTGTATCAAAATAATTCACAATGAATTGAAAGTTCATCACGCTGTCATTTTTCGGAACAGATAATTTTGCAGTTGTGTTTGATAGCGTTACATTTTTAATATTTATTTTTTGATCGGAGAAATTGAATGAGTTCAATTCAACAAATATTCTTCCACCGCTGATAAGCGTGTCTTTATTCAGATCTTCCATGTAAACGCCTTTTAGTTCAGCAGTTTTAAAGAAATGAAGTTCAACGGCATCAATTTTTACAACCGTTTTTAGTTCATCTTCCAAATAATGCGATGCTTTTTGCGCCAACCAAGTTTGAAACGAAGGACTTTGTACCAAGAAGAACAGGGCGGTAACAAACACCACCACAACTATTGTAAGCCACATAAGGCTTTTTAGTATTATTCTTGTAACTTTACGCATTAGCACGACCCACTAATTTACGGAAAATTAGCACCCTGAAAACCGAAAAAATGCAAAATAGTAACAGTATCATATTAGCAATTGAAAGTAGCTGCGATGATACGTCCTGCGCGGTGTTGAAAGGAAATGTTGTTTTGAGTAATTACACGGCAAATCAAAAAATTCACGAGCAATATGGCGGTGTTGTGCCCGAATTGGCCAGTCGCGATCATCAAAAGAACATTGTACCGGTTGTTCATGAAGCGCTAAAAAAAGCCAGTATTAATTTAATGCAAGTGAGCGCAATTGCTGTAACTCGCGGTCCCGGTTTAATGGGAAGTTTGTTGGTTGGTTTGAATTTCGCAAAATCACTTTCGCTTTCGCTAAACATTCCTTTAATTGAGGTTGATCATATGCAAGCGCACGTTTTGGCACATTTTATTGTGGATGCCGAACAGAAAATACCGCCTTTTCCTTTTGTATGTTTAACCGTAAGTGGCGGACATACACAACTCATAAAAGTAACCGATCATTTGAAGTTTGAATTGTTGGGTCAAACTATTGATGATGCCGTTGGAGAAGCATTTGATAAAGCTGCCAAAGTGTTGGGGTTACCATATCCGGGTGGACCAATGATAGATAAATTCGCACAAAACGGAGATGCGCATCGTTTTAAATTCTCTGATACAAAAATGCAAGCGTATGATTTTAGCTTTAGTGGTATAAAAACGTCGTTCTTATATTTTATCCAAAAAGAAACCGCAAAAGATCCTGATTTTGTGAAGAATAATATGAGCGATATTTGCGCCTCCTATCAATACCATTTGATCCAAATACTTCTTAAAAAAAGTAAATTGGTTTTGGAAGAAACAGGTATCAAACACTTTGCTATTTCGGGAGGTGTTTCGGCAAATTCAGAGCTAAGAAAGCAAGTAAAAGCACTAGAACAGCAAGAAATTGAAACCTATATTCCTAAATTTGAGTATTGTACCGATAATGCCGCAATGATAGGCATAGTGGGCTTTTATAAGCTTTTACGTCAAGAATTTTCTTCTCTAGGCATCTCACCTTTAACGAGGCAAGCATTTTAATGGTTTATTGAAGGTTAGGTTTTAACCGTAATGCTGGGGAGTTCTAAAAATTAGATTTTTTTAGGCGAACGAGTTTTGAAAAGCACAGTTTACTATGGTAAATGAGCATTTTCAAAACGAAGTTTAACGACAAAAAAGCAATTTTTGGAACTCCCCATAATTGCGTACTTTTGCGCCCTATGATCTCGGTAAACTCAGTAACTGTAGCCTTTGGAGGCTTTAATTTATTCGATAATATTTCTTTTTTGATCAATTCAAAAGATAGGATCGGTCTTGCCGGAAAAAATGGTGCCGGAAAAAGTACAATGCTTAAATTAATTGCCGGAGAAGAAAATCCAACCAAAGGAGAGATAGCATGTCCGCGTGATATCAAGATCGGTTATTTGCCACAAGATATGATCCATCAGCACGGACGCACTGTGTTTGAAGAAACGGAAACAGCTTTTGCCGAGATACAATTACTAGAGAAAAGGTTGGATGAGATCAATCATCAAATGGAAACACGCACCGATTATGAAAGTGCCGAGTACATGAAGTTGATAGAAGATCAAACTGAGATCTATTCGCGCCTCGATATGATCGGCGCCGGAAATAAAAATGAAGAGATCGAGAAGATCTTAAAAGGTTTAGGATTTGAACGTAAGGATTTTGATCGCCAAACTGCGGAGTTTAGTGGAGGATGGCGCATGCGAATCGAATTAGCAAAGATCCTCTTGCAAAAACCACATATTTTATTGCTCGATGAGCCTACAAATCACCTGGATATTGAAGCGATCATTTGGTTGGAAGAATTCATGGATACTTTTGCCGGTTCTGTTATGTTGATCAGCCACGATAAAACATTTTTAGATAACGTAACTCAACGTACCATTGAGATCGTAAATGGTAAAACATACGATTACAAAACAAATTACTCGCGTTATCTTGTTTTAAGAAAAGAACGTATTGAACAACAAGAGAACGCTGCAAAGAACCAACAAAAGATCATTAACCAAACGGAGGTATTAATAGATAAGTACAGGGCAAAAGCAAGTAAAGCTTCCTTTGCACAATCCTTGATCAAAAAGTTAGATCGTATGGAAAAGGTGGAAGTGGATGATCTTGATACTTCGGTAATGCGTTTTCGTTTTCCTCAACCAGCACATAGTGGTAAAATTGTTCTAACAGTAGAAGATGCCGGAAAAAAATACGGAGACAAGCGCATTTTTTCTGACGCAAGATTTATTATCACCAAAGGAGAAAAAATTGGATTGGTTGGAAGGAATGGAGAAGGAAAAAGCACGATGATGAAAATGATCGCTAAAAAAATAGAACACGAGGGTATTGTTCAGTTAGGTCATAGTGTACTACCGGGATATTTTGAGCAAGATCAAGAAGAAAAATTAGACCCAAAGAAAACTGTTTTTGAGACCATTGACGAATTAGCAGTTGGTGAAGTGCGTAAACAAGTACGCGGATTATTAGGTTCGTTTTTATTTGGTGGAGAAGATATTGATAAAAAAGTTCAGGTGTTAAGTGGAGGAGAGCGTGGTCGTTTGGCTTTATGTAAATTATTATTGGAGCCTTATAACTTATTATTAATGGATGAGCCCACCAATCACTTGGATATTAGAAGCAAGGAAGTATTAAAATCTGCTATTCAGGATTACGAAGGAACAGTGATCATGGTAAGTCACGATCGTGATTTTATGAAAGGAATTTGTGATCGCTTATTTGAATTTAGAGACGGAAAAGTGCGCGAGCATTTATGCGATATTGAAGAGTTCATGCAATTACGTAAAGTGGAACGTTTAAATGAATTGGATCTTGATAAAAAAACAAGCAAACAAGAAGCATTTGGAAGTGTTCAACAAAAAGCAGTAGAGCAAAAACCGGTAGTTGATAAAACTAATGATGCTGAAAAGAAACAATTGCTCAACAAGCTCAAAAAAACAGAAGAGAACATCGAAAAACTAGAACTCGAGATAAAGCTGGCCGACGAAAAACTGGCCGATCAAGCTAATTACGAGAAGTTGATGAACGATCAGGTATTCTTTACCAATTACTCAAAGCTAAAACTTCAATTGGAGGAAGAATTAACAAAATGGGAGGAAGTTTCCAGTTTGTTAAATTCGTAATATCAAATGCAACTTATACCTTTGATCAGCGTATAAATTGTAAACTATGAATATCAAAAAACACATTCCTAATGCTATTACCTGTTGCAATCTCCTATGTGGTTGCATTGCTATTATTCAAGTATTTGAAGGTAATCTTGTATTGGCTGCGTATTTAGTGGGCCTAGCAGCTATCTTTGATTTTTTAGATGGATTTGCAGCGCGTGCACTAAAA
>JAGPDW010000057.1:0-15777 GCA_018057345.1 Bacteroidia bacterium | reverse complement strand
AAACCTATTAAGCAGTGGAATAATTTTAGCGGTCAAAAAGGAGGGTACATTATTTTTGATGGAGACACTTACTTTGTTAGATCAGATGGTTTTAAGATCATGAATTGGAGAAAATTTTTGGAGAGCATAAAACTATAGTGGTACAAATCTGGTAATTAACTACCAGATTTGTACCAATGCCTTGAAAGGATTGATTTTCCTGATGTTTTTGGGCTTGGGGATATTCAAAAAGGGATATTTGTAGGAAAACCTCTAAAACTTTATCCCCACCACGCACACGTCATCTATCTGTTCTAACTCACCTTTCCATGCCGCAAAGGCTTCGTGGAGTTTGTCTTTTTGAAAAGACAATTGTAAATGTGAGTTTTTGATGAGCAGATCGTTTAAGCTACGGTATTTGAATTTTTTTCCTTTTTCACCACCAAACTGATCGGGGTAGCCATCGGTATAACTGTAAAGGGTTACATTTTCTTTTAATATGATGCTGTGCGCGGTAAATGGTTTTATGTCGTGGCCATAAATTCCTACCGGTTGTTTATCACCATAATGCTCGCTCATGGTTTCCCCATCCAATAATATAAATCCATTGTTGGCCGTAGCATATGCTAATTCGCGATTCTTTTTATTGAATCGCAATAACACAATATCCATCCCGTCTTTATTTTCGCCCGATTTACCTGTTTGCTTTAAGGTGCTGATGATCTTTTCGCGCAATTTATTTAAGATCTGAGCGGGCTCAATTACTTTTTGTTCGTTCACTATCTCATTCAAAAAGCCGCTCCCCAGCATGGTCATAAATCCACCCGGAACACCATGGCCCGTGCAATCAGCTATGGCACAAAATACATACTCGCTTTTTTCAACCAGCCAATAAAAATCGCCACTCACAATATCTTTTGGTTGAAATAGCACAAATGAGTTGGGCAATACTTTTTTAAAATCTTCTTCGCTTGGTATTATAGCCGATTGAATTTTTTGCGCGTAATAAATACTATCCTTAATATCCTTGTGCGCTTCTTCTACTTTTAATTTCTCTTCATTTAATTCATGCGTACGCTCTTCTACCTTTTTTTCTAAGATCTCTTTTTCAAGTCTTAGTTTTTTCTCTCGGTATTTTATGTAAGAGTAAACGCTTCCAATAATTACTATCAAGCACAAAGCGTAAAACCAATTTGTTCTCCAAAAGGGTGGGGTAATGGTTATTTTTAATTTTAAAGGTGTTTCGTTCCAACAGCCTTTGCTATTTGCTGCTTTTATATTTAAAACATAATCGCCCGGATCTAAATTGGTAAAAGTTAATTGATGTTGATTTCCAATGTCTATCCAATCATTATCCAAACCATCCATTTTGTACATGAATGTATTTTTTGTGGGATCTGAAAAATCAAGAGCGGTAAAGCTTATTGAGAAGAAATATTCTCTATAACTCAAATTGATCTCATTGATGTAACCAATTTCTTCTTTAAAAAATCCGGGTTTGTTTAAAACAAGCAGATCGGTAAATTCAATTGCGGGTGGAATGAGTTTTTCGTGAATGTCTTTTGGGTCAAAGTAATTCATTCCATTTGTTCCGCCAATTATTAATTTATTATTTGAAAGTTTGGCAATGGCGTTGTAATTAAATTCCTTGCCTTGCGTTCCATCGGCGGTAGTATACACGGTATAATGTTTTATGGCCGGATCAAAGCGATAAAGATCAAGGTTAGAGCTTAGCCACAAGTGCCCGGCCTCATCTTGCACCATTCCTAAAAAGCCGGATGAAAGTCCTTTTATAACTTCTGTATGATCGATATAATTCTCGCTTTTGGAATCAAATTCTAATAAATGTCCTCCGGCACTTAACCATAATTTATTTTTATTAGTTCTATCAAGTAAAGCACACATTACCGAAAGCTCTTTGGCATTACCTATTTCTACTTTTTTAAATGTTTTTGTAGTAGGATCTAATTTCAGCAGACCAATTTTTTGTGTTCCTACCCATATCATACCATCCGCGCTTTGCGTAATATTTAAAACAATGGGTGAATAGAATTCGCTTTTTGGATCGTTAGCTAAAAAATTTACAAAATTGTCAGTCTTTCTATCATACAAAAATAAGCCTTCGCCCCAGGTTGCTACCCAAAGGTTATTGTCTTTATCCAATAGCATATGCACCGGCGATTCATGAATGTAATGCGCAGGACCATTGGCTGGACAATAATTTCTGTATTTTTTTGTTTCAGGAAAATAATGGTAAACCCCACCACCATTTGTAGAATACCAAAACGTACCGTCGGTGTCTTTTACAATATAATTTACTTGCGAATTCTCAACTAAGCCCTCGCGATCAGATCTATTAACTTCAATTTTTGTGAATTGTTTAGTGATAGGGTCGAACATGCAAATGTTTTTTCCTGTTCCTATAATTACTTCGCGATCATTTTTTTCTTTAATTGAAATTACATCGTTATCATTGAGCGTACTTTCCTTATTGCTCTCGTGTTTGATATGACCAAACTTTAAGCAATTAGGATTAAAATAATTTACGCCGCCTTTCCAAGTTCCCGACCAAATTAGCCCCGTGCGATCGCGCATGATACATAAATTGGTATTATCACTTAAGGATTGGGGGTCGTCGGGATTATTGGTGAAGGAGTTAACTTTTCCTGTTTTTCTGTTATAATGAATAATACCTTTCTCGGCACCACACATCCAAATATCGCCTGCATCATCTTCTGTAAATTCTGAAACTAATCCAACTTGCCAAAGTTCTTTAAATACATTTTTACTTGTATCTTTATTACTCCAAAAGTATCCTGTCTTTGTATCATAGATCCCTAGACCCGCATGCCACATGCTTATCCAGATAAGGCCTTTACTGTCGGCAAAAATGCTTTTTATTCGATTACCACCTAATTTTATTTTTGGATCAGACATATTATATCTGATGAATTTATTTTGAGAGGGAATGTATTCTGTAATTCCAAAGCCACTGTGGCCAAACCAAATATGCCCATTAATATCTTTTGCAATGGTATTTGTTTGATCTACCAGCAATGAGTTTTGATCTTTATCGCTGTGTTTTAATGTAGAGAATTGGTTAGTTTTTTTATTGAGGATACTTACACCGTGAGATGTAGCAATATAGAGGTTGCCTTCCTCAAATTCTTTGATATCGCTAACAAAATTTGCGGCAATACAATTTTTTGATGTGCTATCGTAAAGATAATTTGTTAGTTTATTGGTAAGAAGGTCAAGTTTTGTGAGGCCTTTATCAGCTCCGGCTATCCACAGATTGTTTTCTTTATCGGGATATAAAAATCGTATTCTTCCCGTTCGTAAAAAATTTCCGGTATCATTGCCCATATACGATACCATCTTGTAGCCATCATATTTATTTAAACCGTCATAGGTTCCTATCCAAATAAATCCTTTTGGATCTTGAACAATTGAAGAAATGGAATTATTAGATAAACCCTGATCGGTAGTTAAATGATTGAATGGCGCAAACTGTGCTTTAGCAACATTTATGATCAATGCCGAAAAAAGAAGCAATGAATATTTTAGCACACCAAACTGCATATAACAAAAATAAAGAAAAGCTCGGCATAAGCAATAAAACTATATGATATTAATTACCAATTGGGGTGGACGCCCAATAATGGCTTTATTGTTATTGATCACAATTGGCCTTTCGATCAAAATAGGATGCCGGGAAAGGATGTTCAGCCACTCATGATCGTTAAATTGCCCGGTGGCATAGAGTTGTTCGTATAAAGGTTCTTTTTTGCGAACAATATCAATAGGTTTGCATTGTAATTTATCAAGAAGCTCTTTTAACTCTTCAACCGAAGGAGGATGGCTAAGGTAATTACGAATGGTGAATTCGCAATTGTTTTGTTTGAGCAGATCAAGCGCTTCGTTGCACTTAGAGCAATCTGGATTATGATAAATTATCATGAGTTGGCGGTAGTGGCTTTCAATTGAAGATACATCTCGTTAAAACGTGCCCTGCATGTTTCAATAAATTTTTCGTCGATGAGTTTTTTTAAATTCTCTACGCTTTTTACTTCGGCTACAGTAAATTTAAATATCTGCTCCATTGGGCCTGCTTCAAATTTTACGAGGTATTTATCATTCATTAGAAAAATACTGATGGTGAGGCTCACATGGGGTATGCTATCAATTATCCTCATCTTTTTTGTATTTTTTAAAGTCTAATAAGTTTTTAAATACTCCCCAAGGGCTCACATTTCTGTCGCCATCTTCGTGTATACGTCTTTGTAAAGCTATGGCAAGATTAACAAAATGACCTTTGCCAACGCGTATCAATGCTTCTTTTGCTTTTTCATCGCCATTGATAAAATTGGCGCAAGCTGCCCAATCAATTGCTTTTTTATCAAGTAAAACTCTAAAAGCTTTATCATCATCCCAAATAGCATTTACAAAAGCGGCCAATTCAAAATGTTTATTGTCCATTAAAAATTTAAATGCTTTTTTATCGTCGCGAACAGCCTCAAGTGTTGCTACTAATTCTTGATAACCATTAGCAATAAGCCAATTGTAAGCTTCAGGATCTTGGTTCACAAACCTTACAAACATATCGATGGAGTGTGTAGAGTAATGTTTCATTTTAATTAAAATCTTATTTGTAACCTTAAATTAATTTGCCTGTTGGTTAAATAATTTGGTACCGCATATCTATTTCCTGTAACATCTTGCACCCACGTATACGATACCGTATTTTGAATAGCGAGCAAATTAAATACTTCTACAAATATCCACATATCTTTTAAATGATTAAAGGCATTTTTATTTTTAAATTCTCTGTCTTCTTTTAATACATTAAAGGCAAAACCGGCGTCAACCCTGCGATAAGGAGGCATGCGAAGAGTTTGTTGGTAGCGTTTGTGTGTTGGCGGACCAAATGGCCTTCCTGTGCCAAATTGTAGATTGAGGTTGAATTTACACCAAGGCAAACTCGGAATATAATCCTGAAAGAACATTCCAAAACTTACTAACTGATCTGTTGGTCGTGGAATATAACCCGGATCTATTTTTGCACTATCTGTTTTTACCTGATCAAACGTATAACCTTTTACAATTTCTTCGCCGGCTTTATTATAAAAAAGATAGTGGATATTGTCAGCCGAATACTCGTACGTTCTTAAAATACCCAAGGTGGCCCAACTTTCTACGCCTTTTACAAATTCACCATTAATTCTAAAATCAGCGCCGGTTGAATAACCCTTGGTGCGATTGTTTGCAAAATAACGAATGCGCACATTGTCTACCTCATACGCAACCAGATCTTTAAACTCTTTGTAATACGCTGCCATTATCAATTTGAACGGACGTTTCCACATGTAAAAATTATAATCGCTGGTTAAAACAAATTGTAACGATTGCTGCGCTTTTAGTGCTTGGTTGATATTGCCATCTATGTTTCGTAACTCTCGGTAAAAAGGCGGTTGATTATAAATACCGCTCGAGAATTTAAATAACCAATCGCGTTTCCAATTTGGTTTAAATGCCAATGTGATCCGTGGAGAGATCACAAGTTGCTCGTTAAAGGTCCAGTAATTTCCTCTTATGCCTGCTGTAAAAATAAATAAACTCGAATCGCGGGTTGTTATGGTTTTGTTGTATTGCGTATAAGCTTGCATGCGCGTGCTGGCAATACCAATTTTTGTTTTGTAAACATCGGTAAGGTCAATGGAAACAGGACTATATGGAACAGTAAAACCTGCAGAATCTACCATTTTCCACTCGCTTAATTTATCGTTGATGTTTTCGAGTTGATATTTTGCACCCCACAATAATTCATTTTGCTTTTTTAAATACTTTGTACCCTTGTGCTCAAAATTATAAACGGTAGCGTTCAAATTATTTCTACCATTATTTAAAAACGTTCCTATACCTCTATTGTAAGCTACTTGTCCAAAATTTGGTTTACCAAGGTCAGCTTCTAATTGATCAATGTAATATTGTCCTTGTACTGTATACAATTCGCGTTCATCAGCACGGTAGGCCGAAGAAATAAATTTTAGTTTTACACTTGGTTTTGGGCGATAGGTAGCACTCACGCCAAGCATATAAGTTTCGTATTGCATTAATTCTTGCCCGTCAAAATAAACCGTTAAGCGCAAAGCCTCTTTAACGGTTCCAAAATTTGTTTGACGCGAGGCAGGGATCACCAAAAATTTATTGCTGGCAACATTCCCAAGCATTTCTACTTTAAATTTTGGGTTTACATCAAACGTAATAAAGGTTTGAACATCCAAAGCACTTGGCCTGTATTCTCCTTTGGTGTCAAACGTTTTAAGTAAATAACTATTGGTACGATAACGCGCGCCCAAACTCCAAGCCACTAGGCGATTATTAGAGATCCCTTCAACTTGGGCGTTTCCACCAAGGAAACTAGCCGAAGCGTTACCCGCAAATTTTAATGGTTTACGATAGGTGATGTCTAAAACACTGCTTAATTTATCACCATATTTAGCTTCAAAACCTCCTGCCGAAAAATTAATATTTTGCACCATGTATGGATTTGCAAAACTCAAACCTTCTTGTTGCCCGCTGCGAACTAAGAACGGACGGTACACTTCTATATCATTCACGTAAATTAAATTCTCGTCAAAATTACCACCACGCACAGTGTAGCCGCTGCTTAATTCATTATTACTGCTTACACCAATTTGTGTTTTAATAATGTCTTCAATATTCCCGGTAACACTTGGTAATTGTAAAAAATTCTTTGGATCGATATGAAGTATTTCTTCGGCCCTTACTTTTGTATCGGTTACTTCTACACCAATGAGCTCATTTTTAAATTTAACTGTTGGTGAGAACGAAAAAACTTCTCCTTCTTTTAAAAAAATCGTTCTCGAATAAGAAAAATGACTTATAGAGTTAAAAACAATTGTAAGAGAAGTATTGGCGGGAACCGTTAATTTGTAAAAACCTTTTTCGTTAGAGTAGGTAGTGTATTTTGAGTCTTCTTTAACGCCAATACTGGCATTTTCAACTAAATTGCCTTCGGTATCTTTTATTGTACCCGAAACAAAGGCTGTTTGAGCAAAAGTAGAGCCAAGAATGAATAGAAGGACGCTTAATGAATATATGACGGCTTTTTGCAACAGAATAACAACGAAAATACGCAATATTTATTTTGCAGTGCAGGCATTATTAATGAGCCTTTTATTATATACCTGCAAATAGGCTTCACAATACCGTTTTTCGGTTGCAAAGGGATAGGAATTAATAAGGCCTTTTTCGAGAATAGAATCTTTTTTATAATTAACAACGTTATTAATCTTATAATTTACAAGATCAATAGCCAGCGAATCGTTCAAAAAATAGTGGCGCGAATCGGTATAATAAACGGCATATCGATCCAAGGTATCTTTATAGCTCTTTCCAAAACTAAAGAAAGGTTTATTGTATCCGATTATATCAAGTACACTTGGTAAAATATCCGTTTGCTGGAAGACCTTGCTGTACGATTGCTTTAGGCTGTTATCGGGTTTAAAGAAAAGCGCCGGAATAGCAAATTGTCCAATATTATTTCTATAAAATGGATGATCGCTAATACTGCTATGGTCTGCTACAAGAATAAACAGAGTATTATTGTACCAGGTTTGTTTTTTTGCTTCTTGAAAAAATAACCGAATGGCATGATCAGCATAACCAATACTTTCATGAATTTCAAGATGTCCTTTTGCAAATTTCCCCTTGAATTTTTCAGGAATTTTATAAGGGTGATGCGAGCTTAATGTAAAAATGGCGGTGTGAAATGGTTGTTTCATTTCGCTCATTTTTTTAACGCTAAACTTTAAAAATGGTTCATCCCAAATTCCCCAAGAGCCGTCAAAATCTTCATCATTTGCGTACTCTGTTCTTCCAAAATAGGCGTTATAGCCATTTTGTTTTGCGTAGCTGTCAAAATTCATGGTGCCATTTGTGCCACCATGTAAGAAGGCACTTGTATATCCCTCGGCAGATAAAATATTGGCAAAAGAAGGATAAAAATTAGAAGCATACGTACTGTTTATGAATGGATCTTCCATCAAAGTAGGTAGCGAAGATAAAATAGCCGGAATTCCTTCAATAGATTTGTGTCCGTTTGCAAATGCATTGGTAAACGTAAGCGAATGGTTCATCAAGCTGTCTAAAAAAGGCGTGTAGCTTTTTACTTTGCCTATCTTAGTGTATTCTTTGGCACAACTCTCCATCATTATCACTACTATATTTAGTTTTTGTAGCGAATCGTTTTTATAATGATGAATTGGGTTGAAAATTAATTCAGGATCCGCAATACCAAAATCCAGTAGGGCTAATTCTTTTTTCTCAAAGGATTTTATTATGGTAAACGGACTATTAAGCACTAAGCTAGTATATTGTGTTTTGGTGTATTTGCCTGCATCTACCACATCGATAGGTATTTTTTGAAAACCACCGCGAATTCCAACAACCATAAGAGATGCGCTTAGCAAGAAAACAAGAATTAAATAGGTAAGACTTTTTGCATTGTAGGTATATGACCTGGGTGATATTATTATTTTTTTATAAAAGCGCACCAGTAAAAAAATAAGAACGATAAAGATCACCAGGAGATACCAAAAATCTTTGATGTATTGCGGTAAAAGAGTCGACATATCAGTTTGTCCGCCCATTTGATTAAAGATGTCAGCCGTAGATCGCTTTTTGATATAAGGGAAATAAACAATATCAACAAGATTGAAAAGGATGAAAATGCTATTTGTAATGACATATAACCAGAGCAAATTTCTTTGGTAAGCGTGAGAATAAAAAACGGTAATAGGAATAATAGAGAGGAGAATAAAAAGAGAATTGCAAACCAGGATGCTGAACGTATCAAACCGGATAGCGTAAAAATAAACGGCTATTCGTTCAAAAGAACCAATGTTATCAAAAAGAGTGTGATTAAAAGAATAGAAGAGTACCCGGCAAATAAAGTAGGCCAAATAAACCAGCAACAATCGTTTTAAAAGCAAAAATAGCTGCGAAAAATAATGATCTAGCACACTTTAAATTTATGCTAAATTAATTGATAAAATAAAAAAAACCACCGCGAGGGTGGTTTTTTGTAATTATTTTGGAGTATTAGTTGTAGTTCCTTTTTTAGATTTTTTCTCACCAGGTAAGCCTTTTTCGTTGATGGCCATTCTTGTACCAGATTTCTTAGGATCAACAGCTGTCTTTGAACCTTTATTTGTAGATGCAGGTACAGTATTCGATTGCTCAGTTCCAACAGGAGCATCAACGGCAACGGCTTCTTTTTTAACAGGAGTAGTTGTAGTTTCATTGGGTTTCTTTGTTGGAGTTTGAGCTGGCTGCTGAAGTTGTTCTTGAGCGTTTGCAAAAGAAAATGCAGCTACTGCGGCGATTGTAAAAACTAGTTTTTTCATGTGTGGTAATTTTAAATAAAGTTACGTATTAATTTCAAAAGTCGTACCAAAGTTAGGAATTTAACTTATTTTAAAAGTTCAAGAGCTTCCTGAATCGATATAAGCTCATCTTTAAAGGTAGCAATGATGAAAGCATCACTAAATCCTTTACCTTCAAGTTCCTTACGATACTTCTCAGCGGCATCATATCCAGGGAAACTTCCTGTAGTAAAACGAATGTTGCCGGTTGTGGTAGATTGTTTCTCAAGATTTTTTAGGTCTTTGTATTTTTCATCGGCAGCAGCAACTTGTGTAGGACGTTTGTTAGGACCTAATTGTATCTTGAATAGCACTAACTTCTTATTCACTGAGCTAAACATTTTGTTCTCATTAAGGTCCTCTTTATAACCTTTTTCAACCTTAGCCTGCGTTTGATTCATTGGTATACGTTTACCGCCTTTATAAGCAGTTACAAAAGCATCACTGTATCCTTGGATCACCAGGTCGGCACGTACTTGTGCTGCGTCGTCAATAGTTCTATAACCTTTGGTTACATACCTGTAAACGCCTTCTCCTGATTTAAGCTCAAGTACCCCTGCGCTTGTATTAAATACACTCGACGAGATCTTATTTTTAAACGCACCTAATTGAACACGGTAAACGATATCATCAGGGCCAAAGCCTTCGCTTGCTACATTCTCAATATTAGCATTTGCTATACTTGTTGAATCTGAACCGGCTTTAAGATCTTCCATTGCCTTGGTTTCAGCCGCCAATAATTTTTGAACTTCTTCTTCACTTAAACGCGTAATGTTCTTGCCTTTTAATTTAGAGATACCTGCATTCGCGTTGCCCATCTTTACAAATTCCTCGCGGGCCTTCAATACATTTTTTACTTTTTTGAATCTGCCTGATGTATAAACAACAGTAGTTCCATTATCCAATGTGGTTGAATTAATGTCTCCAATACTTAAAAGGAATGCCATTTCATCACTAGGAATAGCCCCTTCGTAACGCGCAAGCTCAACAGTGTAAACTTCTTTATCTGGATCAAATTTTGGTTTATTACTCTTTAATGCAAATGTGTTTCCAATATATTCTGTGGTCATGTTAGCATCAGTAGAATCGTTCATATACTGATCGTACCATTTTTTCCAATACTCATCGCTTGATGCAACACCTTTTGTGTCAACCACCATTCCTTTTGGTGTATTTATCTCATCATCCCTAAAATCTTCTATGCCATCGCCATCAGAATCTTCAGGACAGCCATCTGAATTCACTTTTATATCTTTAGGTGTTCCTTGGCAATTATCTTTCATGTCATCAACTCCGTCCTTATCGTAATCGCTTTTATCAAGAGCAAGCCAATCAATTGTTGAAGGATCAACAACCGGTTTCTTCTTCTTTTTGATCTTAAGTGGTTTTGCTATTAGATCGTATTGTAGAGATACCGATGAATAAGTGAATTTATCTTTATGTTTATTCCCACCATTTTGTTTTGTTAATCCATCAATATAATCTGTAGCGGTAATGTACATTTGGAAATTGAATTTCATATCAACGCGCTCGGTAACTTTCATCACAATTCCTGCGCCGTATACAGTAGAGAATGAACGCTCAGGATATTTGCCAAATAAGCTCACATTGCTTTCACGAACATCAGTTTCATAAACATAATCTCGTTTTAGGTCAACAGCGTATTGAGAACCGCTAGCAGTTTCAGGCATATTTTTAATGCTTCCATCACTCCAATAGTGATAAGCGTTCCCGTTAGCATCCAGTATATCCGTTTTGCTTAAGAATTCAAAACCCGAAACACCAACTGTGAAATAAGGTCTTACAATGTATTTGTCCGAGATGAAATTCCCGAAATCATACATCAAATTAACCCCACCGGCTCGGATCTCAGAAATAAAATTAGAGTTGTGGTATAACGAGCGCTCATTAGCACCAAGTTTACCAAACATTACATTAAAATTCAATTGAAGATAGCGAGTAAGGCGCTGTGAAAGATTGAGATCAAAACCCCAACGGGCAGTTAAAGGCGATTGAAAATTTTTACTGTAAAGATCGCCATAAAAACCTAATCGCCCGGCTCCTAACGAAACTTTAGGCTTCATTGCCTGTGCCGTTGAAACAAAGGCCGAATCAGCTCCTGTAGAATCTACAGCTTCACTAACGCCTTCGTGATATAGACCTTTTGCTTCTACTGTTTGAGTAGGAATAACCTGTGTGTTTAGGTCGCCATATAATGAATCACCAACTTTTTCAGGACCACGAAATTTCGAAAATGGCTCAGGTTCATCAATGTAATACTGAATAAGTTCTTCGGGAGTGAGTTTGTCTAAAGGTGAGGTGGCAGTATCTGTCTGTGCCTTAGCATAGCCGGCATATAACAGCAATATAAGAACCGATATCCTTTTTAACATAATTACATGGTAAAAATAGTAATTTTATACCAACTTGTACATATATTTTAGTCTAAAAATGCGAAGTTATTTTTCATCAAGACGATGAGCAAAATTTTCCCATACCTATTAGCTATGGGAAAATTTTTGAAGAAGTATTGATGGAAAAGAAAGAACAGATTAGGCTAAAATACATTTACAATTGGCATTACTTGAACCATTTCTGATTTGTTAGCATTAAAGCTTCCTGAACTGTAACACGCTTAGCGCCGTTATAAGCAACCACAAATGCCGAATTGATCGAAGGCCTGATTGTTTCGCGCTGATCGCGAGCATCTTTATACTCATTATGGTTACCAACCATAAACTTGTTTAATCCTGCCTGCATTTCGCTAATGATAGTTCCTTTTACGCCAAATTTTCTTGATAAAGTACCAGAAGTAACGCTGGCATTACTAAAAGCACCTATTTGAACACGGTAATTGATGCTGCCGGACCGGTTTTCGGTGATATTGGTAGCCGTATTCTCAGTATTATTTCCTGTATTTGTTGGGGTTTCAGTGGCGGTAGGAGTAACCGTAGGCGTTGTAACCGCAACTTCAGTATTTGTAGGTGTTGTAACCACTGTGTTTGTTGGAGTTTCAGTCATTGTTGGAGTTGAAGTAGGTGTTTGAACTATCTCTGCCGAAGGTGTGTTAGGGATAGTAACCTTTTGCATAATGAATTTCTTGCTTTGATCATTTGCTAAATAAGAAAACTCACCTGTTAGCTCAACCATCGACGTGCTTCTGCCACTTAATAAATACGATATAGTTATTTCTTCTTGAGACGGAAGTGTTACCCAAACAAACTTCACTTTACCGTCTGCAACCGAAAAAGAACTTTCGGAAGTGCCTACTGATTTAGCATTGTATCCTGCTGGAAGATCATCACTGAACTTTGCAAAACCTTTAATTGAACCTTTACTTATTTTTAACTCAATTAAATGCTCATCAGCACTACTTCCCGGTTTTATATTTCTTATCACAGTAACATTTGCACCCGGCTCATCATTTAAACTTGTAGTTGGAGTGGTATTTGCAACTTCTGTAGTTGTTATACTTGCAACAGTAGGCGTTGTACTTGTTATGGTTGGTGTTGTTGCAACAGTTGGCGTAGTACTTGCAACGGTTGGCGTGCTTGAAGAAGTAGTATTTGTAGGCGTGCTATTATTTTCTGTTGCAACGGCACCATCGCTACCGATCATTATTTCTACAGCAGGCATTTCAACAACTTGTTTAGCGTTGTTTTCTACATAAGAAAACTTTCCAGCTACAGATTTAGCACCAGACATGCCTGCATCTGCCTTTAATTTGAATTTAATAACAACATCGCTTTCGGTTGGAAGCGCCGGCCATACCCATTTGGCAAGCCCTGTTGCGAAACTAAAGTTAGCCCCTTTACTATCTACCTCCGTAGCAGTAAAACCTTCGGGCATTTCTAATTGAAACTTTGCAAATCCACCGAGGCCACCCTTGGTAACCTTAACTTCAACCTCGATCTCTTGGCCGGGTTGCATTGATTTTGGTAAATTGCTTGTGATGCTTATTCCGTCAGCGCCAGTAAAGAGACTGATCACAAAAAATAGGAAAGCATTGAATGTAATAATTAAAAATTTTATCATGTCACTAAAATACCGGTTAATGTAACTCACGTTTAGAGCGTGGTTATCAACTTAGTAACAACGATTTGTTAAGTTCTGGCAGGGTTATAAACAGCCGGTTCTTCCGCCATCAACGGGCACATTTATACCTGTGATATAGGATGCAGCCGGACTAGCTAAAAACGCTACAGCGCTTGCTATCTCTGATGCTTCAGCGAATCGGCCCATGGGAATTTCGTGCAACATTTCTTTTTTCACAGCATCATTAGTTGCGTTTGTTTTCAACGCCTTGTTATCTATAATGCTGCTTAAACGCTGTGTTGCCGTGGCTCCCGGTAATACATTATTAACGGTGATATGGTGTTTTGCTAATTCGTTGGCCAATGTTTTTGACCAATTTGCAACAGCCGCACGAATCGTATTGCTCACACCGAGATTTGGAAGCGGCTGTTTAACCGAAGTAGAAATAATATTAATGATACGTCCGTAACTTGAATTTTTCATTCCTTCAATACACGCTTGAGCTAAAATATGATTACATATTAAATGCTGATTGAACGCATTAATAAACTCTTCTGTTTTAGCGGTATTTGCGGGGCCCGCAGCTGGCCCACCGGTATTATTGATCAATATGTTTACAGGACCGGTGCGTTGAACAAAGGCTTCAATTAATTCTTTCAACTTAACCTGATCTGTAAAATCAACACATAAATAAGAGTGCGCTTGATTACCGCTTGTGGGTAATTCACTTTTTGTTTTCTTTAATGAATCTTCGTTTCGCGCAACCAAAGTTACATTACATCCCATACTCGCAAGCTCCATGGCCACAGCTTTTCCTATTCCTTGTGTGCTTCCGCAAACTACAGCACGTTTATTTTTTAGATCTAAATTCATATATATACTATTAATTTTCTATTTTTAGGAACGGGTAGGAAATAAGTTCAAACAAGGCGTGTAGAGATTTTAAGCCGTAGTCCCGACAGATATCGTCGGGATGAGAATTTAAAATTTCTACAACAACGCAGTTGGAGCTTATTTCCTACTCATTCTTTAATTTTAAAATGTCAGATACAATGTCTTGCTCAAATCCTCTGCTCATAAGATATTGAAGCACCTTGTAATTTTTTTTGTAAGGTACTTTTTCTTTTGTTTCTCTTAACTTCCGAGTGATCAATTTTTCAATTGTTTTTCGATAGTCAGTGTGATCTATTTGCTTTAAGGCTTTATTTATGGAGTAGTCGCTTACTTTTTTAAACTTCAATTCGGCTTTTATTTTGTTTTTACCCCATTGCTTTATTCTAAATTTACCCCTGGCAAATGTTTCCGCAAAGCGCTCTTCGTTCAAATAATTTTCCGAAACTAATACTGCAAGTGCTTCTTCAATGTCGCTGGAACTCAATCCGTAATCATATAGCTTTCCTCGGGTTTCATAATGCGCGCGTTCTTGATAAGCACACCAATGTTTTATTTTTTCGAGGGCTTGTGGTAAACTCAGTTTTATTTTACGAACTTTGACAATATCCATTTCGATAGCAATCATCGGCACAAATTTATTTTATAAACACGCACCATGTCTTCGTTCCCTCCGGATTTTATAAACAGTTTAAAACACATCCCGGGTTTTAACGAAGAGGAATTTGTAAAAGCGCATCAAACTCAGGCTCCTACCTCAATTCGCATCAATCCGTTTAAAAGAACCGATTTAAATTTTGAAGTTGGCGCCAACGTTCCCTGGGCAAAAGCAGCGTTTTATTTAAAAGAACGACCAATTTTTACCTCCGACCCTTTGTTTCATGCGGGTTGTTATTATGTTCAAGAGGCTTCGTCGATGTTTATTGAGTACGTTTTAAAACAGGTGGTAAATTTCGAGGAAGAACTTTTTGCTTTGGATCTTTGCGCAGCTCCTGGAGGAAAATCAACCATTTTAAGTTCCAGTTTGAGCAAAAAAAGTGTTTTGGTTTCTAACGAAGTGGTGAAAAATAGGGCAGATGTTTTGGCCTACAATTTGGCTAAATGGGGTAACTGTAATCATATCATTACAAATAGTGAAACAAGTTCATTTTCAAAACTTAAGGGTGTTTTTGATGTAGTATTGGTTGACGCTCCTTGCAGTGGAAGCGGATTGTTTAGAAAGCAAGAAAATGCGATGGAAGAATGGAGCTTGGATGCGGTTGCCCATTGTAGTTCTCGGCAAAGAATCATTTTAAGCGATGTTTTACCTACTTTAAGATCAAATGGGCATTTGGTGTATAGCACATGTAGTTATTCTGCCTCGGAGAACGAAGAAATAGTGAAATGGCTTATATCCGAACATGGTTTGGAAGTTATAAAGTTG
>JAGPDW010000055.1:0-16034 GCA_018057345.1 Bacteroidia bacterium | reverse complement strand
ATGTAAAAGAAGGAATTGTTTCTATTCGTGATTATGGACGTGGAATTCCATTAGGTAAAGTGGTTGACGTTGTTTCGAAAATGAATACCGGTGGTAAATACGATAGCGACGCATTTAAAAAATCTATAGGTTTAAATGGTGTGGGTACAAAAGCGGTAAATGCATTGTCTATTAATTTTAAAGTTACTGCATATCGCGATGGTCAATCAAAAACAGCTGAATTTAGCAAAGGAGAATTAGTAAAGGAGCACCGCTTGGTTTCAAATACCGGTGAAAGGAACGGAACGCTTGTTGAATTTAAACCCGACGATAGCATCTTTAAAAAATACCATTACGTTCATGAATACATGGATCGTATGATATGGAATTACGCTTATTTAAATACAGGTTTAAAATTGTATTTGAATGGAGCAGAATATGAATCAAAGAATGGATTAAAAGATCTTTTAGAAAAGAACATCACCGGTGAAACATTGTATCCTATCATTCATTTAAAAGGAGAGGATATTGAATTAGCTATGACACATAGCAATGAACATTACACGGAAGAGTATTACAGTTATGTAAATGGACAATATACTACACAAGGTGGAACGCATCAAGGAGCATTTAGGGAAGCGATCGTAAAAACCATTCGCGAGTTCTTTAAAAAAGATTTTGAACCATCGGATGTACGTAAATCCATTGTTGCTGCTATTTCTGTAAAAGTTCAGGAACCTATTTTTGAATCGCAAACCAAAACAAAATTAGGATCGAATGAAATTGCACCGGGCGGACAAAGCATACGTAGCTTTATTGGCGATTTTATTAAAAAGGAACTCGACAATTTTTTACATAAGAACTCAGAAGTTGCAAAGGCCATTGAAGCAAAGATCATTGCCAACGAACGCGAACGTAAGGAATTAACCGGTATTCAAAAATTAGCTCGTGAGCGCGCTAAAAAATCATCACTTCACAATAAAAAACTACGCGATTGCCGCACACATTTAGATGATACAAAAGATGTACGTCGTTTAGAGACCTCTTTGTTTATATGCGAGGGAGATTCAGCAAGTGGTTCTATTACTAAAACGCGCGATGTAAATACCCAAGCCGTATTTAGTTTAAAGGGTAAACCTTTGAATTGTTTTGGGCTAGGTAAGAAAATAGTGTACGAAAACGAAGAGTTCAATTTAATGCAAGCAGCCTTAAATATTGAGGACGGCATTGAAAATCTACGTTATAATAACATTATCATTGCTACCGATGCCGATGTGGATGGTATGCATATCCGTTTATTATTGTTAACCTTCTTTTTACAATTCTTCCCCGAACTGGTGAAGAATAACCACGTTAAGATCTTACAAACGCCTTTGTTTAGGGTGCGCAATAAAAAGGAAACCGCTTATTGCTATAGTGATGAAGAGCGTAAAGCCGCTATTTCTAAACTGGGCCCAAAGCCCGAAATAACTCGTTTTAAAGGGTTAGGAGAAATTAGTCCCGATGAATTCAAGCATTTTATTGGCAAGGATATCCGCCTTGAGCCCGTTTTATTGGATCAAAAAGCCAGCATCCAGGAACTCCTTAATTATTATATGGGAAAGAACACTCAAGAGAGGCAGGAATTTATTATCGATAACCTGCGTGTTGAGCTCGATGCAGAGGAGAATTTGCTCGCCTAAACCTATTTAAATAGTTAATATCAGTTAAAAACCCTACTTTTATATACTTTGGTACGCCAATTGAAATACCTTTAAACAAGAAAAATAAAAACTATGAAAACGACAAACTTACTTTTAATTCCTGCTATTGCTTTATTAACCGTAGTTGGATGTAAATCAAAGAAAAAAACAGTTCAGAAGGAAACTGGCGCTGTAGAGATCACTGTTCCATTTAGTGGAAAAGAGTTCCGTAGCGATGAGAACTATTTCAGAGCAAAACAAATTGGTAAGTCTCCAGACTTGGCTACAGCTAAAAAGATCGCATTTCAAAATGCTAAATCTGAGATGGCTAGTAACATTAATAGTACTGTGAAAAAAGTAACAGATCAGTACACTAACCAGCGTACTGTAGGGAACACTCAAGAATTTGAGAACAAATTTGAAGAGTTAGCACGTGAGGTGGTAAATTTGGAAATGTCGAACGTAAAAGAGATCGGCGAGAAAATTTTCAAAGAGCAAGACGGAAGCTATAGCTACTGGATCGCCATCGAATCAGGTAAAAAAGAAGTGTTCGAAAAGTTAGACGCTAAGATCTCTAACGACGCAAAATTGAAATTGGATTATGATAAACAAAAATTCCAAAACATTTTTGATGCCGAAATGAAGAAATTGGCTAGCGAACAATAATCCAATACAAATCATTTAAAAGAGCATCCGTAAAAAGATGCTCTTTTTTTAACCCCCAATTAATTTGTTATTTTCATGTGCATTGCTCTAAAGCAATGTTCAATTAAGATGAAAGTCAGTTTAAAAATAATAACACTTTTACTTGTAGCCTTAATGGCCTGCACGGGTACCAAAAAGTACTTCAAGGCGGCCGAGAAGCTCGAGAAACAAGGTTTGGTTAACGAAGCAGCCGAATTCTATTTGGAGTCGTTGCAACGAAAGCCAACCAATGTAGATGCCCGCATCAAATTAAAAGAAGTAGGGCAGAAGTATGTTTCATTTATGTCGTCGGAGTTCTTTAGAAATTACAATACCGGGCAAAATGAGAAATCTATTGAGAACTTTGAGAAACTTAAGAATTTTACAGGACGCACTGAAGCGCTGAGTGTAACATTGAATTACCCAACAGCTTATGAAGAAGATTATAAAAAAGCAATTGATAAGTATTGCGAAAAAAATTATATCCAGGGCGCTGAACTGGTAAAACAAAAGAAATATACAGAGGCATTAACGTATTTGAACAATGTAAATAAGTATAAGCCCGAGTACAAGAAGAACAAGTCTTTAAAAATCACTGCCACATGCGAACCGATGTATCAAAATGCTATAACCATGATACAAGGAAAGAATTACACCTCTGCTTTTAAGATATTAACTAGTATACATGGTGTAACAGATTCATATAAAGATTCAAAAGAGCTTTACGAATTATGTGCTGCACAACAGGCCAAAAGTTTATTGATGTTTCAGCCAAAAACGTCACAAAATCCGGTTTTAGTAGATTATCTTTTTAATCACTTCTCACAAACAGCAAGCACTAATTTTAAACATATTGAAGTGATCAACAATTCACCATTTGTGCATTTGCCGGGTAATGATATTGAAGGAAATGTGGATTTGATCCAGGCAATTCGCAAAGCATCGGGCGCTGATTTCTTTTATGTATTTGACGTAACCAATAAAAAATCGCAAGTGGTTGGTCCTACCAAAGCTAATTCAAAATGTTTCCAAAAAGTAACGTATAAAAAGAACGATACAACTATTGTAACCGAGTTTAAAGCCACCGATTATTTTCAGGTAAAATCAAAGCGTATTTATTCATACGATTTTAAATATAAATTGGTGAATGCGTTAACCAATCAAATTGTAACCTTTCAAACGCTCACCATAAATAAATTTAATGAGGTAGAATATAACGAGTTTACTTACGCTCCCAAAGGTGGATTGGATGATTATTGGCCTTATAACCCGCAAGCCACTGCACCATTGGCGCAATACAATCCTAAGAATTGGAGATTGCTATTTACAGCTAACAAGGTTTTGAAGACCGAACAGGAATTAGAAACGAATGCTAATGATGAAGCTGTTAAAGTGTTTTCTCAAACCCTAAATAATTACGTAAAATAAGATGAGAACATATTTTAAATATCTGGTTCTTATTTTACTATTTAGTAACGTAAGTATTGCCCAAAAAAAAGGACAACAATCCACAACGCCTACTCTAGAAGCAAAAACACCTAATTGGGTGAGCAATCGTCCGCATAGTGGTTTCAAATATGTTGGTATTGGGGTTGGTGATAAAGGTCGTTCTGATTATAAAACTGAAGCGAAACAAAACGCCTTATTTGATCTTGCCTCAGAGATAAAGGTAGATATTTCAACAAATTCGGTATTACATAGTGTGTCAAGCAATACTTCTTTTGATCAAAGTTTTAATTCAATGATCAAATTAACAGCCTCCGATAATATTGAAGGGTATACCATGGTGGATAGTTATGAGAATGATAAACAATACTGGGTGTATTATGAATTGGATAAAGCTGAGCATGCCAAACGAAAGGAACAAAAAAAGCAAAACACCCTTACAAAAGCTGCTAATTTAATTGCTCTATCATTTGCTGATGAAAAGAATAAGAATTTTTCGGCAGCCTTAAAAAAACGCATACAAGCTTTTGGGATATTAAATCCGTATTTAAATGAAGAGATCGTTTTTGACCCAACTAAAAGTAACGGTATTAATAATGTATTCGAACTAACAAATCTTATTCAAAATCAACTTCAAACTATTACAATTGTTCAACCACAGGTAATTCCAGTTGTAAAACCGTATCAGCCTAATTATAATGCGATCATTTTTAAAGTTAATACTAGCAATGGCGCTGCATTAAACGACTTTCCGTTTTTCCTTAATAGTGATGATGAGTATTTAAAAATTGAGGAGCATGTTGCAACAAACTCAACCGGCGAGATCCAATTAAAGATCAATGGTGTTGAGCCGCAATTTCAGTTATCATCAGTTACATTTAATCCTGATATTGAAAAGTTAATTGCCAACGATTCAGTAGGTAAAGCAAGTATTACACTCTTAAAACAATTTATTCAAACACCTGCTTTAAAAGTGCAAGTAAACATTGAACCGATCAGCATTTTTATTCAATCTAAAGAAAGTAATTTCGGCAAGCAACTTCCTACGAACATGATAGAGCAATATGTTCAACAAAAATTCACCGGGCAAGAGATAAAGATCATTGATAATATTAAAGCATGCGATTATGTGATAGAGTTAGATGCGAATACAGCTGAAGATATTAGTAGCGATGTTTTGCAGAGGAATTTTAATCTTGACCTGGCGCAGTTAACCATTAATGTTGCTTTAAAGAACATTAAAGGTGAAGTGCTTTATAAGAACTTGGTTACTGATATCTTTGGATACGCCAATAGCTCAGAAAAGGCGGGTATAAACGCCTATAGTAACACTAAGCTTAAGGTTCGCTTAAGCGAATCGCTTTTCTTTATGAAGCGCAAAATGATAATCTATTGATTTTTAAAGGCTTAATTCAGGCCAAGCCTCTTATGAAAACCGTTGATTGTTAGTAAACCTCCCATTTATTCACACCTAAAACGCTCCTCAACTATTATATTTGCACGTTTATTAATTGAACCTGTACTTTAATGGCTAAGAAGGATAAGAAGAACTACAACCCTGATGATAATGACAATAACCAGTTATTTTCTGGTGACGGACACGGTGAAGTTGATCGCGTATTGCACGTTTCGGGGATGTTCAAGAACTGGTTCATTGATTACGCCAGTTACGTTATTTTAGAACGTGCTGTTCCCGCACTCGAAGATGGTTTAAAACCTGTACAACGTCGTATTCTCCATAGTATGTGGGAGTTGGAAGACGGTCGCTATAACAAAGTCGCAAATCTTATAGGTAACACCATGAAATATCACCCACACGGTGATGCAAGTATTGGTGATGCTTTAGTTTCGGTTGGACAAAAAGATCTTTTGATCGATTGCCAAGGTAACTGGGGAAATACATTTACAGGTGACAGCGCTGCTGCACCTCGTTATATTGAAGCGCGTCTTTCAAAATTTGCATTGGATGTAGTATTCAATCCAAAAACTACCGAGTGGGTTTTAAGTTACGATGGTAGAAATAAAGAACCGGTAACATTACCAATGAAATTCCCTTTGCTATTAACGCAAGGTGTTGAAGGTATTGCGGTAGGTTTAGCGTGTAAAATATTACCACATAATTTTAATGAGTTAATTGATGCTTCGATCCAGGTTTTAAAAGGAAAGAAAGCGCATATCTATCCCGATTTTTTTACAGGTGGAATTGCCGATTTTAGCGAGTACAATGACGGTTTACGTGGCGGAAAAGTCAAAGTTCGCGCGCGTATTAAAGAATTGAATTCAAAAACATTGGTGATCACCGAAATTCCTTTTGGTACAACTACGAGTTCGTTGATCGATTCAATTTTGGCTGCCAATGAAAAAGGAAAGATCAAGATCAAAAAAGTGGAAGATAATACGTCGGAAGATGTAGAGATCCAGATCCATTTACAACCGGGAATTAGTACTGATAAAACGATCGACGCTCTTTTTGCATTTACCAATTGCGAAATGAGTATCTCTCCAAATGCTTGCGTAATTGAAGATCAAAAGCCAAAATTTATTGGCGTAAGTGAGATGCTTAAAATATCTACTCACAAAACATTAGAGCTTTTAAAGCGTGAGTTAGAAATTGAATTAAAGGAATTACAAGAAAAATGGCACTTCGCATCTTTAGAAAAATTATTCATTAAAGATGAGATGTACATTGATTTTAAGAAGTACGCCAATAAAGAAACTTTATATACTTATTTATACGATCGATTTAAACCGCATAAGCGCAAGTTCCTTCGTGAGGTAACCGATGAGGATCTTCACCGCTTAACTCAAATTCCAATGATCCGTATCACGCGTTTTGATAGTATCAAAGCAGATGAGTTTATGAAAGATCTGGAAGCTAAGATCGAGAATGTAAAATACAGCTTAGCTAATTTAACGGAGTATGCCATTGAATATTTTAAAACACTTAAAACCAAATATGGCAAAGGACGTGAGCGCAGAACAGAAAGCAAGCAGTTAGAGACCATTGAAAAATCGGAAGTGATCATGGCAACAGAAAAACTTTACGTTAATCGTGAAGAAGGATTTGTGGGAACAGGATTACGTAAAGATGAATTTGTGACCGACTGTAGTGTAATGGACGAGATCATTGCCTTTAGTAAAGATGGTAAAATGAAAGTATTCAAGGTATCTGAAAAAGTATTTATTGGAAAAGATATTTTGCACGTAGCCATTTTTAAAAGAAACGACGAGAAGACCACTTATAATATGATCTATCGCGACGGACCAAAAGGTATTGTGTTCATGAAGCGATTTAATGTAGTTGGAGTAACGCTTAACAAAGAGTACGACCTTACAAGAGGAAATAAAGACAGTACAGTGTTTTGGTTCAGCGCAAACCCAAATAGCGAAACAGATAAAGTAACTGTGATATTAAGAGCAGTTACCGGCGTGCGTAAATTAGAATTAGATGTTGACTTTGCGGAATTACCTGTAAAAGCAAGAACGGCCGCAGGGAATATTGTAACAAAATACACCGTAAACAAAGCTGTTTTAAAAGAAAAAGGTGTTGCTATTGTTGGAGCAGAGGATATTTGGTTTGATGAAACAACACATCGTTTAAATAAAGAAGAGCGCGGAACTTACCTTGGTAAATTTGCTGGCGATGATAAGATCATGACCATTACCAGCAAGGGCGTTTACAAATTGTATACCTACGATCTGGTGAATCATTTTGATGAGGATATCATTATCATCGAAAAATATTATTACACGCAGTTGCTTTCGTGTATTTATTATGATGGAGAAAGCAAATCGTATTTCACAAAACGTTTTTTACCTGAACCTATCACTAACAAAACCATCATCATTACCGAGCACGAAGAGTCTAATGTTGAATTGATTACAAATCAAATAAATCCGGTTGTTGAGATCAAATTCAACAAAGAAAAAGGTAAAACTATTCCTGATGAAATTATCAAGTTAACGGAATTCTCGCCTGAGGTGAATATGAAGGCCAAAGGAAAAAAACTCACGTCTTACAAGGTAAAAGAGATCAATTTGCGCGAACCCGAAGAGATCAAGAACGCTAAAAAGTTTTTGTCAAAAAAAGGGGGCGACGATGAGAAAACAGGCCTTTCTCCAATGGAATTACATCGTCGCGCTACTGAAAAATTAAAAGGCGGAAAAGATTTTTTTGATGGTGATGGACAGATCACTTTTGAGTTTTAATACCTAATTTATTTCTCGCAGATATTGCAGATGATGTTTACAGATCTTTACAGATCTGCGGGAGGCTTTCTTAATTCGCCATTACTTTACCATTCTTAATGATATAGTCAAAACCATTAATGTTGAATTTTTTTCCGGAGGTTTGATTGATCAGATCGGTAATATCTTGTTCGATGGTGTGAATGCTTCCCCTTGTTTTGTAGGCAATATTCAAATAATCGGTATTGATCTCCATTCCATCATAAACGCCGCACAAAATAACACGAACCGGAACTTTTACTCTTGATAATAAAATAAGATCTCGAGCTTTTGCCCAATTATCCGCTATCAAAATGATATTATCGGGCTTACGAACTTTTTTTAATCCGGTTAAAATGGCTTCTACTACATTCTCGGGCGTATCACCACCTTCTCCTTTTTTAATGGTAAGTTTCATAGTATTTACAAGATCTTCAGTTGTTTTTGCTTTGCAAACATATATTCCTCCTGTGATACCAATCTTTTTAGCAGCATCTTTTTTATTATCTCCATCATTAAAAAAAACAAAATATTGTTGGGCAGTATCTCTCATAAAATGTAATTTCAACCAAGTATTTATTTCTTTGGCGTAAGGATACATGCTCCCTGTAAGATCAGTTACGATCATGGTTTTTTTCCATTTGGCATTTCGGGCTAGCACTTTGTAAACACCATAATTGGCCGTATCCTCCATGTTTGGTTCATATGTAACCTCTTCATTTGTGCTTCTGCTTTCAAACGAAAATTTTCCGGCTTTATCATAGATCTTATATACACCATCCAAATTTCCTTTTTTGTAATTTCCTTCGGCTTTAATTTGTCCGTTATTGTGATACGAAATTTCGTAACCTTCTTTCACGCCGCTTTTGTAGGTCTCAATTAATTCCTTTTTACAATTTTTAGAATAGTATGTAATTGGCCCGTCTAACACACCATTATTATAAAAAGCTTCCTGCTTTACGCAATTGCTTATGTTATTGTGCCATTGGATCTCTATACCTTGTTTTTTGCTATTCTTATAAACCACTTCGGCTTTAAATTTTCCGGTGGAATAGTAAGTTCGCCAAACACCCTGACGCAAGCTGTCTTTATCCACTATATTAATTGTATCGCCATCCTTTACGCTATAATGCATGTATTGCGCATTAGCTTTTAAAGCCGTGACTATCAAAATAATATAAAAGGTGACTAGGCGCATTTTAACTATAAATTTGATTAAATTTGTGTGATTAAGCAAATCGTATGCTCGAAAAGATCAATAATTTACTGCATGAGGTTGAATCTTTTACCGCTCAAACTAGGGAGCAGGTAGAGGAATACCGTATAAAATGGTTAAGTAAAAAGGGTGAAATAAGTGTTTTATTTGATGATTTTAGAACGGTTCCAAATGAGCTAAAGAAAGATCTTGGTGCTAAATTAAATGATCTTAGGAATAAGGCGCAAGAACGCATTAATGAATTCAAAGAAAAATTCGAGCATTCAAACGGGGATGTAAAATCGGCAACTGCCGATCACACAGCTCCGGGTTATCCAACCATACAATTAGGAAGCCGTCACCCATTATCTATTGTAAAGAATGAGATCATTGATATTTTTTCGCGTATTGGTTTTACAGTAAGTGATGGACGAGAGATAGAAGATGACTGGCATAATTTTACAGCATTGAATACGCCCGAGAATCATCCGGCGCGCGATATGCAAGATACATTTTATGTAAGTTTAGATCCTGAAATGGTATTGCGTACACAAACATCCAGTGTGCAAGTGCATATTATGGAAAGGCAAAAACCGCCTATCAGAACAATTTCACCTGGGCGTGTTTACCGAAATGAAGCCATTAGCGCGCGTGCGCATTGTCAGTTTCATCAAGTAGAAGGTTTATATATTGACGAGCAAGTTTCGTTCGCCGACTTAAAGCAAACACTTTTATATTTTGCCAAAGAAATGTTTGGTGCCGAAACAAAGATCCGTTTACGCCCAAGTTATTTTCCATTTACAGAGCCAAGTGCCGAGGTAGATATTAGTTGTACATTGTGTGGGGGTAAAGGCTGTAACGTTTGCAAATATTCAGGTTGGGTAGAGATATTAGGTTGTGGAATGGTTGATCCGCAAGTATTAGATAATTGTAAGATCGATAGTAATAAATTCAAAGGTTACGCTTTTGGTATGGGTATTGAGCGAATTGCCATGCTAAAATACCAAGTAAAAGACCTTCGTTTGTTTTTTGAGAACGATGTACGTTTCTTAAAACAATTTACTTCTGTTTCAAAATAAATGGAACGCATCAATAGGATAGAAGCACTTTTATCCATGCTTCAAACCGAACCACAGGATGTTTTTTTGAATTACTCGTTAGGGCTTGAGTATTCAGCGAATAATAATTTTAGTTTGGCCGAAGAACAATTTAAAAAGACAATTGACATTAAGCCGGATTATATCCCTGCGTTTTTTCACTTGGGCAAATTGTACGAGGAAATTAAAAAAACACCAGAGGCACTTAATTGCTACAAACAAGGGTTGGATTTTGCAAAGCAGCAAAAGAATAATAAAGCTGTGAACGAGCTCTCGGAAGCAATTTTTATGTTGGAAGATTAATTGGACCAAACGGTCTTTACAAATTTAGCGTTCGCAAAATCTTCACCGTTGATCTTGTTATTCCCGGTAATGCCACCAAGGTATCCCATGGTTTCACATTTTTCATTTCTAACTTCGCTGGTCATATCAGCGCCACAATTTCCAGGCTCGTATACATAAACAGTTTTCCCTTGAAAAGTATACTCTTCGATATTGGCACTATTCGAGCAGCATGTCTTTTTAAATTCTTCTTTTTTTGAATCAAAACAAGGGTCTTGCTTCGACTTACCGCATGAGGATAAAAGTAGGATACTTAAGGAGGCTATAAGGATATTAGCTTTCATAGTTTAGAAACGATGAAAGTTCCTATCTATTGTGATAGACCTCTTAAGAAAAGTTAATTGCTCCTAATGATCTTTTTCTGGTAAACCTTATCGTTCACGCTTATCTTAAGCATATAGGTTCCCGCAGGCATGATAGAATTATCAAAGCTTAAAGGGATATTCAATTTTCCTTTACTTTCTTCGGCTTCGTATAACTTAAATTCTCTGCCTAAAATATCAAAGGCAGTGATCGCCACTTTCGAATCTATAGGTACAGACATATTTACCGATAACTGATCTTTAAAAGGATTGGGGTAGATGTCGATGAAGGAATCAGCTTCTGCGCCATTTAAATTTGTAGCAACAAAATTTGTATCTACTTTTTGTCCATTGCTACTGGTTATTCCGCTTAGCATTCCAGCACCATCTTCCGATCTAACATTAAAATAGTAAATGGTATTTTGTACAAGCGTTAAGGTTTTTGCCGTTACCGAAGTTGCCGCCCAATTGCTTGTCCAGCCCAAAGTATTTGTGCTTCCCGGAGCTGTTCCAATACTATACCAATAACGTACAATTCCCGAATTAGGATCGCCGGATAATGACCAATTAGCGCGCAATGAATCTGTAGTGTTTACTGAAGAAATATCTAACGCATCACCATCATTTACAGTGCTTATGTTTGACGGAGGTGTCCAATCAACATTCAGATCATAATAAAAAATGGGAGAGAGGTTACCTGCTGTATCTTGGCAAATGGATTTTATTTTACCTGCCGCTTGTATAGGACTTGGATTTTGATAGCGAAGATCATTAGCCATTCCGCTTCCCACACTTACATTTATAGTTGAAGGACGCGAACGATAAACTTTTATCTCATCGATGCTAAATTTGCAATTACCGCTTCTAAAAGAAATATAACCGCCATTTGTATAGGGCGTAGGATCTGTCCACGTAGCAATTTTTGCGTTATTCATATACACATTCATCTTTCCGCTAATGCGATCGTAAATAACCTTGATATCATACCATTGTCCGGCAGTAAAATTAAGTGCCGCTGTATATTGAGGAGAACCAAAAACATTATTAACTACTTTATAGATTTGCACAGCTTGATCATCTAATCTAAACCAAACAAAGTAACTGTTGTTGCGATTAGTACTATCAGGCTGATCAACAAAAAAATGTAAACCTGCACGGCGATTAGGTTGTGTGCCTTCAAATTTGGCAAGGAATTGATATAAATAACGATTCGATAAACTTTGAGTGAGCGCAGCATAAATATTTGTGTTAGCAGCAACTGTGCTTGTTTCATCAGTTTGCAGTAAAGCATTTCCGCTCACACTCCACGATCCTGTTTTAACGGTCCACTCCGGATGAATTGCATTATCAAAATTATCTGAGAAGAATCCATGTGTATAATTGGCGCGCCACTCGGTACCATTAAAATCAATGGCTTGGTAATATCCTTTTTCAACTCCGCTTCCGCCAATATTATCCGCATCGCTAATGCTTGCCGTAAAATTTGTAGTTACCCAAGGAGCAATTGGATTAACTGTTGTGCTTGGAGAAATGATATCGGTTGTTGTAGGAGCCGATGAATTTGTAGTGTATGTTGCAGCCCATCCGCTGGCAACTGTGGCGCAATCACTTCTAAATTCAACAAGTAGGCTATCGTTATTGGAAGTTACCGGACCGGGATTAACTGTGCCGCTGTATTGTCCAATTAAAGGAGAATTTACAGAACCCCCATCGTAAAGGAACATATTATCATAACCGGGTTCTAAATTAAATGCGGTGAAGTTTAAAGTAATGTTAGTGATGCTCGGTTTAGTGATCAACCAAAATTTGCGTTCATCATCCGAATAATTTCCTGTTGGTCCGCCTGTGTCGTAAAAATTTCCGGCGCTGGCTGTGTACGTTGTAACAGTGTAGGTATTATTAATAAGCTTATAATATTTTGCCCAATTCCAAAGTGGTCCGGGATCAGTATGGCTTTGATTTGGATTATGTTGATGACCTTTTACTTTTGTGCATGCGCCCAATAAACATTGCGACGAACTTCCGCTGCAACCTGGCCCGTAATATGTTCTAAGAGGATTGATGCTGTTACTTGAACAAATATCTTTAGATAAAGCAGCCGATGAATTATACATGGCATTAGTGAACCAAGAAATATTATTGATATAGCCTTCGTGTTCAATTCCAACGGTGTAAGGATTTTCAGTTCCAACATGCCAAGCCTTGTTGGATTCTAAAACCATTTGCGTTACTTGTCCATCGCTGCTACGAACAACATAATGCGCAGAAGCGCTCGCCGAACAATTTTTAAACCAAGAGATACACCCTGCGTAAGTTCCCTGAACAAAATGAATAGTTACAGCTGTAATTTGCGATCCGTTGCGAGAGCTATAATTGCAAGTTGTTGGATCCCAAATAGCAGGTGCGTAATCAGGAGAGCTGAATGTTGCAGATGAATTTACTTTGTACGATTGTTGTCCGTTTGAAATATCATTGTCGTCCATATAAACATGTGAAGAAGAAAGCACTTTTAAATTAGCACCAAAAATTTCTTCAAGATCAATATTGAATGCAGTAAATTGATATTGCGCTGCCGCATCTTTATTGTTTAAGAACCAAAACAGTTGGTATAAATGAGAATTAAGCACATAATCATCTTTAACATTAGCTTGCAAAGGAAGTTCGCTTAGAGCAACAAAGATCCTTATGTAGTTCTTTAGATCGTTCCCATAAATATTGTATTTATTTTGTAAAGAAGAAAACGCAGCAGCGTAAGCCATGATATGATCTTCTGGGCGATCAGTAATAGCATTAACTTTGTAGCGCGAAAGAGAAGCGATCAATTGTAAATTATTTCTAAAGTAACCCTTGCCATTTTCTATCAAGCCAAAAACACCTTTTGCTTCGGGATAACCAATGCAACTTGGCTCATAGCCTTTTAGGTCTTCAAAACGACTTTGAGTAAAAGCAACTGCCTCTAAAGCACCTTTTGGAATAGATGGATTAATGAGGTAGGCTTTTTTAAAAGTAGATGCGAATTTATTTTCCGGAAAGATGTTCTCTTTACAAAATGCGGCAAAGAAAGAGAAACAAAGAATAATTAATAATGTCTTTTTCATTTTTTTTAGTTACGCGAATTTAATCAATTTAAGACCCTGAATTTGGGGCTTAACAATTTGGTAAAATCTTTAAATTGATTTAGACCACGGAAGTTATTAAGACCCTAGTAAGATAAGGCTTTTCAGCCCTTTCCCAAGAGTAATTTATACGCTTCTTGATAAGGGTTTAGGACATCCTTTTTACTGAGTTCGCTTAGTTTTTTAGTGATCTGATGTGTCTCGTAAAATTGCGTTACAACTTCAGCATTCAAGGTTTCTTTTAAGATATCGATCAGTTGATCTTTTCGTTTTTTATTGAAATAACCATTTGTACTCGAAAAATTCTTGTACGAATCGATCAATTGATAAACTTCTTTAATGCCGGTATTATTTACGCTCGAACATAATTCCACTTTTTGGACCCAACCACTTTCGCTTGGCGGAAATAAATGAATGGCATTAGCGTATTCGGCTTTAGCGATCTTTGCTTTTTGTACATTATCGCCATCGGCTTTTGTTATCACAATACTATCGGCCATTTCCATAATGCCGCGTTTAATGCCTTGTAATTCATCACCGGCACCTGCAAGCATTAATAGTAAAAAGAAATCCGTCATTTTACTTACAGCAATTTCGCTTTGTCCAACGCCAACCGTTTCAATTAAAATAAAGTCAAATCCCGCTGCTTCACATAATAATATTGTTTCGTAAGTAGCGCGCGCAACTCCGCCTAATGACCCTGAGCTTGGTGTGGGCCGAATAAAAACGTTTGGTTGTGCCGAAAGAAATTCCATTCGGGTTTTATCTCCCAAAATACTTCCCTTGCTTTTTGAACTGCTTGGATCAATTGCTAAAACAGCAATTTTATGTTTATGTTCTAAAAGTTCTTTTCCAAAACTTTCAATAAAGGTGCTTTTGCCAACTCCCGGTACACCTGTGATCCCGAGCCGGAACGATCTTCCGGAATGCGAAATAATTCCTTCAATGATCTCGGCGGCTAAGGCGTGATGTTCGGAGTTTGTTGATTCAATAATGGTAATAGCTCTGCTAAGGATAGAAATATCACCTTTTAAAACGCCATCAATGTAAAATGAAGCATTTGTTTTATGATCGCTGAATTTATTCAAAACGTAAATGTTTTACCGAAATGCCTTTGTTTTGTAATTCCTGCAAAGATGCAACGCCAATACGTAAATGTTCTTGTACGTAACCTTCAGTAACTAACTTGTCGCTGTTTTCTGTTTTAACGCCATCGGCTGTCATGGGTTGATCGGTAACTAATAATAAGGCGCCGGTTGGAATTTCATTAAAAAATCCTGCAGTAAAAATGGTAGCTGTTTCCATATCAATAGCCATACAACGCAATTTGCGCAAGTAAGTTTTAAATTCCTCATCGTGCTCCCAAACTCTACGATTGGTTGTGTAAACGGTTCCTGTCCAATAATCTTTATTGCTTAAACGAATGGTATATGAAATTGCTTTTTGTAAACTAAAGGCGGGTAGGGCAGGAACTTCGGGTGGAAAGTAATCGTTACTGGTTCCTTCACCTCTTATGGCTGCAATTGGTAAAATAAGATCGCCAATATTATTTTTCTTTTTTAAGCCGCCGCATTTCCCTAAAAAAAGAACAGCTTTTGGCTTTATGGCAGAAAGCAGATCGGTAATTGTTGCAGCGCTAGCACTTCCCATTCCAAAGTTAATGATAGTGATATTATTAGCCGTAGCACTGCACATTGGTTTATCTAAGCCTTTTACCTCTGCATTATATTGCTTGGCAAACAAATGAATGTAATTGGTGAAATTAACCAAGAGGATATATTCTCCAAACTCGTTGAGCGGAACACCGGTATAGCGAGGTAGCCAGTTGTTTACAATTTCTTCTTTGGTTTTCATTTTTTGCTTGTATTTTTAGCAGCTTTCTTACCTTTATTTTTCTGATTGGAATGTGAATTAAATAGGTTTCTACAAGGCGTGTAAAAATTTTAAACCGTAGCATACTAACG
>JAGPDW010000056.1:0-16034 GCA_018057345.1 Bacteroidia bacterium | reverse complement strand
ACTTGGAAGGGACCTAACTCATATTCACAAACTACAGTACAAAATCCTACGATCCCTTTTGCAAGTGCAGCGCATAATGGTAATTATACTATTACAGTTGGTGCAGGAGCTTGTACAAAAACTGCGGTAACCACTGTTTCTGTGCACCCAATTCCAAATGCTGTTGCCGGTAGTAATAATCCGGTTTGCGCAGGTACAAACATTAATTTAACCTCAAATGCAGCCGCAAGTTATACTTGGACAGGACCAAACGCGTTTACTTCTAACGCGCAAAACCCTGTTATACCAAATTCAACAACTGCAATGACGGGAACTTATACATTAAAAATAACAACGGCGCAAGGATGTACAGCGGTCACAACAGTAACTGTTGGTGTATTAACGCCTACTACATCAGCGGCTAATACAGGGCCTTATTGCGCAGGAGCAACCGTCTCGCTCACAGCGCCTGCAGCAACTTCTTACACTTGGACAGGACCTAATGCGTTTACTTCAAATGCCCAGAATCCAACTATACCAAGTGCTCAGCCTATAGCATCTGGAAACTATACTATCATTGCATCAATTGGTTCTTGTACAGCTGCAGCTACTACCTCAGTAACTGTAAATGCATTGCCACTACCTCTTCCTGCTAATACTGGTCCATATTGTGCGAATCAAACAATCCAATTAAGTGTGAATGCATACAATTCATATACTTGGACAGGACCTAATACATTTAACTCTAACGCTCAAAATCCAAGTGTTTTAACTGCGTCGCTTGTAAATGCAGGTCCTTATGTAGTTACTGTAACTGACGCAAATGGTTGTGTTAATTCTGCAACTACTACTGTAGTTGTGAATCCACTCCCTGTTGTAGGTGTTAACAGCCCTACTGCTTGCGTAGGCGGAACATTGTCATTAACAGCTAGTGGTGGAACGGCATATGCATGGGTTGGTCCAAATGGATTTACTTCAGTATTGCAAAATCCCGACATTACAAATGCTCAAATGGTTAACGCTGGTAATTATACTGTAACTGCAACATCTGCGTTTGGTTGTGTTAACTCGAGTGTATTAAGTGCTTCGGTTATTGCATTGCCTGTGGTAAGTATAGCTGGTACAAATACATTATGTTCTCAAAATTTTAACGGCTCACCTAATCAAGTTACAATTAATGGAAACGGAGCAAATAGTTATAACTTCACATTGCCTCCGGGCTTTATGGGCTCTCCAAGTTTAACTGCACCTACATTTACATTATTCCCTCCGGTAACAGCTGTTCAGGCGGTAGCTCAACTTTCGGTAGTTGGTACCGGTGCGTTTGGTTGTACAAATACCGCAGTATATGATGTAACCGTAGTTCCTAATCCAACAGTAGTTCCTGCACCGGCAACAACAAGTGTTTGTCAGGGTGTTCCTGCTAACTTAACAGTAAGCGGCGCGCAGAGTTATACATGGTCGCCAAGCGCAAGTTTAAATACTTCAAATGGTCCAAGTGTTGTTTCAACTGCTACAATTACTACAGTTTATAACATTATAGGTAGCCAAGACGGTTGTAATAGTGCAACTGAATCTGCTACGGTACTTGTAGTTCCTAATCCAACAGTAGTTATTGTTCCTGGAACGCCTTCAATTTGTATTGGAGAATCGATTACGTTGACTGCTTCAGGGGCTACAACATATTCGTGGGATCCAGGTACAAATTTAAATACAACAACAGGTGCTGTTGTAATTGCGAATCCATCAGTTAATATGACCTATTCTGTATTTGGTTCACAAGCAACTTGTACTCACGTAACTGCTGTAACGGTAACCGTTCGTACTTTACCAATAATAACAGTTGGTGTAAGCAGTCCTACTATGTGTATGAATAACTTTAACGGTTCTCCAAACTCAGTAGTATTTACTGCGGCTGGAGCAAATACATATACATGGGGTGGTTTCACAGGTATGACGCCTAACCAAACTAATGGTTCGTCTATTATCGCAACATCAATACTTCAATCAGCACTTGCTACAGGAACTGTTCAAGGCTTTGATGGATATTGCTACAATACTACATCTTATAGCGCAGTAGCTATACCGAATCCAACTATAGCGGTTACTTCTAATAGTATGTGTTTTGGTGCAACTGCAGATATTAGCGCAAGTGGCGCTACAACTTATACTTGGTCGCCTAACTTTAATATCAGCAGCACAACAGGTTCAACGATCACTACATTCCCTCCAACCAACCAAGTTTATAATGCGTTTGGTAATGTGGCTGGCTGTAATAGTCCATCAGAATCTGGTACAATAACAGTACAAGCTCTTCCGGTACTTGTTGTTGCTCCTGTAACACCAACTATTTGCGAAGGTCAGTCAATTGGTTTAACTGCTTTTGGCGCAACAAACTATACTTGGACCCCTGCTAGCTCTTTGAGTACTGCTAACGGTAACTTTGTAATAGCATCTCCAAATGTAACAACTAACTATACTGTAATTGGTGAGGCTGCAACTTGTACTTCTAGTACTATTCGTCAGGTTGGAGTAACTCCTTTACCAATCGTAACTGCGTCTTCTGAGAAAACAGTACTTTGTAGGGGACAAAAAACTACCATCAACGCGAATGGTTCGGGAACTTATACTTGGAATCCTCACTTTGGAATGATACCGGCTGAATTCAATTCTAACTTCGTAACGGTTAGCCCAACAGTTTCTACAACATATACGATCTACGGGCAAAATGGACCATGCTTTAATCACTATGTATTCCCTGTCATAGTTAAGGAATATCCATTCCTTAATTTATCTACTAATGTTCAGAAAGTGTGTTATGGTAAGAGCACTAGTATCTTTGCAATGGGCGCTGAGACATACTCATGGGCACCTAACTTGGATATTGAACACTTAACCTATAATATGGTTAAAGTAACGCCTTCTGTTTCTACAAACTATACCGTAATGGGAATCAATGGTTCCGGATCTGTAGCTTGTATGATGACCAAGGAAATACTTATTGATGTAGTGCCTACCATTACTGCGAGCGCAACAAGATCAGTTGGTGTTTGTAGAGGATCATCAGTTAAGTTAAGTTCTGGTGGTAGTAGTCAATTTGTTTGGACTCCAACTGATGGTTTAAGCAACCCTTTAAATTCGCAACCTTATGCTAGCCCAAATGTTACTACTATATATACTGTTATGGTTTCTGATGGTGGCTTTTGTACCGAAACGGCAACATGTATGGTTGTAGTATATGATACACCAACAGTTAATGCGGGTGAAGACTTCTCAATGAATGTTGATGATCCAATGTATTTGAATGCAAAAGGCTCTGGCACTCTTAAATGGGTATTAGGTGATGGCATTCTTTGTCATGATTGTCCTAATTCTCAGATCATACCACAAAACAGCGGCTGCTACCAAATTCAAGCAACAGGTGAAAATGGATGTTATGCAATTGATGAGGTATGTATTGAGATAACTAAAGATTGGAGTGTTTATATTCCGAATGTATTTACGCCTAACTTCGACGGATTGAATGACGCCTTCTTAGTATATGGTGTTGGAATATCTGAGATAGAAGTAACCATCTTCGATCGTTGGGGAGAGCAGATCTATCACGATTCTGAGCAAACTAAAGGTTGGGACGGTAGTGTTAGAGACTCAGAAGGTAAGCAAGACGTTTACCAGTATTTAGTTTCTTTCAAAGCAATCGACGGTAAGAAACACACTAAAACCGGTCACGTAACATTATTGAAATAAGTTCTCGATACTCCTGATAGCTATCGGGATCACTGAAAAAGCGAGTATACTCGAACTGATATATTGGTAAAAGGCCCCGACGATAAATGTCGGGGCCTTTTTTATTAGGACTTTCTTTTAATGATGACATCGGGCACTGTCATGTTTTGGCCGTTAATACTCACTTTAATATTTTCAATAAAAACTCTTTTGTTTACCGGTGTTGAGGTGATGATACGTTTTGCTTCACTTGATAGAGTAGAACTTGATATTTTGGTTTCTTGTAAAGCACCATTTTTATCGTAGCCCACAATAGTTGCTTCTTTAATAAGTGTTGTGGTTGGAAATTCAAAACCAACACAAACAGCACCTAAGGAAGAAAGTGTTGAGAGCTCATTTAATTTCATTTCTAAACTTGAAAGCACAGGCTTACCATTTATTTTAGCAACCGGTGGAGGAATGTTCTTTACTCTAAATACTTTTGCGGGCCCTTGTTGTTTTAACCCTTGTGGTGTTCTTGCCGAAACTGTCATCATGCATGTGCCGGTTGTTGATGCACTAATTATATATTTACCAGCGCCATTCGTTCTTAGTTTAGCCCCACAACCTGAAACATTCACAACAAGATCCGTTGGTGCAAAGCCAGCAGCAGAAGCGCTAATTGGATTGTCTACGCCAATATACATCACATTCATATTGTCGGCACCAACTGCACTAAACGGCGCGGCTACCATGTACGAAGATTCAAACGGATAGTATTCGAATTTTCCATAAGAGTTTTTGTATTGGATCACTCCATCAAATTTTTGTTCGCCCGTATTAGAACCCAAAGCCTCATATTTTCCAATGCCATCTGCAACGGTGATCGAAGACCCCGGCATAGTAAGTTTTTTTGTAGCATCATCATATTTCGCGCCCATTAAAACCGTCATTCTATCCGGAGTTAATTCTGTGCTTGAGGCCGAAAGTAATATATCTGCTTTAAATGTTTCGCCACTTAATACATACAAGCTTGGTGCTAACACTTTTGCTTGTAATTTATTTGCTTTGAATAAATGTTTGTTTGATGATGCTGCAAAAACTCTGAATAATTCTGATTCCACGTTTTTTAGATCAGTTTTCATTTTATCAAAATTGGTGATCACTGCAGCTGTTGGAATATTATAAAAATTATCAAGCTCCCAATTCATTTTAAGATCATCTTCAATGGCATCACGATCAACGGGAACAATGGTCTTTGTTTTTTCTTTTAAACTCATAGCGTCCGCCTCATCTAATTTGCCATCCTTAGAAAGATCGCTGATCATTTTATTAAGATCGTTGCTTAAGTCATTCAGTTTTTGTCTTAGATCATGAGCAGAGTAGGGCGTTCTCTTTAAATTGGTTTCATCATCTCCAATAAATAAATACGTTGGGGTATCAAAATCATCCAATTTATTCATAAAGCGTAATTGTGCGGTGTCGGGCTTGGTTGTTTTTTGTGTGGAAATGATCAGCGAATATTTCATACTGTCAATGTAATGAATGGTGCGCTCGATCTTTATTCGCGACTCAACGCACTTTTCATAATATGGCTTAGCTTCTACGTTACCTGCTTCTACGTAGGTTTTAAATGCTTGCTCGATCTGTTTATTATTTTCTGCAATAATGGAATTCGATTTGGCAATGCCTTCATCAACAGTGATGAAGCCTTTTAAAACCTGATCGGATACATTAAGCGCCAATAACGCTGTCAGCACGAGATACATCATACTGATCATTTTTTGCCTGGGGGTTTCTTTAGTTGATGACATAGTGTTGTGTTTTTATACTCAACATAACCTGGCGCAACAAAATTAGATACGGAAATTTTGCGCAATTATTTTTGCAGCAAACGTGTTTGAAATTAATTAAGAGAAAATAGTGTAACGAAATAAAATAGTGAGCTTATAGGGATAAGAAGCCCTACTGTTTTATGTTTTGAAGTTAAAAGGAATTAATTAAGAATAAGCTCAGGTAAACCAACCGGAGCAGTATCATAAAATGCTAACTCGTGAATTCTTACGGTAACAAACTTCATGATAGGGAACGAACGAATGATAGAGTTGATCTCTGCCATATCTTTTCCTTCCATAAAAACCCAAAGATTTCTGCGATCCATATCCAACGAATAATTTAGGATCACACGTTTTTCTAAAAGTTCGTTCACCACTACGCGTTGGGCAGGAATAACATCCCACATTTCGCTATTGAAATGCTCAGGGAGCGTAAAGTGGATCATAAAAACGTCTTTCATTGAAATAGGGCTTGTTTTTCAAAGATAAGCCAAAATTCCTTTGGTTTTTTGACAAAATTAGGGCTTAACATATGCCCCTGCGTAGTAAGGGGTTAATCTTCCAACACCCTTTAGATCGGCCGGAAATTTAGAGGCGTCGCTTGGTGTGTTAGAAGCGGTAAGGGGCCCGGCGAGGCTACTTGAACGAATGGTAAAATCATACTTATCTGTATCCTCATATTCGCACGCTGCGTTGATCTTATTGGCATCAAATTTTGTAGCATCACTTGTACTCATGGTTGTTTTTAAAACACAGCCGCTAAAAAAATATTTTGGTGGAAATGTGGCATCTTGTTTAATATCTAAACTGATCTCGCTATTTAATTTCCCATCAATAATGCAATTACCAAAATAACAGGTATCTAATGGCAATACTTGTGCGCTCGAATAATTATTTATGCTCAAGGTAGGTAAACCTCGGGCATCTTCCTTTCCCCAAAAATTTGCAAAGGTGCAATGAATGAATTTATAATTTCCGCCAAACGCTAAATTTACGCTATGCTCTTGGCAATTGCCTATTACATTATTTCCACCGTAAATATTAAATGCAAAACCATACAAACCCCATTTACTCATGTTTTGAATGGTGGTATTTGTAATGCGCAAACGTTTGGGTTCATTAAAATTGCTTCCTAGTAATTCTGCTTGCACACCAATGTATCCGTTTTTTATTATGGCATAATCAATTTCATTATTTACACTTCCCTCATTTATCCAAATGCGATCCCATTGTCCGGGCTCATCGGCGTATTCAGGATCTCTACGCGCTTGTGTAAACAAAACTTCATTTCCTAAAGCCCCCTTAACTTTTAATTGTCCGTATCTATAAACCCATAATCCCGCTTTGTTATTAAAATACAAGCGTACACCTGCGTTGATAGTTAATTTTTGTGCGCTATCTACAACTAACCATCCGTAAATAACGTGTGGTTTATCATTGTTCCAAGTGGTATCTACATTTGGATTGCTACTGATCAACGAATACGGTAAATAAGTTCCGTTGGAAAACTTAATAGCATTATTTGGGTGATGATAATACGCATCTTGTCCCCACGCTTCCAAAATAACTTGTTGAAAATTTCCATTCACCGTAAAGTTGATGGCATCAGAAATAATTAATGGTGAGTTTGCATTGGTTGGATTAACGTTTACTTGAATAAAAATATAAAGACTATCATGCGCCGCAATTTCAACATCTGTAAAACTGGTTCCTTTTGCGCCATCAACATTAATAATGAATTGCGAGCCATTACCTTTTAAAAGGGAGATGTTACTGATCTTAATGCGTTGGCTGTTATTGTTGATCACTCTAATATTTCGGGTACTCGAACCAACGGTTGTAAAAACGGTATCAAAAAGTACCGAGTCGGCCGAAAAAGTCAGCTTATCAGAAGAGCTGGTGCTTATTTTATCCTTTTTGCAAGAGGTGAACTCAAAGCCTAGGCAAATAAGGACTATAGAAAGGGTTAAATATTGAACAAAGCGAATCAATCCGGCAAATTTAGGATAAAAACGTGTAAATACCGGAAATAGTGTGTGTTTTAAAGCTGATCCTTAATCTTGAGCAATTGTGCCTTAATATTAAGCAAACGCTCAATAACCTGCTGTTTTACCTCTTCCTGGCTAGATTTATCGAACTTCTTTAGTTGTTCTTTAGCGCCCTGAAGGGTATAGCCTTTACTTTTAACAAGATCAACAATTTTGTAAAGACTTTCAATATCCTTACGGGTAAATAAACGGTTGCCTTTTTTGTTTTTGGTAGGCTTTAAATTGAACTCCTTTTCGTAAAAACGAATAGTACTGGCATTGATATCGAAAAGTTGAGAAACCTCACTAATAGTGTAGTAAAGCTTTTCTGTTTCTTCTTGTGATTGCACTGACATGGGAATAAAAATATAGGATTAATTGAGAATCCATATAAATAGTTATTAACAATTTACGCTCATTTAATTAAACCCTTTTGGCAGGTAGAATATATCGTAAAGGTCGGTTTTTTTAATACTTTATGTGATTATATTTGCAGGATGGTTTCCTTTAATAATACCCAAATAGCCTTTAAAGCCAAGACTGATGCGGAGTTGAAAAGATCGTACTGGTTATTCAAATTAATAGGCAATCCTATGCTTGTTAAATTTGGGGCAAAAGTTACGCCTTTGGCCCTTAATATGGGGTTTAAAGGACTCATAAAAAACACCATTTTTAAGCAGTTTGTAGGAGGTGAGGATATTAACGATTGCGAACGAACCATTCAGGAGCTCGGTAAATTTAACATTGGAACCATATTAGATTATAGTGTTGAGGGCAAAGAAAGCGAAGCCGATTTTGATCATTGCCTAGAAGAGACCCTCGATACCATTAAAAAAGCAAAAGATCATACCCATATTCCTTTCTGTGTATTTAAAGTTACCGGCTTAGCACGTTTTGAGTTACTAAGAAAAGTAACCGAGAAGGAAACATTAAGTGCAGAAGAAAAAACGGAGTGGGAAAAAGTAAGACAACGCGTAAAAACTATTTGTAAAGCAGCAGCGGATGGAGATCAACCCATTTTTATTGATGCCGAAGAAAGTTGGATCCAAATAGCCATTGATGAGCTTGCAAACGAGAATATGGCGGCTATAAATAAAACAAAAGTGATCGTTTACAATACCTATCAAATGTACAGACATGATCGTTTGCAGTATTTAAAGGATTCATTAGCTGAAGCAAAACAAAAAGGATATAAAGTTGGGGCAAAATTAGTGCGTGGCGCTTACATGGAAAAAGAACGTGAGCGTGCTAAGGAAAAAAATTATACCTCGCCCATTCAAAAGGATAAAGAAACAAGTGATGCTGATTACGATAAGGCAGTTGAATTTTGTGTTGAGAATATTGAAAGCATGGCTTTATGCGCCGGAACACATAACGAAGCCAGTAGTTTAAAATTAGTGGAGTTGATGGATGCAAAAAAAGTTGAGCATAGTGATAAGCGCATTTATTTTTCGCAATTGCTTGGCATGAGCGATCACATCAGCTTTAATTTAGCGCAAAGTAATTTTAATGTAGCAAAATATGTGCCTTATGGTCCGGTTAAAGAAGTATTACCGTATTTGATCCGTCGCGCGCAAGAAAATACAAGTGTAAAAGGACAAACAGGACGCGAGCTTGGACTGATCATGAAAGAAAAACAAAGACGATCGAGTTTAAAATAATGAATTTTTTAGCAGTATTTATTGGAGGAGGTCTTGGAAGTGTTGTAAGATATCTTCTGGGTTTGTTATTTCAGCGCTCTACAATATCATTACCAATTGCAACATTAATAGCTAACGTTATTGCGTGTTTAATTTTTGCCGTCGCACTTAAATATTTTGCTGTAAAATTAGAATCACCTTCGTTTAAATTGTTTTTGCTCACCGGAATTTGCGGAGGCTTAAGTACGTTTTCAACATTCAGTTACGAAACTGCGACTTTGATGAAGCAAGGAAATACCACTTGGGCAATTGTAAATATCGCTATCAGTTTTGCTTTGTGCATTGGCATGTTTTTTCTTTTCAATCCAAAGACTGCTGATTAATGGATCTTTCCAAAAGAAAAGATATCGTTTTCATTGTCCTAGCCGGATTTTTTATTACCAACGCCATTGTAGCAGAGTTAATAGGAGGAAAGCTGGTTCAATTCTTTGGATTATTTACTCAAAGCATTGGTATTATTTTATGGCCCGTTGTTTTTTTGTTAACGGATATCATTAACGAGTATTACGGAAAAAGCGGCGTAAGAAAATTGACCTATATCACTGTTGGATTGATCTCCTATACTTTTATATTGATCACGATCGGAATAAATATTCAAGCAACTCCTTTTAGTCCAATAAGTGATGATGTTTTTAAAACTGTATTTGGTCAAACACAATGGATAATTATTGGAAGCATTATTGCTTTTCTTTTTTCGCAGTTGGTTGACGTTTATTTCTTTTGGGTGATCCGAAATCTTACAAAGGGTAAAATGATATGGGTGCGAGCTACAGTAAGTACAGTTATTAGTCAACTATTTGATACGTTCATTGTACAATACATTGGATTTGTGGTGCCAAAAAAATGGTCTTATGATGAATTCATACATAATGCAGCGATGGGTTATGTATTTAAATTACTGGTAGCCCTTGCGTTGATCCCGGTAATTTATTTTTTACACGGGGTAATTCATAAATACATTAAAACGGCGGAAGAAGAGGGAGTTAAAAACTAAACATCCTCTTTGTCAATTCCACTAAACGATTGCTATAGCCCCATTCATTATCGTACCAGGCAATTACTTTCACCAAATTATTTACTACGCTGGTAAATTCAGCATCAAATAAAGTGCTGTGAGGATTTCCAATAACATCTACCCCAACAATGGGATCTTCGGTGTATTCTAAAATTCCTTTTAAGTAAGTTTCAGAAGCTTTTTTAAATGCGGCATTTATTTCTGCAGCTGAAGGAATTGTTTCGAGTACGGCTGTTATATCCGTTAGCGATCCATCAGGAACAGGAACGCGCATGCCGCAACCTCCAATTTTTCCATCTAATTCAGGAAATATTTTTGTGATCGCTTTTGCTGCACCCGTTGAGGTTGGAATAATGCTCATAGCTGCTGCGCGAGCTCTTCTTAGATCTTTATGCGGCGCATCATGAATGCGTTGATCGTTTGTGTAAGAATGAACTGTGGTAATGAACGCATCTTCAATACCAAATTGCTGTAACACTTTTAGCATGGGCGCCGCGCAATTGGTTGTGCAACTTGCATTAGAAACGATCACATCATCTTTAGTTAAAATATGATCGTTCACTCCAAGTACAATTGATTTTGTAGAGTCATCTTTTGCAGGAGCAGAGATGATCACTTTTTTTGCGCCCGCGGTAATGTGTTTTCTTGCGCCCGCTTCGTCGGTAAAAAATCCGGTTGATTCTATTACCAGATCAATATTCATTTGTTTCCAAGGCAAGGTAGCCGGATCTTTGGAAGCGGTGATCGTAATTTTCTTTCCGTTCACTTCAATAAAGTCTTTCCCTGCTTTTACAGTTCCATCAAAAGCGCGGTGAACCGAATCGTATTTTAATAAATGCGCCAATGTTTCGGCATCGGTGATATCGTTGATGGCAACAATTTCAATGTTTGGATCTTTAATGGCATTGCGTAAGTAAACGCGACCAATACGGCCAAATCCATTTATAGCTACTCTTATCTTTGTCATTCGTTCAGTATTTTAAGTTCATCCAATTTAAAAAGGCTTGTTTTAAAGTATTTGCCTTTTATTTTGATATTCACATTATCATTTCCAAGGTAAGTAATGTCTTCAGCATTTATTATTTTTTCTTTTTTGGTGTGAAGGTCGTGTATGATATAATATTCATATGGTTCAAAAACGCGGTGGATCACAAAATTCTTACTGGCATTATCAATATGGCGGTTAAAAGTTTGTACTTTTTTTCCGGTAATATCCAATACATCATCACTGCCATTTAATTTTATTTGAGCAGTACAACAAATGAAAAGTGTATCAAACGGGTTCGATTTAATGTGCGTGTATTCCATTGGTACAACCTGTTTTTCGTCTTTATCAATTACCCCATTAAAATACGAAGCGCCCAATGTTTTATTCTCCACAATAAAATGATGTTTAATAGAGGAAGGAATGATCTCGTCGTAACCAGCAAATGTTATTTGTTTGAATTGTTTATCTACCACATATTTTTTATCGCGAGCACTCACAACTAAGTAGTCTTTGTATTGCGTATAATAATCAAATGCTTTTTTATGAAGTGCAAAATAGTTGACTGTATCATTTTTTACTTTTAGCACCAAACTTTCATTCTTATCGTTCACGTACTTGCAAACCATGATCATATTGTTTGTTTTAATGAATTTGTTGGCGGGCTTTTGTGATTTTACACAGGCCATGCAAATTTTCTTGGTAGAATCAAACGGAAGGATGGTATCGTAAATTGGAGGAGAAAGCTCAATACCATCTTTTGCAAATCCAAACTTATTATTTTTTTTAAATGTAGAGAGTTGAGCAAAACAAGTTACGCTTAAAGAAAATAGGATAAATATGGATAATACTTTTTTCAAACTAAGTCATTAAATAAACGGCGCCACCAATACTATTTGCACTAGCTCCTGTAACTGTTTTCAAGGTATTTGTTTTATGATGCAATCTTAAATATCCTAAGAATGCAAAAATGATAGCTTCTTTAAAGTTAACGATTGTTTTAGTGGGAATAACAACTTTACATTTGGTTTTTTGTTTAATTAACGCGATCAAATGGGTGTTAAACGTCCCACCACCTGTAATAAGAACTGTTTGGAGCTTATTGACATTTAGAATATGCGCAATTTGTTGAGCAATATGCTCAGTAAAGGTTGCTAATAGATCGTTAGTTGTTGTTTTGATCCTCAAAAAAGGTAAGAATTGTTTTTCAAAGTCTTCAAAACTTAATGATCTACTTCCTTTTATTTTGTAATAAGGCAAGGCATTTAGTTTTTTCAAAAGATCTTTATTTACTTTTCCACTTGCTGCAAGTTTACCATTTGTATCAAATGCTTTTCCTTTTTTCTCCGCCAAAAAATTTAAGATCATATTGCAAATGCAAATATCAAATGCAATGCGTTCTCCTTTTTTATCAAATGAAATGTTGGCAATACCACCAAGATTCAAACACGAATCGTATTTAGAGAACAATAATTTATCGCCAATTGGCACTAAAGGCGCGCCTTGTCCTTTTAAAGCCACATCTAAACTACGTAGATCACAAACGGTTGTTGTTTTTGTTGCTGCTGCAATGCTCGCGCCGCAACCAATTTGCGTGGTGTATCCTAATTTTGGTTGATGAAAAATAGTATGTCCGTGTGAAGAGATCGCATCAGCTTTTAATTTATTTGCTTTAAGGAATTTATTCACGCTTTCTCCCAAATAGCTCCCAAATTCATGATCCAATTTTACAAGATCAACCGCTTTTGAGACATACGCTTTTTTGAGCTTATTTTTTAAAGTAGCGGAATAGGGGATGGTTTGAGCTGCCAAAACCTTGAACTTATAGCATTTATTTGCCTTTTTGAACCTGCAAAGTGCAATGTCCAAACCATCAAGGGATGTGCCGCTCATGAGACCCGTAAGAGTGTGTATTTGTTTGGTTTTTGTCAATTAATAATTGCTTAAAATTACTTGTAAAATGAGCTAGTACTCTTATATTTGTACCTCAGTAAATTTAGTAAAAACTTTAAAACAACGACCTATGCATTTTGATTTAAGTGAAGAGCATTTAATGATCCAGAAGGCGGCAAGAGAATTTGCGCAGAATGAATTAAAACCGGGGGTTATTGAGCGTGATGAGCACCAGAAGTTCCCAGCAGAGCAGGTAAAAAGAATGGGCGAAATGGGATTTTTAGGCATGATGGTTGATCCTAAGTACGGTGGAGGCGGTATGGATGCCATTTCATACGTATTGGCCATGGAGGAAATATCTAAAGTGGATGCAAGTTGCAGCGTTATTATGAGTGTAAACAACTCTCTGGTGTGTTGGGGGCTTGAGCAATATGGAACAGAAGAACAAAAACAGAAATATTTAGTGCGTTTAGCAAAGGGCGAGATCATTGGAGCATTTTGCTTAAGCGAGCCTGAAGCGGGAAGTGATGCTACTTCTCAACGCACAACGGGAATTGATGCAGGAGATCATTATGTGGTTAATGGAACTAAGAACTGGATCACCAATGGAAACAGCGCGTCAGTTTATTTAGTAATGGTGCAAACAAATAAAGAGGCAGGGCATAAAGGAATTAATTGTTTGATCATTGAAAAAGGAACGCCTGGTTTTGTAATAGGACCAAAAGAGAATAAAATGGGGATACGTGCCAGCGATACGCATTCATTAATGTTTGAGAATGTAAAAGTTCCAAAAGCAAATCGCATTGGCGAAGAAGGTTTTGGATTTAAATTCGCCATGAAAGTATTGAGCGGGGGACGTATTGGAATTGCCTCTCAAGCATTAGGAATTGCAAGTGGTGCTTATGAATTAGCATTGCAATATTCTAAAGAGAGAAAAGCATTTGGAAAAGAGATCAGCAAACACCAAATAATTCAATTTAAATTAGCCGATATGGCAACACGCATTGAAGCATCGCGTTTATTAATTTATCGTTCGGCTTGGTTAAAAGACCAACATTTGAATTTTGACAAAGAAAGTGCCATGGCTAAAGTGTTTGCCAGCGAAACCGCTATGTGGGTTACTACAGAAGCTGTTCAGGTGCACGGTGGATACGGTTATGTGAAAGAATATCATGTGGAGCGTTTAATGCGCGATGCAAAAATTACGCAGATCTACGAAGGTACAAGTGAAGTGCAGCGAATTGTTATTTCAAGGCAAGTTTTAGCTTCGTAATAAAAAAGTAAACAATAAAAAAGCCTCAGAGATCTCTGAGGCTTTTTGTTTCATGTCATTTCTCGATACGATTTTTGCAAGAGGCAGGCAAAAATCACTCGAAATGACAAAGCTTACGAAATCGATTTGGATGTAAGTTCGAGTAGGACGAGGAACGAGTCCGTATCGAGAACTTTTTTCACCGATGTCAGTTCGAGTAGTCTCGGCTTAGCCGAGACGTAACGAGAACTATTTCTTCATCTTACTCTTAAATATCTTTTCGAATTTCTCAACCTTAGGTTGGATCACATATTTGCAATACTGCTCTTGTCCATTTTGGTTAAAGTAATTTTGATGGTAATCTTCGGCCTTGTAAAATTCTTTTGCAGGGCTAATTTCAGTTACAATAGGATTTGGATAAGCTCCTGATGCGTTTATTTCAGTTTTGTATTTTTCTGCTAATTTTTTTTGTTCTTCATTATGGTAAAAAACAACCGAACGGTATTGAGTTCCATGATCATTGCCTTGGTAATTCAATGTTGTTGGATCGTGAGTTTTCCAAAACACTTCTAATAATTCATCAAAGCTTAATTTACTTTTATCGTAAGTTATGCGCGCAACTTCCGCATGTCCGGTGGTGCCGTTGCAAACTTCACGGTAAGCCGGATTTTTAACTGTACCACCACTATAACCGCTTTCTACAGTTAATACGCCTTCTAAACGCTGAAAAACGGCTTCTACGCACCAAAAACATCCGGCACCTAAGGTGGCAGTATCAATATTAGCGCCAGAACCTGTAATAGGTTTTACACTTTCGTTTTTTGTCTCCATGTTCTTTGTATCGCTTTGATTGTTTTGTGCACAAGCACTTATAAAAAAGACAGCTGAAATAAATGTTGTAGCTATTTTCAGATTTTTTGCCAATGTGTTCATACGCTAATTTACGATGTAAAATTCAAAATATTCTTCTAAAAAAAAAGATCCCGTTGTTTATCGGGATCTTTTTCACAAACTTTAAGAGTTCTATTCTTTTTTCTGAGGAGGCTCTTCGCCTTCCATTCTCATTTTATCAGGGGGATTTTTCTTATCCTTTTTAGGCTTACCACCTTTTTCACGGCCGGTAACATCAAAATGTTTTTTAAGCTTATCGTTCTTTGTTATCTTATAAGTTCCATCTAGATCCCACTCAAGTTGAATTAAAGATATCATCACCGTTTGATTGGATTCATCTGTAGCACTTGCTTCAATTTGTAAATAGCGCACTTCAGTATCAGTTGAATCGGTAAAGATCGAATCTTTCTCTATTCTATACTTGATCCACTTATAACCAAATTTCTCATTTAATAATTCACTGAACAGTTTCCCGTTCTTAAATTCCATTACGTCTTTCAGTAATTTCTTTTGAGCAACACCATCTTTCATCTCGGCTAAGCTCATGTTAAAAACACGTTTATTTAGCGGGTCTTTTTCTTTAGTTTGAGCTAAACCGAAAAAAGAAATAGATGTCAATAAAATGGTGAAGTAAAATTTAGAAAGGGGCTTAAAACTCATCATACAAATTTGTTTTCTACTTGCTAATATAGTAATATATTTACAAATAGAAACTACCTATTTAGTTAAAATAAATTAACATGCAACCACTG
>JAGPDW010000054.1:0-16075 GCA_018057345.1 Bacteroidia bacterium | reverse complement strand
TAAAAAAAGAAAACAACGCCTTAAAGGAAAAACTTTTTGAAGAAGAAGTAAAACACACCGTAAAGGTTCCGGAAGCCTTTGCCCCAATATTCAATACTGCTGAAAAAATAGTAGGTAGCTATTTTAAAGGTTTAAAATTCAATCCATCAAAAGGCACAATCGATATCGACAAAGAACGCTACGTTCTATTGAGAGCTTCTGCACTATCTTACGAATTTCTAAATTCAATTAAAAATCTATACAAAGAAAGAGGTGAAGAAGAGGCAATAAATATTGGTAAAAACATCTTGTTCGACGTGGCTCACGTACTTGGTCACGAAGACGCTTTAAGCTTTCATAAAAAACTAAAGTTAAAAGACCCAATAAGCAAACTGTCTGCCGGGCCGGTGCATTTTGCCTATACAGGATGGGCATCTGTAGATATTTCTACTGACAGCAACCCCAGCCCTGACGGCAACTTCTTCCTTAAATACAATCATCCATTTTCATTTGAGGCCGATTCGTGGATCAAATTAAAAAAGAAATCTAGTTTTCCGGTTTGCATCATGAATTCAGGTTATTCAAGCGGCTGGTGTGAAGCTAGTTTTGGCATTCCATTAACGGCTGTTGAAATTACTTGCCGAGCAAAGGGTGATAAAGAGTGCTCTTTTATTATGGCTCCTCCAAGTAGGATAGAAGAATATCTTAAACGAGAAAAAAAGACTATTAAAAAATTAGTTATTCCTAAATTCCTTGAGCGAAAAAAAGCGAAAGAAGAACTTAAAGCAAGCGAAGAGCGTTACCGTGATCTATTAGAACACGCTACAGATCTTATTCAGAGCGTTGATATGACCGGAAAAATACTTTTTGTGAATAGCGCTTGGAAAAAAACCCTTGGATATTCTGACGCTGAATTAGAGGATAGGAATATTTTTGATTTTATCCACCATTCCTACCACAGCCATTGCACATCAATGATGAAAGAGATTTCGGAAGGAAAACTACAGAAAGTTGATAAATTCGAACTAGGCATGCTCACAAAAAATAAACGAACTGTTTTATTAGAAGGAAATATAAGCCTAAAAAAGGAAAATGGTAAGCTAGTAGCCACTAGAAGTATATTAAGGAACATCACCGAAAGAAAGATCTCAGAAGAGCGAATTCAACATACGTTAGAAGAAAAAGAAATTTTGCTAAAAGAGATCCATCATCGCGTTAAGAATAACCTTCAGATAATTTCAAGCCTCTTAAATCTTCAGGCCGACACTATAGAAGATGTTAAAGCTAAAGAAAAATATCGCGAAAGTATTGGTAGAATAAAATCAATGGCTATTATTCATGAACTTCTTTATCAAACAAAGAATTTCAACAATGTGAAAGCCGATGATTACCTAAATGAACTTGTTAAATACATTTCGCAAACATATAGTATCAATAAAAATATTGATGTTGAATTAGCAATTGATATTAAAACAAAACGAATAGACATCGACAAAGCCATTCCGTGTGGTTTAATAATAAATGAATTACTATCGAACGCTTATAAATATGCCTTCCCCACCCAAAGTTCTGGTAAAATAAAAATAAAATTGAGCGCCATTTCAGGTCAACCTTATCTTTATGAACTCATTGTTTTAGACAATGGGGTAGGAATGCCGGAAAGTATATATTCTGAATCAAAAACCCTTGGAATGCAATTAGTTCAATCCCTTTTAGAGCAATTAAATGGGAAACTCGAAATTGTAAGGAATAATGGCACTAAATTCATTATTCAGTTTTCTTAGGAAATAAAGTAAACAGTTAAGATGATCACCAAATGATGCATGAATTGATCGGCACCAAACACCCACCAATGGTACTTATTACTTGGATCCTCTAACTTTTTGAACCAGAAACTGATCTTTCCCTTTATAAGATCGATCATAAAATGTGTGATCAATTGAAATCCTCCTGCAAAAATTGCTTTATCAAGATCATACAAGATCCAAACCGTTGTAAAAAATAAAAGTGCGTGCACTAATGCATGAATAAAAATAGGATACAAAGGCTTTCCATATCTTTTTGCATTCAACATCCAATCGGTACTTAAGTGCGTAAAATCGGCCGCCCAATGGCAAACATTTAATGCGATCAACGCTATGAGCATAGTTAAACTCATTTTACACTAATTGTTCTATAGGTGTGCAAACGCCGTTTTCGCATACGTAACATTTAAGTCGATCTTTGAACACATAAGGTTTGTAAATAGATTTATTCAATAGCATGCGCAAACATTCTTGAACACCTTCAATAATGCTTGGATGAGGATGCATCATATCTGCCAACTCACGAATTCCTTGGTTGGTGTGAATTAAATAAGCAACAGCTTGAATGGCCGAACTTGCATGCTCTCCAACTGCGCGCATTCCTAAAATTCTCATCGCATTATCGTTGGTAACAATGATCTTAAAAAAACCAACCGTTTTTCGCATGGCAATGGCTCTTGCGTTTGTAGCATAATCTAATTTCACAACCTTATGTGGAATTCCCTTTGCTACCAATTCCTGCTCATTCATTCCAACCGCCGCAACTTCGGGATTAAGGAACATGATGGTAGAAATATTTTTGTAAGATAAAGGTTTCACAATAGGGCCAAACATTCTTACCACAGCATGACGCGCTTCGCGCTCGCCAACATTTACAAGGGCAACTTCGGTTGTTACATCTCCTGCTACATAAATATTACTGATATTGGTTTGCGTATCATCATCCCAAATGCACCCGCGCTCGTTTAATTTTACGCCCGCATTTTCCAAGCCCAAGCCATTCACATTCGCTTCCCTTCCTATACTCACTAAGGCTTTTTCTACTTGAAATACTTCTGTTTTACCATCCTTATATTTTAACTCGTACTCTACTCCACCATTTTTAATTTCCATACGCACCAAACTTGCGCCGTGATGCAAAAGGCAACCATGAGATTCTAGATTTCTACTAATGATATCGGTGATGTCCTTGTCTTCAAAAGGCAAAATACGATCCGCTTTATCTATCAATGATACTTTTGTATTACCTAAAAGCGAAAAAATTGTTGCAAACTCACAACCAATAACTCCTGCACCTAATACCACCATGCTTTTTGGAAAACGAGTTAGATTACGAATGCCGTTACTTGTCATAATGGTTTTTTCATCAACTGCAATGTTAGCCGGTTTGCGCGGACTGCTTCCTGAACAAATTAAAACATGATCGGTCTTTACTTCTTTTGATGTGCCGTCTTCCTTAGTGATTCGAACGGTATGTTTATCTAAAATATAAGCTGTGCCTCTTTCATAGAACATCAAATTGCTTCTTTGTTTTTGTAGGAACTGCAAGTGAACCGTCATTTGCGTTTTGCGCTCAAACACAGCTTCATTCACAATTCTGGAAACATCCTTAAAATCGGGAATAAAATTTGGAACCAATTCTTTAGTAATCTGAACTTTTAAAGCATGCTCCCACAAAGTTTTTGAAGCAAGTACCCCATCGTACACGCCTGCGCCACCTAATTTGAACTTTTCAATAATGAGAACTTTTTTTCCGAAATCGATCGCGCGCATGGCTCCGGCATAGCCGCTCGGGCCTCCTCCAATAACTATCAAGTCAAAATGCTCCATTTCGAACATGAAGATACAGGTTTTATCATTCCCTCAAAAAAAGGGAATGATAATTTATTACCATCAATAAGTTATAATACCAAACTTGAATTTTTTGCGCTTAATAGCGTAGAACAACGACTGGTTCTTAGAAAGCTGCATTGCGATCTTAGGGCGCGTATAGATCTTCTCTTCTTTAGCCGAGAACATGGCGGTCTTTTTAAAGTTTCCGTCAGATAAATTCATCGCAACGATCACAGTTACCATTTTTCTACTTATACCGTTCTTTGACCGCCTTGGATCAGCATCCGGTTTCAAATTCTTTGGATTATCGTTATAGATAAAATTCAATTTATCACCGGTAACTACAAATGAATACGATGAATGATATCCGCCGTCGTTTGTAGAAACTTGAGTTTTTGGAATGTGCTTTATCCACTTAATAGAAGCATCCGGATTAAAATTCACAACTATGATATCATTATAATTATAATAATACGTTGTTGTACAACCACCTTTAGGCTGACAGGTAGTTACTGCATTAATATAGAATTGCTCAGCCACCATGATCAATCCACCATTGGGTTGACTTACTAAATAATCAATATTATAATTATAAAGTTCTTTATGTTTATCAGCGCGGCGAGCCGACATGAACTCCGTTAAAAAATCGGTTGAGAAATCTTTTGTTCCTTTTGAAAGCTCTTGATTCTTTTCCTTGTCGATCGACATAAAAAATGAGCCGGCTAAACCCGCGGCACTCTTATTCGAATAAAATCCGCCTATAGCAATATTCCCTTTCGGTGTTATAGCAAAACTAACATCACTAATGTATTTGTCACCCAAGGTAATTTGCATTTCCTTTAACGATTTTGTAGCATTGTTATAAGAGATCAAGTTGAAAGTATAGATCGGCTTTTTTCGCTCTCTATCTTCTTTCTCTTTCAACACTTTTGCCAGCATGAATACTTTGCCCGAATTATCAACACGATAATTGCTGATAGAAAAATTCTTGTCTTTGTATGGTAATTCTAAAGAAGCCGACCAAAGTACATTAGTATTACCATCTAATAACTTGTAAGAGAATTTTTCATTCGCGTATTTTTCATAAGGGTCATTACGCGCGATCAAGATCTTTGTACTGTCGTTTGACACAATAAAACTGAACGATCCACTATTGCGTTTTTTATCTGCTACGATCTGGTCGATCTCTTTTGGCGAACCGGCTAAACTACCATCATTGGTATTTATTTTTTGTACGTATGCTATCTTTTTATTTTGATCGCCAAAATATGCCGATGAAAAAACAAGGATCTGCCCATTTAAAATAAACATATCTTCATACTGCAATTCCTTTCCATTTACTTCAGGCATCTTAAATTCCTTTACATATTCAAGTGTCATTGTTTTTTTTGAATACTTTTCTATAGCGCCGGTTCTCACACTAAAAAATGAATGTACATTCCTCACGCAATAAAAAGAGTTCTTATCACAACCGATCAAGCCACCAATATCAGTTTTTCGCGGCCTAACTAATTCAGGCCCCCACTCTAACTGAAGCGTTTGTGCGTTAATGCCTACTACGTTTAAAGCACAAAAGCAAGCGATAAGAAATTTTTTCATCCTTTTTTTCTGTCTAATCTCGACAAATAAATCCTCTTAAAACACCCCTTAAAATGAAGAAGTAAATAAATTCGACCATTTTCATTTGAATTTTGCCTTTTTATTGATTTTCAGCCTGTTACAGTTTTTTTATTTCCGACTAAATTGTTATTTTTGCACCCCTATAAATAGTAAGAATATGAACGAGAGTATCATTTATTTAGTTCCCGTACTTGGGATAGTTGGATTAATTGTAATGGCCATAAAATCGGCCTGGGTTAGTAAACAAGATGCAGGTGAAAAGAACATGCAGGAATTGGCCGGATATATTGCCGATGGTGCTATGGCATTTTTAAAGGCCGAATGGAAAGTGTTGAGCGTCTTTGTTGTGTTTGCTGCCGCTTTATTAGCGTATTCAGGAACAATTCATGAAGTGAACGGTATACATATCCATTCAAGCTGGATTATTTCTGTTGCATTTATCATTGGTGCAGTTTTTTCTGCAACAGCAGGATATATTGGAATGAAAGTAGCAACAAAAGCTAACGTTCGTACCACACAAGCAGCTCGTACAAGTTTAAAACAAGCATTAAAAGTTTCGTTTACCGGTGGAACTGTAATGGGCTTAGGTGTTGCAGGTTTAGCAGTATTAGGTTTAGGTGGTTTATTCATTGCATTTTTAGCAATGTTCAGCAACCTTGGTGCTGATCAGGTAAAAACTGCTATTGAAGTATTAACAGGATTTTCTTTAGGGGCCGAATCAATTGCATTATTTGCACGTGTTGGTGGTGGTATATATACAAAGGCTGCCGACGTTGGCGCTGATCTTGTAGGTAAAGTTGAAGCAGGAATTCCTGAAGATGATGTTCGTAATCCTGCAACTATTGCCGATAACGTTGGTGATAACGTAGGAGACGTTGCCGGAATGGGTGCCGATCTTTTTGGTTCGTACGTTGCAACAATTTTAGCAACCATGGTATTAGGACAAGAAATTACTTTGAAAGATAATTTCGGCGGTATGTCGCCAATATTATTACCAATGGTAATTTGTGGTTTAGGAATTCTTTTCTCAATTGTAGGAACTTGGTTTGTTACTATTAAAGATGAAAAATCAAATGTGCAGAACGCGCTAAACATGGGTAACTGGTCGTCAATGGTCTTAACTGTGATCGCTTCTTATTTTGTTGTTAACTGGATGTTACCCGAAGGTGAGATCGTTTTACGCGATACACACTTTAATAAAATGGGCGTTTTCTTAGCTATATTAGTTGGTACCGTTGTAGGTGCTATTATGAGTATTGTTACCGAGTATTATACGGCAATGGGTAAAAAACCTGTATTATCAATTATTCAACAATCGTCTACAGGTCATGCCACAAATATCATTGGTGGTTTATCTGTAGGTATGAAATCAACTGTTATTCCAATTTTAACTTTGGCTGCGGGTATCATGGGCTCTTATTATTGCGCAGGATTATATGGTGTTGCAATTGCAGCAGCAGGTATGATGGCAACTACAGCTATGCAATTAGCAATTGACGCTTTCGGGCCAATTGCTGATAACGCTGGTGGTATTGCAGAGATGAGTCAATTACCTCCGGAAGTTCGCGAACGTACAGATAATTTAGATGCAGTAGGAAATACAACAGCGGCAACCGGAAAAGGTTTTGCTATTGCTTCTGCAGCATTAACATCGTTAGCATTGTTTGCAGCGTTTGTAGGTATCGCAGGAATTTCTGCAATTGATATTTACAAAGCGCCTGTATTAGCAGGTTTATTTGTGGGTGGAATGATCCCATTCATTTTCTCGGCATTATGTATTCAAGCGGTTGGTAAAGCTGCAATGGACATGGTACAAGAAGTTCGTCGCCAATTCCGCGAAATTCCGGGCATCATGGAATACAAAGCAAAACCTGAATACGAAAAATGTGTAGCCATTTCTACAAAAGCATCTATTCGCGAAATGATGATGCCGGGTGCTATTGCATTAATTACCCCTGTAATTGTTGGATTTATTTTTGGTCCTGAAGTATTAGGAGGTTTATTAGCAGGTGTTACAGTTAGTGGTGTATTAATGGGAATTTTCCAAAGTAACGCAGGTGGTGCTTGGGATAACGCCAAAAAATCATTTGAAAAAGGCGTGATGATCAATGGCGAGATGTTCTACAAAAAATCAGAACCACACAAAGCATCTGTAACTGGTGATACAGTAGGTGATCCATTTAAAGACACTTCCGGTCCTTCGATGAACATCTTAATTAAATTAATGAGCATCGTATCATTAGTTATTGCACCTTATATTGCTGTTGTTAGAACAGACGCAAGTCATGGCGAACAAATAATAAGCAAAGAAGTTGTTGTTTTAAATATTAATGGCGAAGAAATGACCTTTTCCTCAAAAGAGCAGGCTGATAGCGCTATGGCCGCGAACACAAAAAGCCTTGACGAAGTAAAAGGTTTATATGTTGTTGACGGTGCACACAGCTCAGTTGACTTTAGCGTGATGCATATCATCACTTATACTAAAGGAACTATTTTGATCGACAGCGGTTATGTCCACTTTGATAATGCTAACGGCTCAAAGATCTATGCCCGCTTAGACATGACATCATTGAAAACACAAAACGATACGCGGGATGAACATTTGAAGAACAAGGAGAAATTCTTTAATGTTCCGAAATTTAAAACAGCAATATTTGAAGCGTCAGAGATCGTTAAGAACGAAGGAAATAGTATGTACCCTTATACTGCAAAAGGAAAATTAACGATGAAAGGTATAACTAAAGATGTAGAGATGGCTTTTAAGTATATTGGAAGTAACGAGATCGAAGAAAACTATGTTGACGATAAAGGAAAAGAAGTGAACAGAAAAGTTGTGATCACGGGTTTTGAAGGAGAATTATCGATCAACCGTGATGCCTTTGGAATTGGCGGTGGCGGAGCTACTGAAGATGTAAAGGTTGAAATAACCCTTGAAGCACAGCAAGAGAAGAAGTAATTCATATTGAATTCAATACAAAACCCCATCAGAAATGATGGGGTTTTTTTATGCCTCCCTAGCTAATAAAAGGCTTTTCAAGACCTGTACACCCCTCCAATTCCCTCAAATAGACCGCCACTTGCCAAGGCAGATATGCCAGTTTTACAAAGGTTTAAAAAAACGTATGGAATCCGGCCTAATTTTATATCATAATATCAGAAGTAGATCATAAACCTTAAAAAAACCTACACTATGAAAATCATCAACAACGAGCAAAAAATGTTAGACATTATTTTTGCTAAAAGAAATAAAAGTTACGGTGCTTACGCTCTTCGCTCGGCATACGGAAGCACATTGTTCCGCTCATTATTTATTGTGTTTGTTACTGTAGCTACAAGTGCAGGTTTAGCACACTGGTTAAAAGATAGTCCTATAAAACCAACCATTAATGATATAGTTTTAGAGCAAGATACAACTGTACGTGTGATCGTATGTAAAATAGATCCACCAAAAGTTCCAGATCAACCCGTAGATAGAAGCGAGGGCGGTTCAACAACTTCATCTGAAACAGCTACATTGATAAATGAACATACAACTGATACAACCAAACAAACAGTTAATACCGATCCACAACCAACAAACACTGCAACTACAGCAGGAACAGGAAGCGGAACCCCTTCTTTAACTGGTAGCGGATCCAATACAAATACATCTGGTGGCGGCGGGAATAATGATGGTCCAAACATTTTTGTTGACGAAAGCCCTGAATTTGAAGGGGGACATGCTGCATTACTAGCTTTTATTAAAAAACATTTGGTTTATCCGGGTCCGGCCGCTGATGTTGGCAAACAAGGAACACTTTATGTAAAATTTGTGGTGGATGAAAGTGGTAAAGTATCAAACATCCTATTGCAAAATAATTTAGGTTACGGCTTAGACGATGAGGCAATGCGCGTAGTAAAAATGATCCCAAAATTTAAATCACCGGGTAAAGTACAAGGTAAACCTGTAAAAACATATTATCAAATTCCAATCAAGTTTAAATTAGGTTAGTGTTTAATTTTATTGGACAAAAAGGCCGCCCTCCATTCAGGCGGCTTTTTTATTTTGCATGATCTATAGCCACAAAGGCGCGAACACACAAAGTTATGTTTGATCACCGTTTGCTGTTTTTTAACCACAAAGAACCGTGTCTCCGTGCCTTGGTGGTTACAACTATATTACATTTTCTTCGTGCCTTTGCGTCTTTGTGGCTAAAAAGGCTGTATCCTTTAGCCAATATGGTGTTATAATCAACAAACCACTGTTTAAAAGCATATGAAGCCAAACATTTACTAGTTTTCTTTAAGTGTAAATTCGTAAATATAAATTAAATCATGCTTCATTTCATTTTACAAACAGGCGCGGCTGTAGTTAACATGGCCGAAAAAACCGACTCACTTGCCGCGAGTAATATTCCAACCGGTATCACAGAGGCCGTAGGGCCTGAAGTGATCACTGAAACAAAGATCTCGCTCATCGATATGGTGATGAAAGGTTCTTTGCCCATCATGATCGCTTTAGGTTTATTGCTTTTAGCAACCATCTACATTGTTGCAGAGCGTTTGATCGTGCTTTCAAAAGCAAATAAAAAATTGCCAACGCTTGTTGCATCACTTAAAGACATGATCCACAAAGGTGATATTTCTAATGCAAGAGCATTTTGCAAAAATTTAAATACACCTGAATCGTTAATGATCGAACAAGGCGTTTCTCGTGTGGGACAACCCGTAGCAGAAATTCGTGAAGCGATGAACAAAAGCGGTTCTAATGAAATTGCCAAACTAGAAAAGAATTTAAATGTATTGAATATCACAGGCCGTATTGCACCTATGTTTGGTTTCGTTGGAACCATTATTGGAGTTATTAAGATCTTCTATGATATTTCCTTATCTAAAACAGTAGAGATCGAAGTTATCTCAACAGGTCTTTACCAAAAAATGGTTAGCTCTGCTTCAGGTTTAGTTGTTGGTTTAATTGCCTTTGTGGCTTACCACATCATAAATGCACGCATCGACAAACTTGCACATCGCATGGAAGATACGCAGATCCAGTTTTTGGATATGCTTAACGAGCCAAGCAAATAAGTGTGGAAATTCAATATTTAAGCATCTAAATAAATAACATGGGATTACGCAAACAGCATAGAGACGCAGAAGTAAGCACCGATTCATTAAATGATATCATGTTCTTTCTCTTGCTTTTCTTTTTGATATTATCTACCATGGTAAGTCCAAACGCAATTAAAGTGAATTTGCCAAATGCTAAATCAAAGGAGACAATAGATAATAACGCCAAGCCAATTCACGTGGCTGTTTCAAAGGATCGTAAATTTTTTGTGAATAGTGTTGAAGTTGATTTTGGAATTTTGGAGCAAGAGATCAGCAAATTTTCGGCACAACAAGCCGAACCAACAGTTGTAATGCACTTGGATAAAAATTTAACTATTCAAGATCAAGTTGACATTATGACCATTTGCAATAAATTAAAATGCAAAACAGTTTTAGCAACCACCGCAAGTAACGGAAAATAAAATGTACCTAACAAGACAAGAGGAAATAAAGAACAGAACCATCTCGGGCACTATTGCGGTGCTTGTATTTGGTTTGTTATTATTGTTTCTCATTCTCTATAAATTAATTACGCCAAATCCTCCTTTTCCACAATCGGAAGGCGGTGGTGGCGGAATGGAAATGGCTTTGGGTATGACCGACGCCGGAAATGATAATATTGACTATAACCAAATTGGTGCAGCGCCCAGTGTTGTAGTAAGTGAAGATGCGGCGAAAGAAGAATTGCTATCGGATGATAAAAGCGATGTAAGCGTTAAAGAAGAAATTAAAAAAGATGAGCCCGAAAAAGAAACCAAGACCGATGTAAAAAACAATACGGTTGTGATCAAACCTGTAGTAAAAGAACTTACTGAAGCTGAAAAACTAGCTTTGAAATTTAAAAAGAACACTGGAAAACCTGGTGGCGGTATTGGCGATAATAAAGAAGCGGGACAACAAGGTGACCCCAATGGAAATCCAAATGGAAATGGTAATGGTGGCACCGGCGGAGGAACAGGCGGAGGAAACGGAACTGGTGATGGTCCCGGAAATGGCCCAGGCTCAGGTCCCGGAACAGGGAGTAATTATAAATTCTCCTTAGCAGGAAGATCATTCATTAAGCCCCCTACTCTTCCGAAAGACACCAAAGACGAAGGTAAAGTAGTGGTGAATATTACTGTAGACAGCGAAGGAAATGTTACAGAGGCTGATCCAAACGGCCGCGGCACAACAACCTCTAGTGCCTTATTAAAAGCTAAAGCACGTCAAGCTGCCATGGCAACAAAGTTCAATATTGATGGCAAAGTTCCTGAACAACATGGAACAATTACCATTATATTTGCCTTTGAATAAAATGACCTATCAACAAACGTTAGACTATCTTTTCTCTCGTTTGCCCATGTTCCAACGCATAGGCGCAGTTGCCTACAAACCCAATCTGGATAATACCTACAAAATTGCAACGCTTTTAGGCGATCCTCACAAAAAATTAAAATGCATTCATGTTGCCGGAACTAATGGAAAAGGAAGTAGCAGCCATATGCTCGCCGCTATTTTGCAACAAGCAGGTTATAAAGTTGGTTTGTACACATCGCCACATTTAATTGATTTTAGAGAACGTATTACCATCAATGGTAAAATGATAGCTAAGGAAGAGATCGTTGATTTTGTGGAAAAATACAAAACAGATTTCGAAACGATCGAGCCAAGTTTTTTTGAGTGGACCGTTGGCTTAGCATTTAGTTATTTTGTAAAACAAGAAGTAGATGTTGCAGTGATCGAAGTTGGTTTAGGCGGGAGATTAGATTCAACAAATATCATTACACCGGTTGTTTCGCTGATAACAAACATTGGTTACGATCATATGAATTTACTTGGCGATTCGTTACAAAAAATAGCCGGAGAAAAAGCAGGCATCATTAAAACAAAAATTCCTGTTGTCATAAGCGAACAACAAACCGATATCTACCCTGTATTTACAGCAAAAGCCAACGAACTTCGCGCGCCAATTCAATTTGCAGATAAACGTTTTAAAATAAGCAATCATAAACACGATAACAATTTTTTAGAGTGCGATGTGCTGGATAAAAAAACAAATGCCACCGATACTTACAAATTAGATCTTACAGGAAAATATCAATTAAAAAATTTACTTGGTGTATTGAATACTGTTGAGGTATTGATAGATGAAGGATTCATCATTGAAAAAAAAGAAGTAAAAAAAGCGTTAAGTACAGTTGTAAAACTCACCAAACTAAAAGGCCGTTGGCAAACCATATCTGACGACCCTTTGATCATTGCCGATACCGGACATAATGTTGACGGCATTAAACAAGTGCTCGAAAATTTGGATCGTTATAAATACAAAAATTTGCACATAGTAGTTGGAACGGTAAACGATAAAGACATAGATAAAATTTTACAACTACTTCCTAATACTGCTACTTACTATTTTGTAAAAGCATCCGTTCCGCGTGCCTTAGAAAGCGACGAATTACAAAAAAACGCCTCTCAATTCAAGCTCAAAGGCGAGGCCTTCCAAACCGTTGAATCGGGCCTTAAAGCCGCTAAAAAAGCCTATAAAAAGGGCGATCTTATCTTTGTAGGCGGTAGTACCTTTGTGGTTGGCGATATGTTGAGCTTATCATGAGAAACCATCTCTAAAAACATTTGCAAATTGTAAACAAACTTATACATTTGTAGTTCAAAAATTAAGAAATATGAATTTTCCTGCAGACCTAAAATACACTAAAGATCACGAGTGGATCAAAATAGAAGGCGATAAAGCCACAATTGGTATCACTGATTTTGCTCAAAAAGAATTGGGCGATATTGTTTACGTAGATATAAACACCATTGGCGAATCAGTTGACAAAGACGCTGTATTTGGAACCGTTGAAGCGGTGAAAACAGTGAGCGATCTTTTTATGCCGGTAAGCGGAGAAGTATTAGAAATGAATAAAGATATCGATAGCGCACCTGAAAGCGTTAACCAAGACCCTTATGGAAAAGGTTGGATGATAAAAATAAAATTAACCAATGCTTCTGAAGTGGCCGGTTTATTAGATGTAAACGCATACAAAGCTTTAATAGGCGCTTAATTCAAAAGCAAATAAGATCTCAAACCCTCCCGCAAACCCCGGGAGGGTTTTTTATGAATGCATAAATTTATACTTAAATATTCTCTTTCGCTTTCTGTTATTTGGGCACTTATTATTTTGGGTTTATGCTCTATGCCGGGGCAACACATTCCTTCTTTCAACTTTTTAGAAATGCTTGCCTTCGACAAATGGGTTCACGCCGGAATGTTCTTTGTATTGTGCTCGCTTATTTTCTTTTATCTACTCCAAAAAAATAGCTCTCACAATAAAATATATGTGTTCTTTGCACTTTCAATTCTTTATGGTTGCTCGCTAGAAATAATGCAAGGCACCTTATTCAGTAACCGCAGCGCCGACTGGAATGATATAATTGCCAATTCGGTTGGTTGCATTTTTGGTTTGATGTTTTACAGGAAACTGTTTAACTATCTCGCACGTTAAGTTAATATTGAAGCTTTGCCTCTCGACTCTGTTTTAAGCCACGAATTACACTAATTTTCAGTAATCGTTTGGTGCTAATATTCCACCAATCATTACGCACAAGTTAGTGCTAATTCGTGAAATTCGTGGCTAAAAAAATCTAAATTGATCCCTTACTAGATTTGCGAATCTTCTTCCGCTTTTTGTACTTTAAAATATCTGTGCAGCTATTGCACTTATTATGCCTACAACTTTGAACAGGCATCATAAATGATAATATAAGCGAATATGCTATTATGCGCGCTAGCGAGGGCATACTCAAATTTAATGAAAATACGGGAAGAGGGCAAATGGTACAACTTGCTAGTGCCCGCGACTAAACCCGGGACAAGAATCGCATTTGTTCTTTTTAGTAGAAGAGCACGCCTGAAACACTAAAATGCAGCAAACCAAAGCTACATAAAGGAAATAGAAGGGTTTATTGGCCATAAATTAGGATATAAATATACGCTAAATTTTTAGTAATTTTGATTTGACAAAAATGAGACTGCTTAAATTTGTTATTGTATAATGTTAAAAGGTGAATTTAGATACTTTATTAAAGAACACGTTTTCTAAACATGAAACTATTTTTTCATTTGGGTCGTTACTTTTTGTTATTGGCAAGAGTTTTCAGCAAACCTGAAAAATACTCCATCTATTTCCGACAGATCATTTATGAGATAAACAGTCTTGGCACAGGTTCACTTGGACTTATTGCCATCATTTCTGTTTTCATGGGTGGAGTAATTACAATTCAGTCGGCTTATAATTTTACAAGTCCTTTTATTCCTTTGTATGCTGTTGGTTTAGGAACACGTGAATCTATTGTTCTTGAATTCTCTCCAACCATCATTAGTTTAATTTTAGCCGGAAAGGTTGGGTCTAACATCGCTTCCGAAATTGGCACTATGCGTATTAGCGAACAAATAGACGCGCTCGAGATCATGGGTATTAATTCTGCCAGCTATTTAATTCTTCCAAAAGTAATTGGAGCTATGTTCATCAACCCATTTTTAATTATCATAAGCATGTTTTTGGGAATATTTGGTGGCTATCTCATGGGCGTGGTTTCAGGTGCTTGTACATCCTATGAATATATTTACGGAATTCAATCATTCTTCATTCCTTTCAACGTTTACTATTCGCTTACAAAAACTGTGATCTTTGCTTTTATTATTACATCGGTTTCGGCCTATCACGGATATTATACAGCCGGTGGTGCTTTAGAAGTTGGGCAAGCAAGTACAAAATCTGTTGTTTATAATAGCATACTTATTTTGGTGGCTAATTTAATTATTACCCAAATAATGCTGGTATGATCGAATTACAGAACATAACCAAAAGTTTTGGCGACCGAAATGTTGTTGAGAATGTTTCGTTTAAATTTCACGAAGGTAAAACCAATTTAGTGATCGGAGAAAGCGGATCGGGTAAAACTACCTTGCTTAAAGTTATGGTAGGATTACATCAGCCAAACAGTGGCGCGGTACTTTATGATGGTCGTGATTTTACAGCGCTTGCCGAAAAGGAAAAACAAGGTGTTCGAAAAGAAATTGGAATGTTATTTCAAGGCGGGGCACTATTTGATTCAATGACCTTAGAGCAGAATGTGAGATTTCCTTTGGATATGTTCACTGAATTAACTGAAGCCGAAAAACTTGATCGCGTTAATTTTTGCCTAGAAAAAGTAAAGCTGGTTGATAAAAATGCATTGTATCCGTCGGAGTTAAGCGGTGGTATGAAAAAAAGGGCGGCTTTAGCAAGAGCCATTTCTAATAGTCCTAATTATTTATTTTGTGATGAGCCTAACTCTGGCCTAGATCCTAAAACATCTATTGTTATTGACGAACTCATTCATGATATCACTGAAGAATTCAATATTACTACCGTTATTATTACGCACGATATGAATAGTGTAATGGAGATCGGAGAGAATGTGATGTTCATTCACAAAGGGCAAAATTGGTGGACGGGAACAAAAGATGAGATCTTAAAAACTAACAATAAGGAGCTTTACGATTTTGTATTCGCCAGTCAATTTATCAAGAAGATCTACAGTGAAAAGTCCTAGCTAGCCGATAAAGGTTGATCGTCCAAATTGCGAGTATCCAATGCATCGCGTAAACCATTACCCACAAGCATGAACGATAATACCAGAATAGCAGTAGCTATGCCTGGTACAATAGCCAGATACGCTTTTCCTAAAAGTATATAACCGTAATGAGCGTTACTCATTTCGCCCCAAGA
>JAGPDW010000053.1:0-16094 GCA_018057345.1 Bacteroidia bacterium | reverse complement strand
GTACATTATCGTGCACTGTACATCCATGAACAATGGCATTATGACCCACCGAAACATTATTGCCTAAATGCACTTTTGTTTTTTGATAGGTGCAATGCAACACTGCGCCATCTTGTATATTCACTTTATTTCCAATGCGAATACTATTTACATCGCCTCGAACAACTGCATTGAACCAAACGCTGCAATCATCTCCCATTATAACATCGCCACAAATTGTTGCGTTAGGTGCCAAAAAACAATTATCACCCCATTGAGGATTTATATCTTTTACTGAAAGTATGAGTGCCATAAAATTTATTTTAGTGTAAAACTAAGAAAGTATTTTTAGCATTAAACTTATATGTTCTAAAATTAATTTAGATGAATTGGTCTTATTTTGTCCTATAAATGAGCTAATTAGTCGAAAACTAACAGGGATTAATATGCACAATTGGGTGTTAAGATTGCTTTTGCCTTTGTGATGGCTTATTTTCATGAGTATAAAAAAAATAAAAAATGAGATCAATTTACACTACGCTGGTTTTACTTGCATTGTTTACGTTTTCAAACGCTCAAAATTGGGCCGAAATGATGCAACGTCCTGATGCTAATTTTTATCAAGTTCAGGCCGAATTTAATCAGTATTGGCAAAATAAAGACATTAACGAAAAAGGAAAAGGATATAAAGCATTTAAACGCTGGGAACATTTTGTTGAGAGACGTTGTTACCCAAGTGGTGATCTTTCGCAATTAAATTTAACTGCAAAAAATTACCAAGAGTGGTTAGAAAATAACAGCAGTAATATTTATCAAAGCGCAAACAACCAAGGTAAATTTAGCAGCTCTAGCGCTATAATGGCCTCAAGTACTTGGACAGCAATTGGACCAATGGGTCCTATTAGCGGAAATGCGGGCGGACAACTTTTAAAATCGGGCCGTATCAATTTCGTTTCTATTTCTCCTACTAATTCGAATGTTTTATTTGTTGGCGCGCCTTGTGGTGGTTTATGGAAATCGACTAATGGTGGAACAAGTTGGACAACAAATACTGATAATTTACCTATTACCGGATTTGGAGATCATGCATTTGATCCTACAAATACAAACGTTATGTATGCCTCTACCGGCGATAGTGATACAGGCGATTCAAATTGTACAGGCGTATACAAATCAACTGATGGAGGTAACACCTGGATCCTTACAAGTTTAACTTTTCCGATTACAAGCGGTGTACATATACGTCGACTGATCGTTAACCCAACAAATCCATTAATTGTAATGGCGGTTGGCACTATGGGAATTCGTAGATCAACTGATGGAGGAACAACTTGGACATCGATTAGTACAACAAATACTTACGATATTGAATTTAAGCCCGGCGATGCAAATACAGTTTATGCTGCAGGTTCAACTTTTAGAAGATCAACTGACGGTGGTGTAACTTGGACTACAATAACCGGAGTTCCTGCATCAGGAACATCAAATCGTTTAGCAATTGCTGTTACACCGGCCAACGCAAATTTCGTTTACGTTCTTGCATCAAATAGCGCAAACAATGGATTTCTTGGTTTTTTACAATCAACAAATTCTGGAGTTTCATTTAGCAACATTACTACGACTTTAAATCTAATGGGTTATTCTAGCACCGGAAATGATACCGGCGGACAAGGCTGGTACGACCTTTGTATTGCTGCATCGCCAACAAATGCAACTGAAGTTGTGGTTGGTGGAGTAAATATTTGGCGCACAACAAACGCCGGTGCAAGTTGGGCAATTTATGGGCATTGGGTTGGAACCGGCGCTCCATTTGTTCATGCTGATCAACACGATCTTGAATACGCTTCTAATGGAACTTTATTCAATTCGAATGATGGAACGGTTTATCGTAGAACTGCAACAACATGGCAAGAAATTTCCGGCACAATGAATATTTCTCAGATATACAAAATTGGTTTATCTGGCCAAACCGCAAATACTTGGATCACCGGCCATCAAGATAACGGAACCAGTAGTTGGAATGGCACTACATACACAGCAAGATTAGGTGGTGATGGCATGGATTGTTTTATTGATAGAACAAATAACAATAACATGTATGGTGAATATCAAAATGGTTCTTTTCAAAGATCAACAAATGGTGGTTTAAGTTGGTCGGGTTGTACAACGGGAATGTCGGGCGGAACAAATTGGGTAACCATTTGGAAACAAGATCCAACAGTTTCTACACGTTTATATGCCGGACGACAAGATATGTTTGTTTCAAATAACTCCGCAACAAGTTGGACCATACTAGCAGCAATGCCTGCAACAGGGGCTATACGTGAGTTTGCAATTGCACCAAGTAACAATCAAGTGATCTATGTTTTAAAGACTGCGGGGATATATAAAACTATTAATGGTGGAACAAGCTGGACGACATTAACACTTCCTACTGGATTTACTTCACCTGAGTTTGTGTGTATAAGCCCAACTGATGCAAATAAAGTTTGGTTCGTATGCGGTAATTATTCAGCGGGGAATAAAGTTTTCTATTCTTCGAATGGCGGTACAACCTGGACCAATTGGAGTTCTAATTTGCCAAATATACCCGGTAACAGTTTAGTTTACGAAACAGGTTCGAGCGATCGTATTTATGTTGGAATGGATGCAGGGGTTTATTATCGCGATCCTTCAACTCCAAATTGGACCTTGTATAATATTGGTTTACCAAACACACCGGTATCGGATATGGAAACTTCGCCAGCTATGCCTGGAAAAATTGTTGCTGCAACATACGGACGCGGTGTATATGTAGTGGATTTTGCACCAAGCTCAATGCCTCCTGTAACTTCGTTTGCTTATACAGGGGTATTATGTAGAGGGGTTGCGAAAGTATTTAATGATGTTTCAACTAATGGCCCAAGCAGTTGGAGTTGGAGTGTTACACCATCGGCAGGTGTAACAATTAATACACCGGCGTCGCAAAGTCCAACTATTACATTTGCTAACGCAGGAAATTATACGGTGGCTATGACCGCATCTAATACAAGTGGCCCGGGTAATACCTATACAATTGCCGTTACCGTAAATCCTAATCCAACAGTTACCATTGCTTCATCGGCCAATACTATTTGTGCTGGATCTCCTGTAACATTTACAGCTAGTGGCGCAAGTACATATGCATGGGCTTGTCCTACTTCTTCAGTTTGTACATATTTCCCTGCAAGCACAACTACCTATACATTTATGGGTACAAGTGTAGCAGGATGTACAGGTGTTGGATCACGAAGTGTAGTTGTTCAACCAAGCATTACAGTAAATACTTCTGCAACAAGTACAACTATTTGCGGACCTCAATCGGTTACATTAAGCGCAACTGGTGCAACATCGTATACTTGGCAACCCGGAAATTTAACCGGAAGTTCAATTGTTGTTAGTCCGGCTTCAACAACAAATTATACAGTCACCGGAACAAGTGGTTTGTGTAGCAATTCAAAAATACAAAGTGTTACTGTTGGAACTAGTATCGCTGTAAGTGCTGCCGCGTCAAATTCTACAATTTGCGGAACCCAACCAGTAACATTAACAGCTGCAGGCGCTGCAACATATACATGGCAACCCGGAAATTTAAATGGGAACTCAATTGTTGTAAATCCAAGCTCTAGTACAATATATACTGTAAATGGAACTAGCGGATCATGTAATGGTTCCAACTTAGTGTCTATTACAGTGAATCAAAACCCAATAGTTTCGGCTACAACATCTAGTTCGTTGATCTGTGCTGGAACAGCGGCTACCATATTTGCTACCGGCGCAAGCACCTATTCATGGAGCACAGGCCCAACCACATCAAGTATTGTTGTATTCCCGGTATTAAGTACAACTTACGCCGTTACAGGATACAGTAATGGCTGTTCAACTACATATACTTTAGTTCAAAATGTAGCATGGTGTACAGGCGTGAGCGAATATAATTCAGGCGCGGATTCTTATAAGGCTTATCCAAATCCATTCAGCGATGAATTAAAATTTGTAGCAAACGAAACTGTGGAAGTGACTATGTTTAACTCTTTAGGTCAAATGATAAAGCAAACTATATTTAAAGGTAATGGCGCTATGCAAACAGCAGATCTACCTAAGGGTGTTTATATTGTATTTATGAAGGGTGAAAGCGGAATAAAAACTCTGAGAGTAGTAAAAGAGTAAAAAAAATATTTAAAAGAAAGCCCTCTCGTTACATCGGGAGGGCTTTTTTGTTTTATATTAGTATCATAATTGATCACATGAAAAAAATTTACTTCGCAGCTTTTTTAAGCTTATTTATTTTTAACGCATATTCCCAGCAAGCTTTCTGGACAGAAACATTTGGAACGGGATGCAACAGTGGGCAGGGCGCAAGTGTTGTTGCAACTCCTTCTAACGGCGCTTGGGCAATTACTTCATTTTCTTTGCCTTTTATGAACGGGCCTGATGCCAACGAATGGTTCATTAGTTCTTCGGAGCAAGGGCAGCCGGTTAATATTTGCGGGGGTATTACTTGCGGAGGATCCAACAATCGAACGTTGCATATTGGAAGACATGTTCTTTTTCCAACGCCTATCATTGATGTTGGGGCATCCTATTTTGGTGGTCCAATATCATATACTAATAAGCGCGTAGAAACACCGGTGATCGATTGTTCAGGAAAAAAATTCATTCAATTAAGTTTTACTTATATTCAAGGGGGAATTCCCGGAAATGATTTTTGCGATATAGAATATTCGGGTGATGGTGGCGCTACTTGGAATTTTTTAACTACGATGGCGCAAACAAATAATTCAACCTGTGGCTTACAAGGCTTGTGGTCGTTTTACAGCGTTGGATTACCCGCTGCCTTATCGAATAACAATAATGTAAAATTAGGTTTTCATTGGTATAGTAACGATGCAACAGGTGGGAGTCCGAGTGTTGCTATTGATGAGATGCGACTATCGGAAGCAACCGGGTTCATATCTTCACCTGTGGATTGTGCAACCCCTACAGCAAGTGTAGTGATCACAAACACTGCCATTGGAAATACAAGTTTTACATGGGCATCCGTGCCTGCTGTTAATTTTTCGGCAGTTAATGGGGGTTCAGCAAACGTTACGTTTCCTGCTATGGGTACATATTCTCTTTATTGTTACGGCAGCTCTGCATCAAGTGTAGCAGCTACATCAACAGCCGAAATTGTGAGCATCGTAGATTTTGTAAGCACTAATTCAGTTAGCATTGCCAGTTCAAACTCTTTGATATGTGAAGGGAGCACCGCCATTTTAACAGCTAGCGGTGCTAGTTCTTATACATGGAATACCTCTTCTAACTCTACAAGTATAGTTGTATCGCCAAGTGTAAACACGCAGTATGTTGTTACTGGCGTAATTGGCGCATGTATCTCCACATTCTCATTTACTCAGTTGGTTGACCCATGTACCGCCATGTCAGAATCAACCCATTCAAATGAATTCGCTGCTTTTCCAAATCCATTCAGCAGCGAATTAAATTTTGCTTCAAATGACGAAATTGAAATTTGTATTACAAATATAGTTGGGCATATTGTAAAGAAATCCGTATTCCATCGTAAAGGCTCTATTGATACTTCAGAATTTCCAAATGGCATTTATTATGTTTCATTTAAAACAGAAAAAGAAACAAAAGTGCTTAAGCTGGTGAGAAATTGATAAACCAATTAATCAAAATAAAAAACCCTCACAATGATCGTGAGGGTTTTTTTATGTTCATATATTTAAAACAGATCTTAATTGATCACGATCTTTTTTGTTGTGCTTTTACCATCTTTTGTAATTACAACAAAATAAACGCCTGCACTTAATTGCGACGAATCATAATTGAACGTGGTTTCATTTCCAATTTTATGAGATGAAACAACGCTTCCTAAAACCGTCATCACTTTAACTTCGGAGAACTCTAAACCACTTCCATTCATTACAAAATTATGATGTGCGGGATTTGGAAATATATTTACATAAGTTCCATTGCTTTGTTCGATCACTGATGTTGTAGGAAAGGTTGTGAAGCTATATTCAATATACGCACCAAAATCCGATTGAAGTGTTTTTAAGATATTTCCGGCTGCGTCTTTAAAGCGAAGATATCCGGTTCCTTGCGCTGAATTTGCCCACCAATTCAAACCATCCATGCCTGCGTCAGTTAACACTAAACGATAACAACCTGTTAACACATAAGGATCTTCGTAAATGGTAACAGCGGTTGTTCCGGTTCTTGATGCCACCACATTTCCATTGTCGTCGTAAATTTTATACGTGTTATGTGAGGCATAATTATTCGACTTGAATTCTACCTTAAAATTATCGGGCAGTTGATCGGCTTTATTAAATGGCGATTGATATTTATTATTGAACACATAATCATCCACTACATTGTTCACCTTTTTGATCTCCGCATAAAAAATATTATTTGTTGGTTGCAGAGCACTTAGCCATAAACCACCTATTGGTAATTTAATGGTAACCGTATCTAAAAATGCTAAGGTGCCCGTCCAGGTATATGTTTGCGGTGTAGCGCTATTATTCAACCAATAATTAAATTCTATACTTGATATAGAAGTTGAACCTGTGTTTTGCACAACTAATTTTGGATTAGAACACATGGCATTTTGGCGTATATAAGAAATTTTATTGCTTGGTTCTTTCACATCCAAAATAGAAGCGTCCAATGAAAAGTTAGCTCCACCGTATGTCACCAACTGATGCGCTTCTTGATATCTATAATCTCCACTTGCAACCGACGGATTTGAACAATTATAATCTAATGTAACTGTACTACCCGGTGTAACGTAAGGCGTTATATAGTATTCTTTTAAAATACTAGTTTCACCAGGGCACCAACCTTGACGATCATATAACCATGTTCCTCCTTGAGGGAAAACAGGAATATCAGAACATTTTTTTGTAATGAACCAAGAGAATTCGTTTGCTCCACCATTTACATTTAATGAGTGCGTTACTTGCCCGCCATTTTGGTGAAATTCTCCTTCAGCACCATGCCCGGTAATTGAGCTACGTATTTTAAACTGTTTACCTGCAGCTAAAGTTGAGAAGGTTGTTGGCGGATAAAAACTTTGGTTATTAATACTTCCAATGCTTGGTGCTCCTGTTCGATTTGTTCCTTGCCACAGCTGGTTAAATTCTAAAACAGTTCGTGGTGGAGTACCTACAATAAAATAAAAATCAATATCCATCTGCTCCTGATATTGTCCGCCTAAGGTCATTACCATGCGTTTTCCATTCTGTAAAATTGGAGCGAAATCTGTTACATCATAATACCACGACTTTCCATTAACTCCTAAACTCAATCCTTTGCCGTAAGGTGTTACAAACGATACTATTTCGTTGTAGAAAGGATATCTTTCAAAGTAATTCAAACTACTGATCATCAATGTTCCATTTGGTACAACCGCAATAGTTCCGGTTAAAACATTATTGTTATCTCCATCATAAATATTTGATGGAACTGCTTGAAATGAATTACTCGTTGAAACAAGAACTACGGCATCATGTGCCATTGGTGTAACTGTAGAATTATCGGTGATCGAATACGATTGGATCACGTGAGGTGTGCGCGCTACCGAATCGCGAACGGTAACTGTATTTGATGTTGTTGAATAGGTTCCTTTAAAAAACACAACATTAGGTCGAATACTTGTTTCGTAGAACATCCGATTTAATTTATCTCCACGCTCATAACTCCATTGCAAATTAACTCCGGCTGATGTGAGTGCATTTTTACTGTCGTTCAATGTTTGTCCACTGCCCTCACCCATTTTATAATACGCTAAAAGATTTGCGTAAAACGGATGTGTAGCATCAATTGGTTTATTCATCCAGTTTTGAATATCTACCAATGCTAATTCCTTATTCCAAATGGTTAGTTCATTTATTTTTCCTTTGTAATTATTAGAAAGATTTTGATCCTTTCCTAAAATCAAATTCAACAGCGAGATTGTTTTTGTTTTTGCAGTTCCCGAATGCCAAAGTGCTCCGTTCAAATAAATTCGCATATTGCCTGTTGTAGCATTTTTTGTGAATGTCCAGTGATTCCACTGACCGCCAATTTCGGTTACTGTTGCCCCTTTGTTAATGCGATCAAAATTACCTGACGAAAATCCAGCATCAAAATACATGCTATTATCACTCCATGGGAAGTGAATATTAAGACTGCGGTCATTAGGCGTATTTGCCCAACCATACATAAGAGATGTGTTAGCCGGTAACAAAGAAGCTGTGCCATAGGCCCACAAACTCACCGTTAATTCGTTATTGATACTTGTTAAACTTGAAGTATTGATAACAGCATGACCAAATTTACCAAGATCAATAGCGTAATTATTATTACTGTACAGTGCTAAATTAGAAGCATAACTTAAACCATTGAACACAATTGGATTTGTAGGAACAGTATTCGTGAACGAAAAGTCAACCAACACATTGCTTGTTCCATCCCAATTGAATGGCGTATAAAATTGAATGCGATTATTTCCATTCACAAAATTATAATTCTGATTATACACTTGTGTAAATCCTGTTAGCGTAGTTGTATTAGAAGTAAGAACCGTAGTAGTTGCACTTACGTGTTGCATTTTTACTCTAAAGAAATTTACAACACCACCTGCATTGGCTACATTTAAAATAAAGCCGTCAATTGGTCCTGCGGTTAAACCAGCCGCCGTTAATTCAGATGCCTTTACTAAAATTTGTGAGCGACCTGAAGCTTCGTTTGCCTTTAAAAAATTAGGAGTTGCTGTACTTCCATTACCGATCGTAAATAATGTTTCAGAAATGATAGAATTCAAAACAACATTGGTTTGTGCAAAATCGTAATAATCATACAAGGTTTGATTTGAGTACGGAAATGTTGTAGGTGTATAATTTGAGATCAAATGATTAGGCGCTGTTTTTGCTAACTTTTCAATTTTTGATGAATCAACAATGTATGTATTGCACGAATAATCCCACTCACCACAACCTTGGTTTGGTAATGATTGAGTTGAGACCAAATTATTTTTACAGCGCATATTATATTTCATGATGATCTTCTCGAATGTTTGCGAATTGTTCGGAAAGTTGATCATCGTATCGCGCGAAGTACTTCCGTATTTGAAAGTTTTTATAATAATGGTATCCCCAACCGCTGTTTGAGCTGAACTGTTGATGATCAAGGTTAAAAAAAGCGCTAATGCTAGGCCTACTCTTATTTTCATGGTATTTTTCATTTTTTACTAAAACGTTTTAATATTATAGTAAAAATAGGCCATTTATATAAAATAGCCAATTAATTCATAAAAAATCAGGGTAGGGTTCTGGTAAAGCTAGTCTATTAGACTTGTTATCATTTATATAAACGATTTTAGGACAAAGAGATAGTGCCCGCAGCAACCGTATTATTTGTATTCTCGTTTATTAAAATAAATGAACCGGTATGACGATTCTCTTCATACGCATCAAAGCTAATTGGCTCCGCAGTTTTAATGAACACTTTGCAAATATCATTCAATTTCATTCCGCCATCGCTTTCTAATTGTTTGAACGAATGAATATCGATCTTGCCAACAATGTCTTTAACTATTGCTTTAGTTCTGAAACTGTTTTGTTGTAAAATTAATTTTTGCCCCGGCTGAAATGCATTATTGTCCATCCAACAAATAGTGGCATTTACTTCCCTTTTGGTTTGTGGTGTTTCGCTAACTTTTACAATTGAACTTCCTCTGCTAATATCCACGTCATCTTTTAAATGAATGATCACAGGGTCTAAGGCATTGGCCACTTCAATTTCTGCTTGATGTTTTTCTAATTTCGCGATGGTTGTTTCAATGTTGCTTGGAAGAACTAAAACCTTATCTCCCTTTTTGTACGTGCCACTTAATATTTTTCCGGCATAACCCCGATAATCGTGCAAGTGGTTTGTTTGTGGACGAATAACATATTGCACTTGAAAACGTGAAGCTCCATCTGAATTTACAACATCTATTTTTACGTTCTCTAAAAATTGCATTAAGGTTTCGCCCTTATACCAATTCATATTCGATGAACGTTCTACAACATTATCACCGGCCAATGCACTTGCAGGAATAAATGAGGTCTGTTTCAAATTTAATGGTTGTGCAAATTCTTTGTAATCATTTACAATTTCATTAAATCTCTCTTCTGAATAATTCACAAGATCCATTTTATTAATGCACACTAATACATGAGGAATTCCTAAAATAGAGGAAATAATACTATGACGTTTTGTTTGATCGGTAATTCCATTGCGCGCATCCACCAAAATTATTGCGAGGTCAGCGTTAGAAGCTCCGGTGAACATATTGCGTGTATATTGAATATGACCCGGCGTATCGGCAATAATGAATTTACGTTTATCGGTTGTAAAATATTTATACGCTACATCAATCGTAATTCCTTGCTCACGCTCTGCACGTAAACCATCGGTTAATAAAGCTAAGTCGATGCCGGTATCTATTCCGGAAGTTTTACTTTGTTTTGTAAGTGTTTCAATAATATCTGTTGATATCGACTTGCTATCAAATAATAAACGTCCTATCAATGTACTTTTGCCATCGTCAACGTTTCCTGCTGTAAAAAATCTTAATAATTCCATGCTTTTAAATATGAGTTATGATTGATGAATTATGAGTTGTTTTATGATTTAAAAAGACGAATTATTCATTCATAAATCATAACTAAAAATACCCGCCCTTTTTTCTATCTTCCATTGCAGCCTCACTTACTCTATCATCCATGCGCGTTGCACCACGTTCGCTTATTTTTGCTTCTTTTAATTCAGTAATTATATCATCTAACGAATAAGCTTCGCTTTCTACTGCAGCTGTGCAAGTCATATCGCCAACGGTACGATAACGCACTTTTTTTATAACCACCACATCGCTTGCTTCTATCTGCACAAACTCATTAGTGTTCATTAATTGTCCATGCTCCGTTAAAATACATTCACGCTCGTGCGTAAAATAAATACTTGGTAATTCGATCTTCTCGCGTTTAATATAATTCCAAACATCCAACTCTGTCCAATTGCTTATTGGAAACACGCGAACGTTCTCTCCTTTATTAATTTTGCCATTATAGATATTCCAAAGCTCAGGGCGTTGCATTTTTGGATCCCACTGACCAAATTCATCGCGAATGGAAAATATGCGTTCTTTTGCGCGAGCCTTCTCTTCATCTCTTCTTGCCCCGCCAATACATGCATCAAATTCAAACTCTTCAATAACTTCTAACAACGTATACGTTTGTAAACCGTTTCTACTTGGAAATTTTCCTTTTCCATCTTGTAACTTTTTTGCTTTAATAGTGTCGGCAACATAACGCACAATTAATTTCTCATCTAATTGCTTTGCCAAATTATCTCTGTAAGTAATAGCCTCAGGAAAATTATGCCCTGTGTCTACATGCACTAACGGAAATGGAAACTTCCCAGGGCGAAATGCCTTTATTGCCAAATGCACCAAACAAATACTGTCTTTACCGCCACTAAACAACAATGCAGGTCTATCAAACTGACCGGCAACTTCACGTATAATGTGAATGGCTTCGTTCTCTAACTGATCTAAATAATCTAATTTGTTCATCGCTTCTAACACTTATTACTTAATTCTTATACTTTTTTCTATTTCTTAACATGCAGCCCACACTCCTTCTTACTTGCATCTTCCCACCACCAACGTCCCGCTCTAAAATCTTCTCCTTCTTTTATGGCCCTTGTGCAAGGCTGGCAGCCAATACTCACAAAACCTTTATCGTGCAATGGATTGTAAGGGATATTGTGCTTGAAAATAAAAGCCTTCACTTCTTCTATTGTCCAATTTAACAGCGGATGAATTTTTATGATCTTATTTGCATCATCCCATTCTACCATTGGCATATCGTTTCTGTTACCCGATTGATCAGCGCGAATTCCGGTGATCCAAATTGTATGGCCTTTTAATGCGCGCTTTAATGGCTCTACCTTTCTTACAAAACAACATTCCTTTCTATTGTCAACATTTTCGTAAAAGCTGAATGGTCCTTTTTTAGTGACCATATCTTCCACCAATTGCGTATTAGGTGAAAACGTAAGGATTGTTTTTTTGTACCGTTCTAACGTGCTATTAAAAACGGAATAGGTTTCCGGAAATAAACGACCTGTATCCAAAGTGAAAATAGAAATATTCAAACTCTTAGAAAAGATCATGTGCGTGATCACTTGGTCTTCGTAACCCAAACTAGTTGAGAACACAACACTCTCAGAGGGCAATTGTGCAACAAGCTGTAGAATTTCTTCCGCAGTTTTGTTTTGAATTTTGTTTAATATGTTGCTAACCTTGTTCAATTACTTTAATGCTTGCTCAATATCATTTAATATATCGTCTTTGTGTTCAAGTCCAATAGAAATACGAATAAGCCCAGGAGTAATTCCAACAGACAAACGTTCTTCTTCAGATAATTTACAATGTGTAGAAGATGCAGGATGTGTTGCAATACTTCTTACATCTCCCAAATTTGGAGAGATCTTGATCATTTGTAATTTATCCATGAATTTTTTTGCCGCCTCGTAACCACCCTTTACGGTAATGGTAATTATTCCTCCACCCGCTTTCATTTGCTTTTTTGCAATGGCGTAATGCGGGTGAGACTTTAAAAACGGATACGAAACATTTTCCAGGGCGGAATTTTTTTCTAATGCTTCTGCAACAGCTAATGCATTTTCACAATGCTTATCCATGCGAATGGTCAACGTTTCTAAACTTTTACTTAAGGTCCATGCATTAAACGGACTTAAAGACGGTCCGGTTAAACGGCCGTATAAATAAATTTCCCTGATCAATTCCTTTTTACCAACCACTACTCCACCCAATACTCGGCCTTGTCCGTCCATATATTTAGTGGCCGAATGAATTACCAGATCGGCGCCAAATTTTATAGGTTGCTGTAAATACGGTGTAGCAAAACAATTGTCAACGATCAATAATTTGTTATGTTTTTTTGCGATTGCTGCAACAAATTCAAGATCGATCAATTCAATAGCAGGATTAGTTGGTGTTTCTAAATAAATAAAACGTGTTTCAGATTTTATCAATTTTTCGATGCTGTTCGGATCCTTGATGTTAAAATACGAATGCGAGATATTTAATTTCGGAAAATACTTGGTGAACAAAGCGTGTGTTGCACCAAAAACCGATGAACACGACACAATATGATCGCCAGACTTTAACAAAGCCATAAAACTTGTATAAATAGCGGCCATCCCGGAGGCACTTGCTACTCCAGCTTCTGCGTCTTCCATTATGCAAACTTTATTTACAAATTCATCTACATTTGGATTTGTATAACGCGAATAAATAAAATCATTGCTTTCCTCGTTAAATGCAGCGCGCATTTCCTCGGCAGTATCAAAAACAAAACTGCTGGTTAAATAGACAGGAACCGAATGCTCGTTGTTTTCCGAGCGTTCCATCTGTGCCCTAATGGCATCTGTTTCGAAATGTTTCTTTGCCATTAGTTCAAAGTTATTTTGTAATTAATTTTTGCTGTTGGTTCCAATGTTTTAGAAACCGAGCAATATTTTTCTATTGATAATTTTACCGCACGTTCAGCTTTATCAAAGTCAACATTGCCTTTTATTTTAAAATGCAAAGTAATATTTCTAAATAAAGAGTGGTCTTCTACTTTCTCACTTTCTCCTTCTACTTCTACATCAAAATCTATGATCTCTTGTTTTTGCTTCTTCAAAATAAGTATCACATCAATGGCGCTGCAACCACCAACTGCTGCCAAAAGTAATTGGCGTGGACGCATTCCTTTTCCTTCTCCACCAATTTCAGGTGAACTATCCATTTGAATACTATTACCATCCTCGTTGCGTGCTTCCATGTGGAAATTATCATTGAGGCGTTTTACGTTTATCTTCATTTTTTAAAATTTATCCTATAAAGATACAAGTTTTAAAACGTATTTACGCCGTTAACCGTTGTATATTTCATAGTGTACTTTACTCCGGGATTTAGGTATTTATAAGCGCTATGGCTTACTAATGCCGCCTCATGGAATCCGCAAAGGATCAATTTTAGTTTATTCTTGTACGTATTACTATCGCCAATAGCCCAAACTCCTTCTATGTTAGTGCTGTAATCTTCGGTATTCACAATAATAGCATTTTTCTCAATGTTCAATCCCCAATTTTCCATTGGACCAAGTTTCGGACTCAAACCAAACAAGGGAATTAAATTATCGACTTCTATAATATGCTTTTCATTTGTTTTGGCATTTACAACACCAACTGCTTTCAATACCTCTAACCCTTCTACATGAGTTAAATTAGTATTCAACAATAAATTGATCCTGTTCTCTTGAGCCAATTTCAAAACTTTGTTCACACTATCAGGTGCCCCACGAAATGCTTCACTGCGATGAACCAATGTGACTTCTTTTGCTATGTTTGCTAAAAAGATCGTCCAATCCAAAGCGCTATCGCCACCACCGGCTATAATTACTTTTTTATTACGATAAGCTTCCGGATCCAGAACCATGTATGAAATGCCTTTTCCATTTTCAAATTGTTCTAAATTTTCAACTTCCGGTTTGCGCGGCTCAAAACAACCTAATCCTCCTGCAATAACAACGGCACGTGCATTTATTTTTGTTCCCATATTGGTAGTTAAAATAAAATCTCGGTCGGCGATCTTATCTAATTTTTCTACGCGTTCACCAAATGTAAATGTTGGTTTAAAAGGCTCGGCCTGTTTCAAAAGATTATCTACCAACTCTTGTGCTAGCACAGTTGGGTAACCGGGAATATCATAAATTGGCTTTTTAGGATAGATCTCGGTAAGCTGACCACCTGCTTGCGGCAAATAATCAATTAAATGACAACGCATTTTTAAAAGCCCTGCTTCAAAAATGGCGAACAATGCTACGGGTCCTGCACCAATTACGGCTATATCTGTTGTGATCATATTATCTTAATAAAGTTTGAATAATTGTTTTTAAACTAATGATTATTACTAAGGTGCCTACCAATACTAATCCTTTTTTAGTTGGGACCTTATTTGAAAAATAAATAGAAATTGGTGCAGCTACCATTCCGCCTATCACTAAGCCGAAAATTATTTGCCAGTGACTTAAACCGATGATCATAAAAAAAGTAATGGTGCTTATAAGTGCCACAAAAAATTTAGCCAGATGCGAGGATCCAATAGAGTAACGTAAATTCCTTCCACCTGCCACTAATGACGTTGTTACAATTGGCCCCCAACCTCCACCGCCCAGTGAATCTAGGTAACCACCAATCAATGCCACAGGAAATATTTTTCGGATCTTATTCTTTTTTCTTAGGCTCACATTCAAAGCTCTGATCACGATCAATGAACCAAGAATGAGCGTGTAAATAGCAACCAATGGTTTTACCCACAAAATATCGTCCTTGCTTATGAACGCTACCGAAGCTGCGCCTAAAACCGCTCCGAGTATTCCGGGAATGAGTAATTTTTTAAATAATTTGATGTTCACATTTTTGTATCTCATATATACTAAAGATGAAGACCCGGTAGTAAATATTTCTGACGCGTGCATACTTGCGCTGGCAACTGCGGGAGTGATCGCCGGAATTCCAAGACTCAATAAAAACGTTGTAACACTTACACCGTATGCCATTCCTAAAGCGCCGTCGATCATTTGCGCTATAAAACCTCCTAAAACAAAAAGTACAAAATTCTCATCAAGGTTACTCATGATCACATTTCCAAGGTCTCTTAAACTCTCTGCAGGAACATACGATAATATTAAATGGCCCGCTAACATCAAAACGATCACTGCAAGCGAATAAAATGCGGCCACTCGAATTCGTTTTGCAGTGTTAGGTTTTTGCTTAGGTAAGGCTAATTCTTTAGTGATATGATTAAGCGTTTTTACTTTATGATCGAAATTACCTTTTAGGTTCTCGCGGATCGTAAATAAATTCTCTAACACTTCCTGAGTTTCGTCAGGAAAAACATCATTTAATGTTTCTTTGATGCGCTTTGCCATGGTGGGCGATTTACCATTTGTAGAAATAGCAATTTTAAGATCGCCTTTTTGCACGAT
>JAGPDW010000052.1:0-16111 GCA_018057345.1 Bacteroidia bacterium | reverse complement strand
AGATAAAGCGGATGCCGCAGCTCAAGCAAAAGCAGCAGCCGACGCAAAAATGAAAGCCAAGGAAGAAAAAGAAAAATTAGCTGCTGAAAAAGATGCTGCCAAGAAAAAAGCCGCCGAAGAAAAATTAGCTGCCGATAAAGCTGCAAAAGAAAAAGCGGATGCCGATGCAAAAGCTAAAGCAGAAGCTGATAAATTAGCAGCAGAAAAAGCTGAGAAGGATAAACAAAATACGATCACTCCAACCGATCCGGGACCTGATGATCCAAATAATGTTGATCGTGGTGATTCAAAATATAAAATTCCTGCAGCCATTGGTGCCAATAAATACAAGGAAACAATTAAACGTGCCGATGACCTATTTAAAATGAAACGCTGGGCCGAAGCAAAACCTGCTTATGAAGAAGCGCTTAAATACAAAGCAGGCGATCCTTATGCTACATCGAAATTAGAAACGGTAGAGAAAATGATTAAGAAATGATCAAAAGGCTCCTGCTAATATTAATTATTTTCACTTCTAGCTATATTCATTCGCAAGAATGGAGTCTAAAATTAAAAAGCACTGTACAATTAAGAACTTGGAAGCTCACAAGCCGTGCTGATAAAGATGAACGTTCCTGTCAAGGAGCAAACATCCAGCTTATCCAAAATAACAAGACCATAAAAGAGACAGTGAGCGATCAAGATGGGAATTTTGTTATAGACATTCCCGGAAATGGGGATTTCTATATCAACGTCTCCTATCCAAATTGCAAGGGTAAAAAGTTTTATGTTTCAACAAAAAATGTTGCTAGCGACGTAGCGGGTAATAATTTCAAGCCCTCTGTTACAATAGGAGGATTTATGATGGCAAAACCTTTTTCGGGGATCGATTATATTGGGTTGCAGGAACCCTTGTTGGCTGTTGAATACAAAAATAATGAATTCGATAAAGATAAGACCATCTCGGACAAAGGTATTGAGATAGTACAAAATATTATGGATGCCGAGGTAAAACTCATCGATAAATTTTGTTTTCAAACCAAACTTGGTGATGAGGCATTAAGTAATAAAAGTTACAAGCTCGCAAAACAATACTATACTAAAGCGCTTGAATTAATTCCTAACGAAGAGTACCCTAAGTTCAAATTAGAAAAGGCTGAAGATGGTATAAAAGAAGAGGAAGCTAAGGATCAAGCTTTGAAAGCCGAGAAAGCTGCGCAAATTGAAGCACAAAAAATTGCTTTGCAAAAAAAAATAGAAGAAAAAAAACAAAAAGAGAATGCCTCCTTTAACTTCGATAATAAAACTGCTGTAGAAAATAAAACAATAACCCCAGTTCAAGACTCTATAGTTACTTCAAAAGCTTCTGAAGAAAAAGCCAAAGCATACACAGAAGCGCTTGCCGCTACTAAAGCCGAAGAAGAAAGAGTTGCAAGATCCAAAGCAGAAGGAGAAATTTCCGAAAAGCAAAAAGCTCAGGCTGAAATCGAAGCACTTGCAAAGAAAAAAGCTGCAGAAGAAGCTAACTCAAAAGTGGCTGTTAGTGCTCCTACAAATACAACATCAGTAAATACACCAATTCAAAATACAACTCAATCTGGAAGTGTGAACAATACAACGAGCATTACCAGCGTACATTCAGAAGCGAATTCCTCAAGCGTTGATATACCCGTAGCAACAGGTGTAAAAGGAAAAGCAAAAAGAAAGATCAAACATCAGATCGGGAGCTCCTATCATGAAGATATAAGTATTGCAGACGCATTTTATAAAGGAAAAAAGTACAAAGAAGCAAAAGAAGCATATGCTCACGCTTTAAAAGAAAAACCTAATGATCACTACGCTACAATTAGGGTCTCGGAATGCAATAAACGCTTAAAGAAATAAGTGTAGATCAAAGATGAATACCAATCACACAAACATCATCCACTTGTTCTAACTCGCCCTTCCAGTCATTAAAAGTTTGCTTGAGGATCTCTCTTTGCTCGCTCATTGGCTTCATGCAGTTAAATAGCAATATTTCGTTGAGTTGTTTGTATTTGAACTTCTTCTTTTTTGGTCCGCCAAACTGATCTGCAAATCCATCGGTATATAAATACAAACGATCTCCTTTTTGAACGTCAATGCTGTATTTTTTGAACGGCTCATCTCTTACTCCCATTCCAACGGGCATTTTATCTGCATCCAACTCTTTAATAGTTCCATCGCGCACTAAAACCGGGCCGTTATGTGCCGAGGCGTAAATTACCTTTTTCTTACTTTCATCAATGCACAGCAACACCCCATCAAATCCGTCTCTCTGCCCTTCCATACTTTCAATGAGTCGTTTTCTTACATATTCAAATACTTCGTTGGGTTCTGTGATATTATTTTCGTTGATCGCTTCGCTTAAAGATCCAATACTTAACAAACTCATAAATGCACCCGGTACGCCATGTCCCGTGCTATCACAAACTGCCATATAAAATTTATTGTCTTTTTTTGTGGCCCAATAAAAATCACCACTCACAATGTCCTTAGGATTGAAAAAAATAAAATACTCACACAAGTTATTCTTTAAAAGTTGTTCGTTCGCTAAAAGCGAATATTGAATTCGTTTGGCATAATTTATAGAGTCAATGATCTCCCTTTGTTTTTCTTCTATGATAAGTTTTTTACTTTCAACCTCTTCCTTTTGAAACGAAATGATCTTATTGGCCTTTTGCTTTTCGGCATACCGTCTATAGGTCATAAACGCAATAACAATAAGTAAGAGCACGCCAATTCCTAAAGAATATCCTACAATAGTGCTTTGCCTTAATTTCAAATTCTTTCGTTCTATATCGGATTTTTGCAACTCTATTTCCTTTGTTTGCTTATCGTTCTCGTATCGCGCTTCGGCTTCTAACATCTGTGCATTCGCATCTAATGTAAATAACGAATCTTTTATAACAACATAACGTTTCAAACATAAGTAGGCATCAACAGGTTTTTTGTTATTGAGCAGAACACGTGCTTTTGTATTAAGAAAATTCAAATATTCCTTGTTAAGTACCTTAGGCATTTTTGCCTCAGCCTTTTTAATAACCATTAATGCCAAACTGTTTCTTTCAAAATCAACTAAGGCACCTGCTACTGAAAGATAAATTTGCACACTGTAAATATTATATGGCAAACTATCAATAATACGTAATGACTTAAGATAATATGCTTGCGACATATTCTTCGAGATCATATCATTACTTACTTCAAAAACCTCGCTGTAGGCCATTCCAATATTATTTATTACACCCGCATAGCTAGCGTAATCGCCTTTTTTTAGATCAATAGCCGCAGATTCTTCATAATACTCAATAGCTTTTTTATAATTCTTTTCGTCCCAACAAATAGCACCAAGATTATTAAGGATATCAGACAAATAACTTTCATTCTTTACTGCCTTGCATTTTTCCATGGCCTTGATCCAATATTCCTTGGCCATTTTTTTATTGTAATTATAATAGAACATCTGGCCAATGTTGTTATAAACCTGAGCCATGAGTGTATCATTATTTATGCTTTCATAATATGTAGCGGCTAAAAAATAATGATCTAATGCTTTTCTGAAATTTGTTTTATTGAAATAAGCATATCCTATCAAACGATCTGCTTTTGCATGCATACGCTTATTAGTAGTTGCCGTAAAAATAAGTTTAGCGTAATGAATAGAGCTATCGAATTCGTTCTTGGAGTAGGTGTTGCTTATATTAACCAATAACTGGGCAGCTGCTTCTGTTCCTTTTTGTTTAGCATACTCGGCCTTTAATGAATCTATGTTCATTTGAGCCCTATTTATATTCGCTACTAGAAGGGTCAAAAAAGTAACTAGTAAATAAGGCTTTTTCGCAAAGGAAGTCATAATGCTAAGTTAATTTTTTTTATGCTGATTGCCCATTAATTAGATAAATACCCTTTAATGGCCAACGAAAATTGCTATTATAAAGTTCAAAAACCAATTCAAAATCATTATATTCGTATATGAGATTAAAGAAAACCCTAAGCTTATTACTGTTTATTGCTTTAACAGCAAATTCAATAATTGCCCAAAAATTAAAACCAACTGATAAATTAGCCCTTTTGATGGGTGTTGTGAAAAATTTTAAAGGTAACCTTCTTGCCAACGAAACAATTATTTTTGTTAATGATAAAACAAAAACAAGCTATAAAGCTAATACAGACGCTAGCGGCAAGTTTGAACTATTGATCCCTATAAGCGGAACTTATAGTTTGAGGTATAAGAAATTTACAACCGACGTTGATTATACAAAAATGAATGTTCCGGCCGATAAAGAAGCAACGTATGAAGTAGAGATAAAAATAGATCCTCCCAAAGATTTTGTGTTGGAGAATGTTTATTTTGAAACCGGAAAGTCAAACTTAAAACCAAATTCATTTAAAGCCTTAGATGATCTGGTAGAAATTTTAAAGATCAAAACTACGATGGCTATTGAAATACAGGGGCACACCGATAATGTAGGAAAAGAAGAAGATAATTTAAAACTTTCACAAGAAAGGGCCAATGAAGTGAGAAAATATTTGATCACAAAAGGGATAGCAGAAACTAGAGTAAGCGCTAAAGGTTACGGACAAACTATGCCTGTTGCAGATAATGGAACAGAAACAGGCAAAGCAAAAAACAGAAGAACGAGTTTAAAGGTCATTAAGGAATGATCTAATCTCTTTAAGCTACAATTTCTAAGATCATCAATATACCTAAGCCGATTAACAAAGTAAACGGCAAAATATTGATACACTTCCAAAATTGATCTATTTCAGTTGTTTATTGGGGGAAAAAAATCAGTAAAAAGTGCTGCAAAAACCAGAAAAAATATACCTTTAGGTCGGCTTTAACAGTTAAGTATAATTAAAGAACTTCTATGGAGATTTTAGTTACAGGACCAGACGGTGTACTAGGTAGTAATTTGGTGAGAGAATTATTAAAAAGGAATTACAAGGTGAGTGTACTTCTTGAGCCAAATAAAGATCCAATAACACTAGCCGGCTTAGACATTAAGCGATATTACGGTGATATTTTAGATGCTTCTATTATTGATGATGCAATTAAGGGCAAAGATGTAGTTTTTCACTGTGCAGCATCTACCTCTGTTTTTCCTCCACGAAATAAGAATGTAGTTCGAGTGAATGTTGAAGGGACGAAAAATGTGATCCAAGCAGCTTTGAAGCATTCAATTAAGCGATTGATCTATGTTGGTTCTGCAGCTTCATTTGGCTCCGGTGATTCAGAACAAAATTCAGGTAACGAAGAAAATCCCTATACAAACGAAATAGCAGGATTGGATTATCTGGATTCGAAGTATGAAGCTCAACAACTCATTATTGAGGCAACAAAAAAACAAAAATTGCCTGCAATAGTTGTTAATCCAACGTTCATGATCGGACCGTATGACTCCAAACCAAGTTCGGGAGCTATGGTCATTGCTATTCACAAAAGAAAAATTCCGGGACATACGGTTGGCATTAAAAATTTTGTCGCTGTAAAAGATGTTGCGTTCGCCATGGCCAACGCAATTAACATGGGAAGAATTGGAGAGTGCTATATTTTGGGTAATGACAATCTAAGTTATAAAGAAGCTTTTAGTAAAATTGCACGTGTAGCTTCGGTGAAAGGACCGAGATGGAATTTACCGAAGCCCTTAGTGCTCAGCTTTGGAAGAATTAACTCAATGCTGGGAACACTATTCCACTATTCCCCTGGAATGACCAAAGAATTGTGCAAGTTCTCTTGCGAAAATCATTACTTTTCGTCTGAAAAAGCAAGAAAGGAATTGCTACTCCCTCATACGCCAATTGAAGTTGCTATTAAGGAATGTTATGATTGGTTTAAAAATAATGGCTATCTAGATAAATAAAAACATGACTCAGATTTTGTTCATAGATTTTTCATGGAAAAAGGAAGACCTAATTACTTGTTTACCCATCTTAATTTGCCTTTTATTTTTTGTGATGTATTGGTTCACTGCGCAGTCATCAAAAATAAAAACTATTTTTTATGCAAAATATTCATCTGATGAAGCCTCTGTAAAACATATATTCTTTACAAAGTATATGGGCTTAATACTAATGGGAATAATTCCTGCAGTAATTTGTTTAATTCTTATTCCTAATACTTCATTGGCCTATTATGGGTTAACTATTATTCCTGAAACAACATTATTTTCTATTATTTGGACATTAGGATTGTCTGCTCTTGTGATACCTATTGCATATTTTAGCGCCAAAAAAGAAGCAAATCTTGTTAATTACCCACAGATCCGAGCGAAAATTTGGACTCGGAAAACAGTTATTATTGCAGCATTAGGATGGGCATTGTATTTATTTGGATATGAGTTTTTATTTAGGGGCATACTTTTGTTTCCACTTGTGGAAACATTAGGCGTGTGGCCGGCGATCGCTATAAACATTGCCTTGTATTCGGCAACACACATTCCTAAGGGTTTACACGAAACAATTGGTGCCGCACCTCTAGGATTGGTGCTATGTATTCTTACCTTACTTTCCGGAACAATATGGATCGCATTTCTTGTTCATGTAGTTATGGCTTGGACCAATTGTTTTACTGCCCTCAAGTTTCATCCTGATATGCGCTTTAAATAAAAGGGCAACATTTATGACATATTTCAAAAATAAAGTTGCTGTTATTACCGGTTCAAGTAGAGGAATAGGGAAAGCCATTGCCATTGAACTCGCAAATAAGGGCGCACATATTGTATTAAATGGGCGAGATAAACAAAGGCTGGATAAAACAAAAAATGAAATTGAAGCATTAAGCACAAAAGTATCTGCAGTTTGCAGTGATGTTTCAACAATTGAAGGTTCAAACAAATTAATTGATCAAGCCATAAAAGAATTTGGCTGCATTGATATTTTGGTGAATAATGTGGGTGTGTCCATGCGTGGTCATATTGCTGATTTAAATCCGGAGGTATATAAAATGGTATTTGAAAGCAATCTTTTAGGCACAATTTACCCAACTATTCCTGCAATAAAATATTTGCGCAAAACTAAAGGCAGCATTGTATTTATATCGAGCTTAGCCGGCATACGCGGATTACCTACTTTGTCGGCATATTCTTCATCAAAAATGGCAATTAGGGCAATTGCCGAATCGCTGCGGATCGAAGAGCATAAAAACAATATTCATGTGGGGTTAATTTTTGTTGGTATCACAGATATTGAACATAATAAAGAAGCAATTGCGGCCGATGGTTCAAAATTGATTTTGGAGTCTCGTAAAAACAAAAAGGTTTCATCCCCACAATATGTTGCTCAAAAAGTATTGCAAAATATACGTAAACGAAAATTTATTACTGTATTAACAACCATTGGCAAGTTAAACGCTTTGTTACAACCTGTTTTACCAATGCTGGTTGAACGATTGATAATAAAAAATTTGAAAAAATTCGATGAGCATTCTAAATAATATATTGATCGGATCAGATTTCGACAAAATGCAATTCAACTTTTTGGGTTTAGATCTACTAGAACCAATGACGTTTTTAGGTGATGTGATAATTTTTATAACCTCTATTTATTTTGCCTTTAAAACACACAAATTCAAAAGGAATGATGAATTTTTTATTTACTGGAAATGGTTTTTTATTGTTTTTGGGATCAGCTTTTTGGGCGGTGGTTTTGGGCATTTATGTTTTAACTATTTAGGCGTACCCGGTAAATACTTTGCTTGGTACACCGGAATTATTGCGTCATTTTTAATTGAGATGGCCTTCATTTCAATTTTCACAAAAGTAGAATTACGTAAACTCTTTGTAAAGATCTGCCGGATAAAAAATGTGATAGCGTTTTTGTCAGCAACCTATGTTTTTATTTTTAAAGATCTAAGTATCGATCCAGCAATTGGTTTAATTGTTCCAACCTTAAATTCAATAATTGGTTTAGGACTTACATTAGGAATTTTAGGCACATACTATCAACGCAAGATCCATGATTCATTTAAATTCTACTGGATAAGTGCGCTAACGTTAATTCCCTCTGCGATCTTTCAAGGCTTTAAAGTTAACCTATCTCCGTGGTTTGACAAGAATGATGCGGCACATGTTTTCTTGCTCCTTGCTCTATTATTCTACTTTATTGCACTAAATAAATACCACTCATTTTTGAAAAACACACAATAGAACTTAAAATGGGCGTTTAAAAAATAGTTTAAAATTTTGGAATGCAGGATCAATCTTATTATATTTAAATACCATAATATGATAAGGCGAATTAAAAGTTTAGTGCTATTCCATTTACTGATCATGAATTTGAGTTTGAGATCTCAAATAGTAGTTGGTGACGTAAAAGTGCCAACTGTTTTTCAAATAGAAGAAACAACCTTAATACTTAATGGAGCCGGGCTCAGAGAAAAATATTTTGTTGACTTATATGTATTGGCATTATATTTAAAAGTTAAATCGAGCGATGCTTTAAAAATAATGCATGCCAATGAACATATGGCCTTGAAATTTTCTGTTGTTACAAATTTGCTTACTAGCGAGAGAATGAAAGAAACGGTTGATGAGGGATTTACAAGATCCACAAATGGAAATACGGCACCTATAAAAAATAAGATCAATCAATTTAAAAGTGCATTTTCTGAAGAATTAAAAAAAGGAGATGTTTTTGATTTTGTGTATGATTCCTCCAATGGCACCCACATAATTAAAAACAATAAATTAATAACTACAATTCAAGGGCTTGATTTTAAAAAAGCTTTATTTGGGATGTGGCTTTATAAAAAGGCTTCAGATTTACAAGACAAAATATTAGGTAAATAAATTGTTTTAATCTAACTCTCACCATATTTTCCTTTTATAACCTAATGCCTACAACGCAAACGTCATCGACTTGTTCTAAATCTCTCTTCCACTTATCAAAATTTGTTTTTAAATTTTCCTTCTGATAAGCAACATCATTGCCCGACGCAGCAAGCAATAATTCATTCAACTGCTTATACTTAAATTTCTTTCCTTTTGGGCCACCAAACTGATCGGCATAACCATCTGTGTAAATGTAAAGTGTATCGCCTTTTTTATAACTAAGCTCGAAGGTATTAAAGCTATCCTTTGTAATACCAATACCTACCGGCATTTTATCAGCTAACAGGTACGAAACCGTTTCTCCATCTACCAACACAGGCTCGCTATTCGCAGCAGCATAAGTTACTTTATTATCTTTAGTGTTTATACAAATTAAAACTCCGTCGAAACCATCTTTCTGCTCTTCTTTACTTATGTTCTCAATTAATCGCTTACGTACATAATTAAATATTTCGCCAGGCTCTTTAATATGCTTTTCCTTTATAGCTTCACTTAAAAAACCAATACTTAATAAACTCATAAAAGCCCCGGGCACGCCATGTCCCGTGCAATCACACACAGCTAAATAAAACAGATCGCCACCATTTTCCGCTGCACCTTCCATATTAGTAGCCCAATAAAAATCGCCACTTACAATATCCTTCGGTTGAAAATAAACAAAATGCTCTTTCAAATTTTCACTTAAATACGCCTCGTGCGCCAATAATGTATATTGAATACGTTTGGCGTAATTAATACTATCGGTTAGTCCTTTATTTTTTTCCTCTACAATTGAACGTTGAAGTTCGATTTCGTCGCGCTGAGCAACAATTTCTTCTTTTTGAATGGAAAGCTGTGCGTTTATTTTTTGTTTTATTTTAAAACTACGAAAGGCGTAAATTGCAAAAACAATTACTAAGATCAGGAACCCTAAGCCAAAATAAATAATGAGCTTTTGCTTTTCAGCTTCTTCTTTTAAAATAATTTGTTTTCTTTCATTCTCTATCCGGGTATTCGTTGCCTTTTTATCGAAATGATACTTAATATCTATTTCAATGGCCTTTCTTTTATTTTCATCATTATATATACTATCATTGTAACGAATATAGAGTCTTAAATTATCCGTTGAAAGTTTATGATTCCCTAATCCGGCATAAATTGTACTTAAGGAAGAATAGGCATTTTTAATATCATCTAAAACACCAATTTGTGTAGACACTTGCAAGCTTTTTTGAGAATATTTTAAGGCTTCCTTAAAGTTTTTTTCGCCAATATAAGTTTCAGCAATATTATTTGAAAGCATCCCTATTGCTTGAAGATTCTCTAATTTTTCAAAATAAGTTAATGCCTTAAAATAATACTCTCTTGTTTTTACATACTCTTTTTTGTAGAAATAAATATTTCCAATATTAGCTAAGGTAGATGCGCAACCTATTTCATCACCGAGTTTAATTTTTATATCAAGGGCTTTATTATAGCACTCAATTACTTTCGCATAGTTTTGCTTATAGTAGTAAATATTACCTATACTATTATAAGACTCAGCTACCCCATCCAAATTCCCAATCTCCTCTTCAATTTTGAGCGATTTATAATGATAACGTAAAGCTTTATTATAATCCTTTTCATTGTCGTAAACAATACCAATATTTCCCATAGCCGATGCCATGCCTGATTTGAAATTATAACGTTCGGCTACTTCCAAACTCTTAAAGAAATATTCCAGTGCGGCCGGAAAAGCGCTTTTGCCCAAACTAACCTTCCCTAAGTTATTAAGTGAAGCAGCTATACCAAAATGATAATTAAGTTTTGAAGAAAGCTCGTATGCTTCCTGAAAATACGGCAGCGCAGCATCAAGGTCTCCTGTTCGGGCATAAGTAGAGGCTAATTTATTCAGTGTTGCAACTTTAAAAGTGTCTTGATTAGCCTTTAATAAAACCTTCTTTAAGGAATCTATTTTTGAGAACTGCGCTCTAATTCCAAAACATAAACTTAGGAATGTGATAAATATTAAAAAGCTTTTTTTAGACCAACACATACACCTACAATATATGGATTTTTAGGGAACAGGAGTTGCTTTTACAAAAAGTAATGAATATTGCAGGGTATTTAGCCAATGTTTAACAGAAACAGCAGAATTGCAACTACTTTCCAATCAATAAAGTGTGTGTGATTTGTTACAATCGGCTAACATCCGTTTTGATGCGTCTACTTGCCGATACAAAACTTAGAAAAAATATTCCCTAAAAGATCATCATTTGTAACTTGCCCTGTAATAGCCCCTAATTCATCCAAGGCATAACGTATGTCCAAGGCTAACAGATCGCCCGGAACTTTTGCATTTAAACCTTCTGTTACTTTGTTTAAAGCGTCTAAGGCCTTGCGTAAAGATTCGGCGTGGCGAGCATTTGTAACTATGGTATCGGTAGCACTCACAGCCTTTGCATCAAATAAGGCTACAAGTTTATTCCGTAGCTCATTTATATTCTTTCCTTCCTTGGCAGAAATATAAAGAAGGCTTTTAAAGCCGGCGTATTCCTTTCTTAAAGCCTCTTCCCCTTCTACATCTATTTTATTTGCAACAAGCACTAGTTTTGATCCGTTAATGTGTTGTTTAATAAGATCAACTTCTAATTGCAGATCGCCACTACTTAATTCGTGCGAATCAAATAAGTAAATAACAATGGCCGACTTTTTTATAACCTCAAAAGCCTTGTTAACTCCCATTTGCTCTATAATATCTGTAGTGGTTCTAATTCCTGCCGTATCAATAAATCTAAACAACACACCGTCTATCACCATCTCATCTTCTATCACATCACGGGTTGTTCCCGGAATTTCGCTTACAATGGCTTTATCATCATCTAATAATAAATTCAACAAAGTTGATTTGCCGGCGTTTGGTTTTCCAACAATGGCAACAGGTATTCCGTTCTTAATCACATTACCAACTTCAAAACTCTCTAATAATTTTAAAATGATATTTGAAATTTGAAAAATAAGTTTCTTAAGATCGCTTCTATCCGCAAACTCTACGTCCTCTTCACTAAAATCCAATTCCAATTCTATTAAAGATGCAAAATTCAATAAATGATCACGCAATAGTTTTATTTTACTGCTAAATCCTCCACGCATTTGCTGCATCGCCACTTGATGCGATACTGCCGAATTACTGGCAATAAGATCGGCCACTGCTTCGGCCTGACTAAGATCCAACTTTCCATTTAAAAAGGCGCGCATGGTAAATTCACCCGGCTCCGCCATTCTACAGCCGTTTTTTAAAAAAAGAGCTAATACTTGCTGTAAAATAAATGGTGAACCATGACAAGAGATCTCAACAGATTCCTCGCCGGTGTACGAATGCGGTGCTTTGTATAAACTCACAACAACTTCATCAATTACAACATCTAAATGCGCAATAATGCCAAAATGAAGTGTGTGTGATGGTTTATCGCTCAGCTTTTTGAGTTTTAAATTCTTTGTCCAAAAAAATCGTTCAACTAATGAAATACAATCAGCACCGCTAATTCTAATAACGCCAATGGCCCCAACTCCCTGCGGTGTTGCTAATGCAATAATGGTGTCTTTGCGGATCAAATTCATCAATTAAATATAGGGATTATATTATTAGCCTCAAAGGCGCTAATACACAAAGAAATTAAACTAAATCAACAGCTGCAGATGGTTACAAAAGTTTACTTACCAAAGGTTCTTTTTGCAATAAACCCCAAACTTAAACCATAAATAATATGACCTGTGATACTTCCGGTGAAAGAAACGGGTGTGATCTTAAACATCATAGCTTGCGTTTGCTCAAAAAAGAAAAGCACTAGCATTAATCCTGTAAAAATAAATAAGCCAAATAACAAACCTTTTAAAATAAGATGTTTGTTATTATTTAATTGTGTCATTAAAATAAAAAAAGCAATTCCCATTCCACCTCCATTGCCAATATAACGCCAGGTATATCCTAACAAAGCGTTTTTTTCATCCGTGTTTGTTACCCAACCACCAATTTTTGGAATAAAATCGCTCCATCCTGCTAAAATATATGGAACACGAGAGAGGTCATATAAAAAAACAGAAATTATTCCGGCTACAAAACCCATTACAACCGTTTTACCAATGGAAGGAAATTTAATTCCTAAAGTGATAAACAAGATCAATACAGGCACAACCAAAAACAATAAACATTGTTGCAAAGGCAATATTCCTAAACAATGTAATATGATCGAACACACAGGAAAAAATCCACCAAACGTAAACAACAAGGCTAATGATCCTTGTGATAATTTATTAAGTGATTGGGTTTGTACGAGCGCTTTCATAGGCTTTGTTTCTATGTAGATGAAACAAATGCAGAAATTCCATAAAAGATACGCTTTTTGGCTTTTTTTGGTGTTTTCATTAGCCCAATGTAAATGAAGTTTGTATAGTTACCAGCAAGGCTTCCAGAGAGACCTCAATTGGCGGTTTGGACAATTTCTTCTTTTTTCGTACCTTTAGACTTATGAAATCATCAACCTTACAATTAAGGAAAATAAGCCTCATAGAATACCTTTTAGGGATTCAAGACGAAAAAGTGTTCGCTAAAGTTGAATCAAATATTCATAAAAGTATTAAATCTGTTAAGCCTAGTGACATTGTTTTTACTAAGGACGAAATCATTGAGCGTGCCGAATTTTCTAACAAACAAATTAAAAAGGGGCACGTTTTAAATCAAAAAGACTTAGAGAATCAATCTAAAAATTGGTAGGTATAGATATCCTTTATGAGACAAATCATTTGGACTAACTTCGCAATCTCTGAACTAAAAAACATCTACCTCTATTACCGTATGGTTGCGAGCGAAAAGGTAGCAGACAAAATACGAAAATCCATATTTGACTCAACAAGACATTTAAGTAAACAGCCATTGATTGGAGCCATTGAAGAGAATCTTATAAACCTTAAACAAGGACATCGATATCTAATCGAAGGCAACTACAAAATAATTTATAAAGTTCTTCACGACAATATTTACATTACTGACATTTTTGACTGTAGACAAAATCCACAGAAAATGAAGAAACGTAATTAATACCCAGTTGGTAGCGGCAAGCTAACCTAAGCCGGCAGACTCATTCATAATTCCTAACCCACCTTACTCCAATCCGGTCTATTTTTATTTTGATAAGATAAATAGCCCTGATAAGCCGCATTCTTAGCTAATTTCAATTCATGATCTTCATCCAATATTTGCTGTGCAGCATTTCGCGCCATTTGAAGTATTTGTCCATCCTTTGCCAAGTCTGCTAATTTAAGATCCAAAACTCCACTTTGCTGAGTTCCTTCAATATCTCCGGGGCCGCGCAGTTTCAAATCCACTTCGCTTATTTCAAAGCCATCTGTTGTGCGCACCATGGTTTCAATTCTTGTTCTACTATCCTGGCCTAATTTATAACCGCTCATTAAAATACAATACGATTGATCGGCCCCACGCCCTACTCTTCCGCGTAATTGATGTAATTGCGATAAACCAAAACGCTCGGTACTTTCTATAACCATCACGCTGGCGTTTGGAATGTTAACACCAACTTCTATCACCGTTGTTGCCACCATTATTTGTGTTTCGCCTTTAATAAAACGTTGCATCTCAAATTCTTTTTGCTCATTACTTAGTTTACCATGAACAATACTTATTTGATATTTTGGCGGTTGAAACTCTTTCAATAGATCATCGTGCCCTTGTTGTAAATTTTGATAATCCAATTTCTCACTTTCTTTTATCAAAGGATAAACTACATACACTTGCCTACCCAATTCAATTTGTTCTTTCATAAAACCAAATAAACGCAAGCGTTGCGATTCGCTAAAATGCATGGTTTTAATTGGCTTACGGCCCGGAGGCAATTCATCTATCACACTTGTATCCAAGTCGCCGTATAAGGTCATTGCTAAGGTGCGCGGAATTGGTGTGGCCGTCATAATTAAAATATGCGGTGGTTGACTATTCTTTCTTGCTAACCGTGCGCGTTGTTCAACTCCAAACCTATGCTGTTCATCTATCACAACAAATCCCAAATTCTTGAACACCACTTTATCTTCTATCAACGCGTGCGTACCCAATAAAATTTGAATCTCACCACTGGCAATTCCTGCCAAAATAAGTTTGCGCTCTTTAGCTGTGCTTGATCCTGTAAGTATGGCTGTGGTGACAGGAAGTCCTTTTAAAAATTCTAAAAATGTTGCTAAATGTTGTTGCGCCAATATTTCTGTTGGCGCCATCATGCAGGTTTGATAACCGTTATCAATGGCCAACAGCATACACATCAACGCCACCAATGTTTTTCCACTTCCTACATCGCCTTGCATTAAGCGATGCATTTGTTTACCGCTTCCTACATCTGCTCTTATTTCTTTGATCACGCGTTTTTGCGCACCTGTTAATTCAAAAGGTAAATTCTTACTAAAAAAATCGTTGAACAGCGATCCAACTTTACTAAATACAAAACCTTTTACCGTATGTGTGCGAATTTTATTTAAACGTAGCAAACGTAATTGCACAAAAAATAACTCCTCAAATTTTATACGAAATACAGCTGCTTCTAAACTCTTTTGATTCTCCGGAAAATGAATTTGATACAAAGCGGCAAAGCGCGGCATTAATTTAAAGTCGCTTCTTAACTCATCACTTAAATTCTCGTCAATATGCTCAGGCTTCGTACTCAAGAACAATTGCTTCAGTAATTTTCTAAAACCTGCACTATCAATTCCTTTTGCTTTTAATTTTTCGCTCGAATTATACACCGGCTGAAACGCCGTAGGCTTATCTTTTTCCCAATCGCTCACCGCATCAATTTCTGGATGCGCAATATTAAATCGTCCTTTAAATTCGGTAGGTTTACCGTACACTACATACTCCACTCCAATTTTTAATTTACTGGCCATCCAATTATGCCCTTTGAACCAAACCAAATCTATAGTGCCGGTATTATCCCTAAACTTTGCAATTAATCGCTTGGCTTGGCGCTCGCCTTGCATTTGCATGCCTTCAATAACACCTTTTAGCTGTACCGGAACCGATTCTTCCGTTATACTTCTTACAGTAAAAAACTTGGTGCGATCAACATGCCTGAACGGAAAATAAAAAAGCAGGTCCTTGAACGTAAAAATACCCGCTTCTTTTTGCAGCATTTCAGCACGTTGCGGACCAATACCTTTTAAATATTCAATGGGAGTGTCGAGCATTTAGACTTTAAAATTACTATCTTCTTTCTACAAATAATCTTTTTATTATTCACTATTGTTTGGGCGTGCCC
>JAGPDW010000212.1:0-4652 GCA_018057345.1 Bacteroidia bacterium | reverse complement strand
TTGAAGAAGTGTTCGAAAGCAAATTAGCCAAGAACGATATCATAGAACCAAAAGATTGGATGCCCGAGAATTATCGTAAGCATTTAATTCGTCAGATCTCTCAGCATGCGCATAGCGAAGTTGTGGGAATGTTGCCTGAAGGAAATTGGATCACTCGTGCCCCAAGCTTACGTGCTAAATTAGTATTGCTTGCAAAAGTGCAAGATGAAGGAGGGCACGGATTATATTTATATACCGCTGCAGAATCTTTAGGAATTAGCCGCGATGAAATGCTTGAAGCGTTACACACGGGCAAGGCAAAATATTCTTCTATTTTTAATTATCCTACTTTAACTTGGGCGGATATTGGCGCTATTGGTTGGTTGGTAGATGGCGCTGCGATCATGAATCAGGTAATGTTGCAACGTACATCATACGGGCCTTATGCTCGCGCCATGGTAAGAATTTGTAAGGAAGAAAGTTTTCATCAGCGTCAAGGATATGAAGTGATGACCAAATTATCTTTCGGAACTTCTGAGCAAAAAGAAATGGCGCAAGACGCATTAAATCGTTGGTGGTATCCAACCCTAATGATGTTTGGTCCGCCTGATATTGAAAGTCCTAATAGTGATAACGCTCTAAAGTGGAGAATTAAACGCGAAACAAATGATCAGTTACGTCAGCGTTTTGTAAATCAAACCATCCCACAAATTGAATATTTAGGATTAACCTGCCCTGATAAAAGTTTAAAATGGAACGAAGCAAAAAAAGGCTACGATTTTAGCGAGCCAAATTGGGAAGAGTTTAAAAATGTAATTCACGGGAAAGGCCCTTGTAACAAAGAAAGACTTTCGTCAAGAAATAAATCGCACAAAGAAGGAGAATGGGTAAGGGCAGCAGCAATGGAATTTGCACGTAAACAAAACGAAACAGCATAAAACTAATTTATTATGGCAGACAGTCAAGGCCCAATGTGGGAAGTATTTGTACAAAAAAAAGCAGGACAACCATTTGTTCACTGCGGAAATTTACACGCATATGATAAAGAAATGGCATTGCAAAATGCCCGCGATCTTTATACGCGCCGCAGCGAAGGAATGGCCTTATGGGTTGTTCTTTCGAGTAACATCGTTTCAAGCAGTCCCGAAGATATTGGAAGTTTTTTCGAACCAAGTAACGATAAAATATTTCGTCACCCTACCTTTTACCAAATTCCGGATGGAGTTGGGCACATGTAATTAGTTGAAAGAGTTCTTCGCAGCTGCGCTGCTATACTAGTTTTTTTTAGCCACGAATTACACTAATTTTCGCTAATCTGAGTGTATTGGACAATCATATTTAACTAATCTATGAGTATTTACTATACACAGTTTACACATAGATTAGTGTTAATTCGTGTCGTTAGTGGCAAAACACCTCAGCGAAGCCGAGGTGTAATTAATTTCTTACGCTTACACTATAGGGATCAACCGATAACTCGGTTCTGCGAGGCAATACGGAGAAATTTATTAGATCAATAAAATTCAAAAAACCATTTCGTCCACTACAAACAGACGAATGATGTGGCGTAGGCCCATCAATAAATAAATTCCTACTTGCAACGTACAAAAGTTTTTTAGTTTCGTCAACACCAATTCCATGCGGCATATATCCAACTGATAAAGGCGACTTAGCAATAAGAGTAGCTATATCAATTTCTGTAATCGTCCCCTTTTGCCCAGCCACACTTACAGAGTCATAAGGAGAAGAAACATAGATTTTATTTAGTGTGTAACAAATGGCAATCTCTTGGGGATAATATCCGGTAGGAATGATGTTTGTTATTTGTCGAGTGGCAATGTTAAACACACGAAGATCATTTGTTTTTTGACAGCTTATGTAGAAAGATTGTTTGTCGGGAGAAAGAAAGATCTCATGCGCATCTAATTTACTTATGGAGGAAGGAAGGAATCCCGGATCAATACTTATTTGTTCGGGACTTGAAAAAGCAGTGTCGACCTTAAAAATAAAATTACCGGTTTGTGCAGTTACATACATGGTGTCGTTAGTTGCATTTAGGGCAATACCGTGTGGATAATTAAAACCTGGAATGCTATAAATTAATTTCATTTGCTCAAGATCAACAGAAGCAATGCGCCCGTTGCTGGTCCACGAAACGCAATAACCCCTTGTTCCGTTATCGGAAATTACAACAGTGTTCCAATCATTACTTGGTCCAAGTGTAGTTTCGCCTACAAAAGAATCATCAGAGCATTTAAATTTTTGAATGAGACTATTGGCAATGAACACAACGTACCAGTATTTTCCATCCGGCGAAACTTTTATCATGTGCGGAACTTCCACAATATTTTTTTTGTTTCCAACTGTAACGTATCTTATTGGAAGTTGTGTTTCAGAATCCAAAACAGTTACCACATCACAGCCTTGATTAACCACGTAAGCTTTTTTTCTGTTGAGATTGTCGGCCCATTTTATTTCCCCATTAATATCCGGAGCGCCGGCATCTATCCAATCTCTAATGGTTGTTACTTCTTCTTTAGTAAGAACGGGTTTATTCAAGGGCATGGTTGGACTGTTTGTGAGTCCAAGTTCAGGATATGTATTAATGAAATAACACAGCGATGAAAAATCACTTCTAAACGGGATCACCGCCGACCCGGAGTTTGTGCCTTTAAAAAGATCGGCCCACGTGGTGAGGTTTAAAGATGAAGCGGCTTTGTAACTTTTATCATTATGGCAACCCGAAGTGGCGCATTTTAAAGAAATGATCTTCCCAACTTGGTTCGGATAATTACCATAATTAGCCAGAGCCTTATCTTTTCTACAAGAAAAACACAGGATCGAAATAAAAAGGAGAATATAGGCGGTCGGCGACCTCATTTACTAACCACTAATTTAGTAAAAAGTCCTGAATTTTCATAGATATCCTTTTGATAAATGGAAGCGGGGGCAAAAATTGAGAAAAAAGTGACAAAGAAATATATTATTGGAGATTTAAGTAATAAATTTACACTTAATTACAATCATGGAAAATAAAGCACTTTTTTATTATATTTTAAATTTGGCCGACGATAAATTAGTGTTGGCTCAACGCTTAAGCGCGTGGACAGGTCACGGCCCTTTTTTAGAAGAAGATCTTGCACTTACAAATATCGCGTTGGATATTTTTGGCACAGCCAAATCGCTTTTAGAATATGCCGCAAAAATTGAGGGCAAAGGAAGAACAGAAGATGACCTTGCGTTTTTTAGAAATGAAAGACAATTTACAAATTGCTTGATCTGCGAACAAGATAACGGCGATTATGCAAAAACAATTTTGCGCCAAGCCTTTATGGATTCGTTTGATTATTTATTATACAGCCAACTTGCAAAAAGCAAAGACGAAACTCTAGCGGGCATTGCTGCAAAATCAATCAAAGAAATTACCTACCACAAACGCCACTCACACAGTTGGGTTGATCGTTTTGGTAACGGAACAGAAGAAAGTAAAACACGTTTACAAACTGCTATCAACGAATTGTGGCGCTTTACCGGCGAGTTTTTTGAAACAACAGATAGCGACAAAGAATTAGCAAAACAAAGCATCGCTGTTGATGCTTCAACTTTAAAAGGTGCTTGGGAAAAAGAGATCCTTACTTTACTTCAAAAAGCGAACATGACAATTCCTTTGGATGCGTATATGCAAACAGGGGGCCGTAAAGGAGTTCATACTGAGCATCTAGGATTTTTACTTTCCGAAATGCAAGCGCTTCCGCGAATGTTGCCTGATGCAAAATGGTAAATAGATAATGTCAAGCGCAAAAGAAACCTGGAAAAAGTACTCGCCGTATTTTGTCGACATTTGGCAATATATCGTTATCATTTTGGTAATGATCATTGCAGCTATTTTTATATTATAAAACTTCCCCTGTTCCTTTACCATCAAGGCACACACACGGATTTTCAGCTTAGTGCCTTTGCGTCTTTGTGGCCCTAAAAGCCCTCGCCTAAGCATGATTTTAAATATTTACCTATATTTGCGTATGGCAAATGGTAAACTTATCATTTTTTCAGCACCATCGGGCTCCGGTAAAACTACCATTGTGCGCCATTTGCTAAAAACATTCCCAAATCAAATCGAATTCTCAATTTCTGCTACTTCACGTCCAAAACGTGGCGAAGAGGAAAATGCAAAAGATTATTATTACCTCAGCATTGAGGATTTTAAAAAGAAGATCGACAACAAGGAATTTTTAGAATGGGAAGAGGTTTACGCCGGAAATTATTACGGAACACTTAGAAAAGAAGTGGAGCGCATTTGGGCAAAAGGAAAAGCCGTTATTTTTGATATTGATGTAGAAGGCGGATTGAATTTGAAAAATCAATTCAAGGGCGATGCACTAAGTATTTTTGTAATGCCCCCAAGTATTAAGATCTTAGAAGAGCGTTTGAGTTCCAGAAGTACCGATAGTCCCGAAAGTATTGCGCGCCGTGTTGCTAAAGCCGAAAAAGAATTAAAAACCGCGGAGCTGTTTGATTGTTTTATTTTGAACGAGATATTAGAAGATGCACTCAAAAAGGCAGAGATGGTAGTATCATTATTCATAAACAAAAAAGCGGCTCAATAAGCCGCTTTCTTTTTTCATATAATTTTTTGAATGCAAAAAAGTTCAACGCAGAGAGGTGGAATTTAT
>JAGPDW010000051.1:0-16306 GCA_018057345.1 Bacteroidia bacterium | reverse complement strand
CATTTGTTTTGGAAGATTTAGAACCGTTCACGCCATCGTTATCAAAGATCTCGAAGTAATATTCGATCTTATCTCCCGGCATTAAATTAAATGTAGCCGTATTTAAAAAGTAATAATACGTTTGCGAAACTTGTTTTGGATTAATATTGATAGGAATAGTTTCCGAACTCTCAATAGGCTTGTTGGTTGAATCGGTGCTGTATTTTTTAAGCACCATATTCAAACGAGAGAATCCGTGATCATCCTTTACACTTCCGCTTAAGTAAATATTTTTAGTATTAAGGGAATCGGTAGTTTGATTAAGATCGATCATAGGATATTGATCGGGAATAACATTGATCACATACGAAACAGAATCGATGGCTTTATCAACCAAAACATTGGTGGCTTTTAAAATATAATTATTGCTATTTAAAAATTTGCGCGAGTATGTAAATTGATCTTGCGTGGTATGAACAGGATTGATCAAGGTATCAATAAAATGCAAACTCAGGTCATCGGTATTTTTTGTGTTGAAGGTCCAAACAACTTTTGTGCCTTGCGGTAATTGAAGATCACCCGAATTAACCAATTGTTCGTTTGGCTTATTCAAATACGCCGGATAAATTAACTGTGTACTAAATTGAGTGATGACAGGTTTTGGCAAAACTTTTAATTCGTATTCTTTAGATTCAAAACCGGCTGCTGCGAAATTAAAATTGGTGTTCTTTTGAAGGTTTTTGAATGTGTAGGTAAAATTTACTTTATCCGTTTTATCCAATTTGTATTCAACGCCATTTATTTTTACGAACACTTCATTGGGTAATTGATCGCCATTAACTTTCACATTCATTTCAAAATCTTGTGATTGCAGTGCGCTCAGATAATTATTTAAAATAGTGAATTCAAAAGGCATTTCTTTTGAATAATACGTTTGATAATTTACCAAACGCTCTGTGCCTTTAGTAATTATTCCCGGCCAAATGATATAGGTTGAAATGAAAAGGAAAAGAACAGGCAGAACGTATTTCAAATATTTGGTATTCTCTTTAAGATCAATAGCCGAAGTAAAGGGTACAGGACGTAATTCATTTATCTTTTGATCGATGCTTGCCATGAGCAGATCATCAGAGCCTAACAGTCCTTGTTGATTTTGAAGCTGTAAAACATTGAGTAATTTATCTTGAACGTTTGAGAAATGCGTTCCAATGATATTGGCCGCATCATTGTACGAAAGCGTATCTCCAATTTTATTGAGTTTTAAAAGCGGAATGGCAATGTACTTTGTAAGCACAAAACCGGTGAGTGCTAAAAAACTAAAAAAGAAAATGGTTCGTGCCGTTGTATCAAACTCGCCGAAATAATTAAGTACAACAACCGATAAAAAAGCTGAGAACAATAAACCTAATGAATACAAAGTTCCTTTGATCAGTAAATTTTTGTAGTACTTACGGATGAATTCATCCAGCTTATTGATGAGTATGTTATTCTGTGCCAATTGGTAGTTCTAATGTACGCTATTTAGATGCTATTCCAGGGTTTTTTCCACAAGTGGTAAGCCTTATCTTCCCGATGCTTCGATCGGAATTTTCCTCTCTAATACAGCTGGTTCGGCTGTGCCTCCCATTGTATAAGAGCTGAAAACAAATATAATGATTGGTTAGGGCTTTAAATACGGAAATTTTGTTAAGAAATGAAGGGGAAACTAATGTTGAATAATCAGCTTTTGGCTGCTCTTAAAGGAATCAGTTTGAATTTCAACGAAGTAAAGGCCGTTGGGAAGTTCAGAAACATCGATTACTTTCTTTCCATTCAAATTCACTGATTTGACTAGTTTTCCTAGGGGATCAAAAAACTTCACATTTCCATAGTCAATTGGTAAACTTAGCAGAGAGTTAGCGGGATTTGGCACGAGTAATTTATTTTCTTCATCTTTTTTAAGATCATGTAGCCCAACTGCTCCAAAACATGTAGTGCAATACGTTTGGTAACCGCTCACGCAATACCCACTCAACTCACTTACCTTTCCTAAACCAACTCCCCATGTTTGATTTATACCGCAAATTGGTGGGCTTATTGGTCCTGAAGGACCGTAACCTGCTGGTTCATTTTGGTTTGGCAATCCAACTCCCAGGCTAGTATTAAAACATGGAGCTCCATGGTACTTATAGATCCTTCCTGTATTATCTTTTCCGAGGCGTACAATACTGTGTGAATATGGTGGATAACCTTGCTGGATCGCAAAACCTGGATAATAAGTATTTTCTGTCAAAGAAGGCGAACTTAAACCAAGAGGTCCCGAAGCGGGTGATCCATCAATCACTAAATTAGTGTTGTTTATTACAGTACTTGGTGCTGTTGAAGAAGCGCAATAGCCGGAGATAATTGGCCCAGGACTATTTGTATAAACTCCATCAACAGTATACACATACGAGTTTGCTGTAACAGTTTTACTTTTCACTGTCCTTACAGCGTAAGAGCAATTAACATTAGAGCCACTCCCCGTTGGGGAGAATTCAGTTAAAACACACCATTTAAATCCAATATAGTAATTATAGATATCCCAAGCATTCGGAACTTTTTCGCCAAACAGTGCGGTTAAAGTGTAAGTAGCGTTATCTTCTATTCCCGCCAAGCGATAATATTTATTCTGCGCATACAGTTTTGGAAATTGAAGGATACCGAATTGTTTACTTAGAATGATCGAATCCACATTATTCACAATGATCGTTCTTACTGAATCCATGACATTGAAAATACTTTGAGTTGAAGTAGACACACATGTTGCCGTAAAATTATTCCCTTGGTCAAATACCCAGGATTGGCCAACAGAACTTTTTGGAACAATGGTTATGGTTGATGGATCCGTTAAGATCACAGTCCCATTTGACATACTATTGATATTCCTCATGAGGAACTGTGGCTGATCCAAACTGAGTGTACCGCCATTTACTACACCGATCGTATTGGTGATGCAAACTGTTTGCGAGGCATTCGCGCCTGAAGATTGGGCAAAGATCACATTTGTAACAACCGCAGAATTATCGAATTTATAATTGTAACGATAATTCGGATTGAACACATTCCAATTCTGGCTGTATCCAATAAAAGAAAATATGATAAGGGTGATAAGTAAACGTGTCCTCATTCTTTACTAAATTTACAAAAAATTAGGACAGGCTCCAAACCTATGTAACTAACGATAACTTTAACGTAACAAACGGTCTTAATAAACAAAAAGGGAATCGTTATTGGATAAATAAGCCTTATTCTTAAGGAAAACAGCTTGGCTTAATTTATTGATGGGGAAAGGCTTACAAACCTCATCAAACAACTTATAGTTATAGCTACAAATGCCATTGTCTTTTTGGAAGTAAATGATGTTCTCGTTTACCTGGAAATTTTTTAGGCCTTTTAGGCTAATCACCTTACTGAACGTTCCAAAAATATCGAACACATAAATTCCGAAGTCAGGACAGTTTAAAAAAACATTTCCGTTATGCTCCATTAAAAAATTTGGCTTCACTTCTTCGGTTTGTAACATTTGCTTTAAATTTCCGGTAGAAGCAATTTGTTTTAATTGTTCGTCAAAACGAACCAATTCATTATTTGCTTTATTAAATAGCCAAATTCCATTATTTGCCGAAACGCAGGCGAGTTCAGTTTGCTCATGGCCTATTTTTTCTAAAGAAACAGGGTCGTTTTTTTGTGTCAATTGATTATCTACAAAAACCAATTGCTGGTAATCTTTATAAAACAACATGATGCGTAAAGCATTGGTGGCATCTACGGAAGTTATATTTCCTAATTTTAAATTACTGTAGCGATTAAAATAATTTCCGTTGGCCAAATGTTTTACCATTTCGTTCTCTTTTATAAAGAACATATTCCCCAAATTATCTACGGTAAAATAATCGTGTGGTTTTTTAATGATCTGTGGCTTTGTGTCGTTTTGAAAAGAAAAGAAAGATAAAATGACAAGTATTAAATACGCTTTTTTAGAGGCAGAAACCACGAAGGGCACGAAATTTTTACACGAAGGGCACGAAATTTCTATATGGTTCATACAAGTTTATTTACTTTTAAAACTTCCTCTAAGGTATCACGTTTATTGTTCAAACGGGGCACTTTGTACTGCCCGCCCAATTTATTATTGAATTTTAACCAATTATAGAATGAATTTTGAGGCATATTTTTTACAACAGGCGAGTGCAGTACATAATTATTATAACGCTTGGCTTCATAATCGCTGTTTTGTTTTTTAAGCGCTTCATCTAATAACGCTACAAAGAACTCAAAATTGTTCGGTTGTCTTTCAAACTCTATCAACCACTCGTGAGCGCCGGCATTCTCGTTCATAAAAACCGGCGCTACCGTATAATCACGAACCATAGCGTGTGTTTTTTCGCACGCAGCTGCAATGGCGCTATCCGCATTATGAACCATTAATTCTTCTCCAAACACATTTATAAATTGTTTGGTTCTTCCTGTAATAATAAAACGATAAGGATTGATAGATGTAAATTGGATCACATCGCCCAAACGATAACGCCATAAACCTGCATTGGTAGAAATAATTATTTCGTAATCCACTGCGGCTTTTACCTCATCCAAAGATATCACGGGTTTATCTTGCCCTAGTTCTTGAAATTCGTAAAAGATCCCGTAATCCAACATCAATAAGATCTCATCGGAATTGGCTTGATCTTGAATTCCAAAAAATCCTTCTGATGCATTGTACAATTGTAAATATGAAACTTTATCGCTGCCAAATAATTGTTTGAATTGTTCTTTGTACGGACCAAAACTTACACCTCCATGAAAATACACTTCAAAGTTTGGCCAAATTTCTTTTATGGTTTTAGCACCTGAGCGTTCTAAAATGCGTTTCAATAGAACCAACATCCAACTTGGTACTCCGGCGATACTTGTTACATTTTCGTTTGTCATGGTATCTGCCAACTTCTCGAGTTTACTTTCCCATTCGTCCATTAAAGCAATGGAAACGTTTGGTGCTCTAAAGAATTCGGCCCACATGGGCAAATTTTGAATAATGATAGCACTCACATCGCCATGAAAGGATTGATGATCACCAAAATGATCTTCTTTAAAACTTCCGCCAAGCGCTAAATTTTTTCCTGTGAATAATTGCGTTTCTAAATTATTAATGCAATGCAAGGTAACCATGTCTCTTCCCCCACGGTAATGGCAACCGTCCAAATGCTCTAAACTTACCGGAAGGAATTTACTTTTGTCGGTTGTGCCGCTGCTTTTTGCAAACCATTTGATATCGGTGTGCCACAGTAAATTTTGCTCGCCTTTGCGATTGCGCTCGATATAAGGCTTCAAACTTTCGTAATCATTTAAGGGAATTTGTTTTTTAAATTGCTCGTATGAATTTATCTCGTTGAAATTATATTTTTTACCGTATTCTGTTTCCTGTGCAGAATTCAATAAATTATGCATCCATTCCATTTGCACATCTACCGGGTATTTCATAAATAACTCGATCTGATGCATGCGCTTTTTCATCAACCAACTTGCTATGGAATTTATGATAGCCATTTACTTCTTAAATTTGGTTTGAAGATCGGTAAGATCCAGGGCATTTAAACACATCTCTTTTGTCAACATTCCCTTTCTTGCAACACAAACACCGTATTTCATATCGTGATAACCCTCCATATGATGTGCATCGGGATTAATTGAAACCATTACATTTTTTTCTAAACAATACCAGATCCATCGCCAATCAATGTCCAAACGATACGGATGCGCGTTAAGTTCCATACTTACTTTATTAGCCGCACAAGCATCTATTACTTTTTTGTGGTTGATGGGGTAACCAGGGCGCGCTAACAATAAACGCCCGGTTGGGTGTCCTAAAATACTTGTATATGGATTTTCAATGGCTTTTATTAAACGCTCCGTTGCTTTCTCTTCTGTCATTTTTAAATTAGAGTGTACAGAGGCTACAATAAAGTCGAATGTTTTTAAAACATCTTCGGCATAATCTAAATTACCATCATTTAAAATATCACTTTCAATGCCGCTTAGTATTTTAAAACTATCGCCATACTCTTTGTTCAATTTTGCAATTTCCATTTGCTGTTGCCAAACTCTTTCTTCGTTTAGGCCCTGTGCATAAAAAGCTGATTTGGAGTGGTCGCAAATTCCTAAATACTGATAGCCAAGTTCTTTACAATAATCGGCCATCTCTTTTAAAGAATGAACGCCATCGCTATAGGTAGAGTGATTATGCAAAATTCCTTTTAGGTCGTTGAGTTCGATTAATTTTGGAATAATGTTTTCTTTGGCAAATTTAACTTCATTCAATCCTTCGCGTAATTCGGGCTCAATATATTGTAGTTTTAAGGCTTGATAAATCTCTTGCTCGCTCTTAAAATCGGATTGAAGTAAAGAGTCAAATCCAGCTTTTTGTAAATGTTCTTTTGTAGCAGTGAGTTCAAACTGTTTTTTTGCAAATTCATTTGCGGGAAATTTATGATGCACAAAAGGCATCCCAACTTTTTCTTCGAGTTTTTTAAGATCCAAATTAAGCGCAGGGTCACTTAATATTTCTATTTTATCCAATACTTCCACTTTTCTTCTAAAATCTCCCACCACGCTTACTTTTATTTTTGGAGCGGCTTTGGTAATATTTTCAACTAATGTATTTATAAAAGGTTCAACGCTTGCGTAATGTTTTTTTGAAGAGTTGGCCATTTTAAATTCGATGCCGGCCTTAACTGCCTCTTGCGTTTTTTGTCCGAAACCCTTTAAAGTAGATAATCGATTTTCATTACACGCATACAACAACTCCCCTACACTCTCAATATCCAATTCTTTCCAAATGGCGTGAACTTTTTTTGGTCCAAGTCCTTTTATACTCATCATATCAATAACACCAGAAGGCGTTTTGCTAATAAGTTCATCTTGTTCTTTGGCTGAACCATGTTCGAGTAATTCAAAAATAAATTTGGAAATGCTTTTGCCAATACCTTCAATGCTTTCAATATCTTTTTGAGTTCGTCCGGTAAAATCGTAGCGTAATTTATCTAAACGATATGCTGCTCCCGAAAAAGCGCGCGACTTAAAAGAATTTTCGCCATGCAATTCCATTAGCTTGGCCTGGAGATCTAAAATATCTACAACTTCTTCATTTGTCATGGCTCACATACGCTTTTGCTATGATCATGTCGTTAGGATTTGTGATCTTGATATTTTCGTAATTGCCTTGCACTAAATTTATTTTTTCGCCAACGGATTCTAACACCGTTGCATCATCTGTGAACGATGGTGAATACCGTTTAGTAAACGCCTTTTTAATTAATTTGATATTGAAACACTGAGGCGTTTGAATGATCTTGAATTTATTTCGGTCAATAGCTTTGTTTTTTTTATCGTTTGCTTTGCGTACGCTTTCAGATAAGGGAATGGCGGGAATTGCATTGCCTTTTTTTGCTGCAACCGCAAAGCAATTTTTAATAACATCGATAGCAACAAACGGACGAGCGGCATCGTGGATGCCAACTACACCATCGGTTACATCAATAAGCGCTAAAGCATTTTTTACCGACTGGTAGCGAGTATCGCCTCCTGTAGTTATTTGTATCTCCTTTTTTGGAAAATGCTTTTTACAAATGGCAGCTAATTCTTTTTTATACGCAGGGTGAACTGCGATAATGATGGATATTGCAGGCTTATACTTCAAAAATTTATTGATGCACAAAACAATCACCGGAATTTTATTTATTTCCAGAAATTGCTTGGGCGTTTCATTCCGCATTCGGGTACCTGTTCCTCCTGCCACTATGATCACAAAATCCTTTCTCATATACACTCTAAAAATACGATTTATTAAGGCTTGAGCATTTTAAAATGCTGTTAAGTTTTTTAATACGGCGCAAAAAAAATCCCGACCATTTGGTCAGGATCGTTTTAAAAGGAGGTCTATTATTTCTTTAATTTATCCGAAGGGATAACAAATGTTTTTGTAAGATCAATATGATTCATGGCATTCTCAGGCAAATTGCGTACGCCTTTTTGCTCTAACCTAAAGTTCTCATCGTAAAATATTGGCATAAATGGTGCGTCATCAATTGCTACCGCTTCTGCTGCGCTCATTAAAGCAAAACGCTTTGCTTTATCAGGCTCAATTTGACTAGCCGTGAACAACGAATCATATCGTGCATTCTTATAACGGAAGAAATTGGTAAACGATTTATCTGCAGGGTTCGCAGGAACGTGCTTGCCATTGAACAATGTCAAGAATGTTTCAGGATCCGGATAATCGGCGTTCCAACCAAAGCGGAAGAAATCAGCTTTACCGGATTGAACATTATCAATGTGTTCGCCTAATGGAACTGTATTGATATTGACCTTTACATTTATATTCTCTTTCAACATGCTTTGGATAACCTCAGCAACTAAAATATTTCTATCGCCACCACCACTGTTGATCTCTAAATTGATCTCAGGAAAACCTTTTCCATCAGGGTAACCGGCAGATTTCATTAGCTCTTTTGCTTTTGCAACATCCAATGGATATCCTTTAATTCCTTTATAATTATAGCCTTCTTTTTCGAACGCCTCGGTATAAGGCACCATTCCGTATTCTGCAGGAGCACCTTCACCTTGAATAGTGAACACTGCTATCTTATTACGATCGATGGCGTAATTGAATGCCTGGCGAACTGCTTTATTTGCAAATACATTTTTAGTGCTTGTTTGAACATTAAATCCAAAGAAATTTGTATTTAAAGCCGGTGAACTAATGATCTGGAATTCGTTCTTTTTAGATTTAGCATCAGAAAGATCTCCCATGATCTCAGAGAACATCTCTACCGGTATACGATAAATCATATCCAGATCTCCTGATTTGAATTTCAAGATCTCAGATTTTTTCTCGCGGATAAAGCTCCACATCACGCCATCCAAATAAGGTAATTTATTCCCATGCTCATCAACTCCCCAATAGTCTTGATTCTTTTTCATCATTACTACTTCACCTTCTTTGATCATCTCTACATAAAACGGTCCGGTTCCAACTACGTTCACACGCATATCGTTACCGTACTTTTTAAATGCTTCAGGGGGATAAACAAAACATCCCGGCATTGCTAAAATATTCAGGAATCCTAAACTAGGAACCGTCATTTTTAAAACCAACGTGCTATCATTCACTACAACAACACCACTCACCCTTTTAGTGCTTCCTCCTTTAGACGCTACGAACGCTTCAGTAGCTCCAACCACTTTATCTTTAAAAGTAGATTCAAATAAATTGTTTGCAGGATCTTGAGTACATAATCTTTCGAAACAGAATTTGATATCATTCGCATTCATGATGCGTCCTTTTCCTTCAGGGAAACAAGCGTTATCATGAAACTTTACATTTGGACGAATATGGAACGTGATCTCTTTTAAATCAGCGCTAAATTCCCAACGTGATGCCAACGCAGGGATAATGTTTAAGTTATCCGGATCATATTTTACTAAGCCCTCATAAACTTGGTAAGCTATGTGATAAGTTGGAACGTCATTAATGGACATTGGAATGAAGCTCTTAAGGTTCTCTACTTCATTTAATCTTAAGATACCACCCAAATAAACTCCGCCTTTGCCTTCTGTTTTACCGGACTTATCACCTTTTTTATCACCGCCACAAGAAGTAGTGATAAGAGCGATGGCAGTAACAGACAACAATACTAATTTCTTCATACTAAAAAATTAACGATCTTGATTAGAAATTACAATTTAATAATGCAACAAAGTTATATTTTTAGCGTAACATTCCTAATTTTTTCATAAAAAAACGGATTTTTCTCGCTAAAACTTAACAAATTGGCTGCCAGCACTAAAGCCCTAGCTGAGCTCAACTAAAACAGGGCAATGGTCGCTATGTTTTACCTCCGAAAGTATCACGGCGTGCTTGAGCCTGTGGGCCATAGGGCCGCTTACCATGTTGTAATCTATACGCCAGCCCAAATTTTTGTTTCTCGAATCGGCTCTATAGCTCCACCAGCTGTATTGGTGTGGGTTTTGGTTAAATTGCCTAAAGGAATCAATAAATCCACTATTGATAAAATTCTCCATCCATTCGCGTTCTTCGGGCAAAAAACCGCTCGACTTTGCGTTGGAAATTGGGTTATGAATGTCGATGGGTTTGTGGCAAATATTATAATCACCACAAAGTACCAGATTTGGAATTTTTTTCTTCAATTCGTTGATATATTCCTGAAAAAAATCGAGCCATTTCATCTTAAAATTCTGCCGTTCGTCACCACTGCTGCCACTTGGATGATAAACGCTCATTACCGAATGATCTTCGTAATCGGCACGTATCACACGGCCTTCAAAATCATATAATTTATTGCCGCAACCATATTCAACATGCTTTGGTTTTTGTTTTGTAAATATGGCTACACCGCTATACCCCTTTTTTTGTGCGGGATGCCAGTATAAATGATAGCCTAATTCCTGGAATTCTAAAAGACCAACTTGTTCAGGGTTTGCCTTGATCTCTTGTATGCAAAGCACATCCGGATCGGCGCTTTTCATCCAGTCAATAAGGCCTTTTCCTAATGCTGAACGAATTCCATTTACGTTATAAGTGATTATTTTCATAGGGCATTCAAATTAAGGTGATACAAAGGCGAAAACAAAAACATTAGAAGGCAAAGCTTGCACAATTTACTAACTTTAAAAACGTTTTAAACCAATGTTACACTCGCGCAAATACATTCTGTTACTTCTTTTGGGCGTATGCATTCAGGTGAACGCGCAATATTTTAGAAGCGCACGCGTAAAAACATTTCAAGTAAAAAGTGATACTTTGAAATTAGACAGTTTAAGTTTGATCAAAGAAAGTGTAAGTATCACTTATTTTGCGGCCGGCGATTCATTAAAAAAACCAGAAATAAATTATCCTTTACGCGCTTTGATATTTAAAAGCGGAAGGCCGGATAGCATTTTAGTAAGTTACCGCGTTTTTCCATTCAATTTTGAGCAATTGTATTTTCATAAAGATGCGTCGCAGTTGTACACCGATCTTTCGATGCCGGATAGACCTTTTACAATAAAGTACGACAATAATAATTACAGCTCTAGTCTTTTAAAGAATGACGGGTTAAATAAAAACGGGAACATCAGCCGAGGAATTTCGGTAGGTAATAATCAGGATGCCGTTTTAAATTCGAATTTGAATTTGCAGGTAAGCGGAAAGTTAACGCCGGAGATAGACATCTTAATGGCGGCGACTGATAATAATATTCCTTTTCAGGCAGCTGGTACAACAGCGCAGTTGCAAGAGTTTGATAAAGTATTTGTGCAATTGAATAATGAAAGTACAAAATTGGTTGTGGGTGATTATCAATTAAGCCGACCACAAAATTCGTACTTCATGAATTTTTACAAACGTGCGCAAGGGATAAGTTTAGATAATGTGTATTTGGATAGCACAAATAACAAACCTGTTACTTTTAAAACACAAGTGGCGGGTGCTATTTCGCGCGGAAAATTTTCAAGGATGGTGTTCTTTGGTATAGAAAATAACCAAGGCCCTTATCGATTGCGCGGAGCAGATAATGAACCATTTATTATTGTATTAAGCGGTACCGAAAAAATATATATGGATGGTAAACTATTATTGCGCGGACAAGAAAATGATTATATCATAGATTATAATACAGGTGAATTAACTTTTACGGCACGACAACAAATTACAAAAGACAAACGCATTGTTGCAGAGTTTCAATATGCTGAACGAAATTACGCAAGGTCGCTTTTTTTGTTTTCGGAAGAGATCCAGGGCAAAAAAACCAAAGCCTATTTTAATTTTTTTAGTGAGCAGGATAATAAGAACCGTGCTTTGCAACAAAGTTTAACGCAAGATCAAAAATTAGCATTGGCGCAAATTGGTGATACCTTAGAAAAAGCGTACACAAGCGGCGCCACACTTTCCACATTTAACAATAGTGATGTGTTCTATTTAAAAAGAGATAGTGTTGTGGACTTTGTTATCTATCCCATTTATGTTTATAGCACCAATGCCGATAGCGCCAAATACCTTGTAAAATTTAGTAATGTTGGTGTTGGTAAAGGAAATTATATTCAAGTTGCTTCTGCTGCTAATGGAAGAGTTTATAAATGGGTTGCGCCAATAAATAATATCCCGCAAGGCAGTTTTGAACCATTGATCCCTTTAGTGAGTCCAAAACAAAGTCAGATGTTCACTGCCGGTTTTAATTATTCGCTTACCAACCAAAACAGTTTGCAGGTAGAAGGCGTGTATACCAAAAACGACATGAATACATTTAGTTTGCAAAATAAAGGAAACGACGAAGGGAGTGGCGTAAAAGTGCTTAGTAAGAATCAAAAGCAATTAATAAAAGATTCGTTAGGCAATACCTCCAAATTGGTTTACAATATAAATTACGAATTCGTTCAAAAGAACTTTAAACAAATAGAACGTTTTAGAAGTATTGAATTTGACAGGGATTGGAACAGGCCTTTGACAGGAACTATTATTAACGACCAACATATTGGAAATGTAGAGTTGGGATTTGTAAGAACAAAAGGACTTTCGAGCATCTATCAATTCAATAATTTCATAGAAGGAAATTCGTATCAAGGTATTCGTCATAATTTATTGAACAGATATAATAGCAAGAATTTTAACGGGCAGTATTCCGGTTCTTATTTAACTAGTAACGATAAGATCACGAGTACTAATTTTTACAGGCACAAGACATTTGCTTATCAAAAGTTTGGCAAAGTGAAATTAGGATTCGTAGATGATTTTGAGAACAATAAATTCGTTTTGGATAGTACACGACGTTTCACGCCTCGCACTTACCAATTTTGGGAATGGGAGGGAAGCATAAGTAGTGCCGATTCGAGCATGAATTTTATGAAATTGTTTTATAAAGAAAGAAGAGATAAGCAAGCTTATAATAACGAAGTTAAAGATAGTACCATGGCAACCAATATTGGTTTTCAGGCAAACATTAATAGCATTAAGAACAATCCCTTCTCGGTTTACGTTACGTATAGACAATTGAATTTAAAGAACACCATTAGCTCTATTTTAAAACCGGATAATACATTTTTAAATCGTTTGGAATACAATCCGCGATGGTTCAAAGGATTATTATCCATGGGGATCTTTTACGAAACCGGTTATGGTTTAGAGAATAAACGTGAGTATTATTATATTGAAGTGGCGCCGGGCCAAGGGCAATTTTCGTGGTTGGACTATAATAATGACAACATCAAGCAACTTAACGAATTTGAGATCGCACAATTTAGCGACCAGGCTAAATACATTCGTATTTACGCGCCTACTAATCAATATGTAAAAGTATTGCAGAACCAGTTGAGCGCGAGTATAAATATTCGTCCGCAAAGCTTATTGCGCGAAAAGAAAAGTAAGAGCGCCAAATTTGCGAGTCGTTTTGCCTTACAAACCGCTTATCGCATTGATAATAAAACCATGGATAATGGTGAATTGTATTATTTCAATCCGTTCTTGAATATTGATGATACCTTAATGATAGCCAATACAAATAATTTCCGTCAAAGTTTTTTCTTTAATCAATCCTCTTCGGTTATTGGAGGTGATTACACCTATATCAATAACGCCTCCAAACAATTATTGAATAATGGCATTGAAACACGTTTATTGGAAACCCACGAAGTAAAATGGCGCTTGAATTTTGCGAAGTGGTTCACTATTAATTCAACGGGGCTGATGGGAATAAAAGGAAATCATTCATTGCTATTCTCGAGTAGAAATTACTTATTGCATATACTAGAAGCCGAACAAAAACTAAGCTACCAACCCGGCACAACTTTTAGGATAAGCGTTCTTTATAAATATGGAGAAAAAGCAAATACCTATGCGGAAGGTTTTCAAAGAGCATTTATTCATAATGCAGGATTGGAATTAAAATACAATCAAACCGAAAAAGGAAGTTTTAATATGCGTTTTGATCTTTTACAAATGCGGTACAATGATGTGGAATCATCGGCCATTGCTTTTGAAATGTTGAATGGATTGGCAAATGGAACTAATTATACGTGGGAATTACTTTACCAGCGTAATATCAATCAAAACTTGCAAATAAGCATTAATTATAGCGGTAGAAAATCCGCCAGTTCAACAGGCGTAGTTCATTTGGGCGGCGGAACTATTAGGGCGTTCTTCTAATGTCAGGTCGAGTGATTTTTTTCCTGTCTCTTGCAAAAAATTGTATCGAGACCTATTTCTTTAGCAAATATCCTTTTTCAAGAGTCACCGTTTCCTTAGCTCCTAATTTCAATTCAAACGTTTCGCTGATCTCCTGGAAACCTTTTTTCTTAACGTCGATCTTGTAGTTTTGGCCACCTTTTAATGTCAAGAAATACTCGCCGTTCTCATTTGTATTAGTAGAAGCTACCTGTGTTCCATTTGCATCGCTAATAATGATCTCCGCTTCAGCAACACCATAACCTTCGTATCCATCGCGAACAGTTCCTTTTAAAATGCTTAAGCCATCGTTTACTTTTAGTTTATTATCTTTTTCAAGAATGGCGTAATCTTTTAAATTTATCATATAAATATCACTCTCGCCCATACCTCCTGCTCTTTCGCTTGAGAAATATGCTGTTTTTCCGTTAGCGCTAATATTTAATTGGCCTTCCTTTCCGGAACTATTTATAGGATAGCCTAAATTCATTGGTGCGCTCCATTTGCCATTCTCCAATACTGTTTTAAAGATGTCGTAGCTACCAATACTAGTTGGTCCGTTACTACAAAAGAACAATGTTTTTCCATCCGGCGCTAAGAACATTCCGCCCTCATCGTAAATGCTGTTTATTGGCGCGCCAAGATTTACCGGCTTACCCCACTCTTTCTTACTGATCTTTTCTACCATCCAAATATCACTTCCGCCTAAACCACCTTTGCGCTCACTTGTAAAAAACAAACGTTTTCCATCAGGTGAGATACAAGCGCCACCTTCCCAATACGTAGAGGCAACAGGTTTGCCATATTGTTCAGGAGTTTTCCATTTGCCACTATTTATTTTACTCACAAATACATCACCACCACGTGACATTTTATCATTCATATCATTCTTGTACAAAAAGATTTGCTTTCCATCCGGAGAAATGCTAGTACAAGCATCATGTCCGTTTGTATTAACCGAACCCGGCACCGCCTTAGCATTCGCGAATTTATGCACTGAGGTATCAAAAGCTGCGAAATAAATATCTTCGAAATATTTTCCATCTCCCTCTACATCTACTGCAGAACCAACATTTTCAGGTCGGCGAGTTGTAAATACCATAAGCGAGCCATCTGCCGTGATACAAGGATTCTTATCATCGTATTTGCTATTAATGTCTCCTGCATTTATAATTTCTACATCAACAGGGCTGGCAATTAATTTTTTTGCCGTGTTGCATTGACTGATAAATACAGTTGCATCCTGATTATCAGAATCACCGGATTTAGAATTGGTAGTGCATAAGTTGAATTCAACAATTGCCTCATCATATTTTTCTTCGCGCTGAAGAATTTTACCCAATACAAAATGGGTGGCGGCCTTATTTGGATTTAAGCTGATCGATTTAGTTAGATTTTCTTTCGCCTTATCGTATTTACTAAGCATGTAGTTACAGTTGCCCATATAGTAAAACAAATTCGCATCATTAGGAGATGTTTTTGAGATCTCTTCTAAAGAATTAACCGCGCTTACATACTGACCGGCATACATTTTTTGTTTTGCCAATTCAATTTTTGCTTTATCGGCCGTGTTTGTAAATACATTTTGACCGAACGCAAAAGAGCAGATCGATGTAAGGATAAGGATGTGTTTAAGCATAACGAAATTTTATTATGAAACTAAAGTACTCATTTTTTGTAAGTTAAAATAGGATTGTTTTTAACCGGCTGTATCATTGATGAATAGGGGCTTGCGGAGGGTTGCGATAAAACCAATATGTCGCCCCTACGGGGCTTTTGCATTCCGGATTTATTTACTTTACCGATATGTCGTCCCTACGGGACTGATCAGCAACACTAATATGCATTGCAAGCTAAAAATTTTCTAGCTCCGTAGGGGCGATATATTGGTAGCCCCGAAGGGGCGAAATAAACAGCGGTGAACAGAACCCCTTTAGGGGTGACATATTGGTTTTGGCCTTAAACAAAAATGGCCTCGCAATGCGAAGCCTTTTTAATTATTTTGCTTTACCCGGATTTGGCGGGGTTTTTTGTGGTGCGTCCTTTTTTACAGGTGTTTGACCTGCTGCACCCGGTATATTTGCCAGAGGCATACCA
>JAGPDW010000211.1:0-4689 GCA_018057345.1 Bacteroidia bacterium | reverse complement strand
GATCATAAATTGGCTTTGCAAGTTCTGCCAATGCTTGCTCGCGGGTAATCTGTTTTGAACAAATAAGAGTGGCCAAATGCGCTCTTCTCTTATCAATATTAAATTTTTTAGGAAGTATATAGCCTTGATAAAATCTGGTAAATACAGATTCGTAATGCTTGCCGCCATAATCCCGCCACCCAAGTTCACTTTGCAATTCCTCTTTTGCTTGATCCTTGTTGTAAGGAATTAAATTAAGCGGTGAAACAGAACGAATACCCTTTAAGTCTGCTTGTACTCTTGTCTTAACATTCAAGAGTGGATATGTTTTAAAAGGCTTATTAACAAATTGTTTTTGAATGGCGCGAATGTGAATATAATCTGCCTTATGATGAATCCAATGCGGAGGCAATATGGCCTCGGTAACTATATTGGTGCCGCTTAAAATAAATTTTATGTTCAGTTTTAATGCGAGTTTATAAAGCGTTGCAATAATGGCATGGTCGGTAATCATTTCAATGTCAACAACAGAAGCTCGTAAAAACGCTACCTGAAGATCTCTGAATTCCTCCCATTGAATCACAAGTGTGTGCAGATCAAACCCAAGAACTGAAATTGTTTTCTCAATATTACTGACCGCAAGTTCCGAGTTCCAGCCATTATCGAAATGAACGATGAGTGGTCGCAATCCCCAGTGTTTTGCTTTCAACGCTAAATAAGAACTATCTACACCTCCACTTAAACCCAATATCGAATCATACTGATTTCCCTTACCGGCAATCTTAATCTCTTCAATTAAGTCTGTTAATTTTCTTTTTGCTTCCTGAACAGGCGGAACGAAAGCCGCCTCCAACTTCTGATAATTTCTGCAGTAATTACAAACCCCTTGATCATCTAACATCAATGTTGGATCATCGTTGGTATCAAGAACGCAATGAGCACACTGCTGATAGGTGATTTCATTCCGCTCAATCTTCTCCATTCGCTTTCTTTTTAAACCTGCCCACAAAGAAGATAAGATAATTTCTATATAAAAAGAGAAGCACCATACCGATTGCCATTCCTAAAAGAATTTTTAACCAAAAATTCATTGAAAAAAAGAAATCTGATAAAACAAAAAGTACTACGCAAAGAAACGAGACTGCAAAAGGTTTCCAGTCGAGAAAAAGCGGATAAAGCTTATTGGCAAACCAACTTCGTAGTATAAAAAATATGCCGTATGTAGCTGCAGCTGACATGGCTGCTCCAGAAGATCCCCATTTTTGAATAAGTAAGAAAGCAAACAGTGCATTGAATGCAAGCGTTATTAAATTAATAATCAAATGATAGTGCGTCTTGTTTTTAAAATTTATTCCAACAAAGGAAACTTCCGAAAGAGTATAGAAATAAGGAACAAACAAAAGGAAAGGAAAAAATGCTATAGCCGGATAGAATTTTTCATCAATCAACCCCTTCAATACTGGCTTACCTATAACCGCTGCTGTTATTAAAATAAGAATCAAAAAATTCAGGATAGAAAAGGTCTCAGAATAAAATTTCTTGTCGTGCTCATTCTTATGAAATCGTTCCATGCTATAGGGTACCCAGTAAATATGAAAGCCCGACTGAAGAATAGTAAACGCATACGAAATTCTAAGCGCAAGACTATAGATACCCATGTCTTCAAGATTTCCAAAATAGCGGAGGAAAAAACGATCTGAACTGGAAAACAAAAAATCTAACAGAAAGGTAGGCACAAATGGGAGTCCAAAAATCAATGCTTGTTTTAGCATTAGTTGGCTGGGTCTTACTTTCAAAATAAACTGTTGAACCTTAATGAATCTCCCGTAGATAATTAATAGCTGAATTGAAAGGCTAACTATTGAGCCAATAAGAAATGCCTGAAAGGTTCTTTCAATAAAAAGCAGATAGCAAAAAAAGACTCCGTAATTGATGAGTGAGGTTGTTACCTGAAGTATCGAAAACTTTAAACCGGCTTTCTGCATTCTAAGATGCGATGTGCCTATATTATTTAAAGAGGCCAGCAACGAAATTATAGCCAGCAGCGTGCACAACGAATAATTTGTAGCATGATCGTTAGTGATAAAAAAATTCAATTCTCTGTTCAAAAGAAGAAGGACTGAACCAACGATAACAAAAGAACCAAAAATGGGGAGAATGCAACTGATTAAAAGTCGCTCTGGTTCCATTTTCTCCTGATGATAGAACCGAACAAGCACCTGATCCATACCTACTGTAAAGAGATAGGTTAACAATGTTTGAACTAAAATAAACAGCGCATACTTTCCATACTCTGCCGGAGATAATAGGAATGTTGAAATGGGTGCAAACAAAAATGAGAGTGAAAAATTAATCCACGTGCCTAAAGAAAAGCTAACTAAGCGTTTTAACTCCTTTATCATGAATTCGAAATCAGGGATTCTATCAACTCCACTTCCTTTGGCATTGTAATTTTTACTGAACACTTCTTTGAAATTGCCACGGTAGCATTGTGCGACATTTCTGAGAAGAGGGTAGGATTGGTATAAAGGTATTCAATTCGCGCAGCAATTTCTTTTGCACTTTTAGTGGTGTAGCCACTAACGCCATCTTTTACAAATTCAGGAATGGCCGTTACCGAACTTGTAATAGGCACCAGTCCGCTTGCCATAGCTTCACACATAGAAACCCCTTGTGCATCCTGTCGCGTTGGCGATAAAAATATTCCAAATTGTTTATGCTTTTCGGCAATCTCATCCTGCCGAAGAAAATTATTATAGCAAAAAACATTCTTGAACTTAGCTAGCGGTGCCGTAAGTTGTTTGAAGAGATAACCTTTCCCATGCAACTCAATAGTAAGTTCATTAAAAAAAGGTTTGTCACTCAATTCCAAAATAGAATCAACGGCAATATCCACTGCATACTTTCTGGAATTAAACGACCGGATCAAAAGTATTTTTTTTCGTTGCGCAACATCCTTTTCGGCATAATTAAACAAAGCAGAATCGATACCGTTGGGAATTATTTTTGAGTAGTTAAACGCTACTTTTACATCTGCGGAAGCAATTCTCTTCATCCATTCAGACACAAAAACGAAACAGATATCTTTTCTTTGATTTGCCTTAGTCACAAAATCATGAAACCACTTTAACTGCTTCGTGTTTTTAAAGAAATAAGCGGGCAGGTATCTCAAAGCTCCAAGGCTATTGTAATCAAAAAGTCGCCTGCGCCAACTGAGCGCCTCATATCCATGAACAAATATGGCAAGGGGCCTATTAATGCTTAGAAAAAAATCCATCATTTGCCACTGGATAAAATGGATAACAAGAATTTGTGGCTTCGCATTTAATATCTCTTGTTTCACCTTATTTACATCGCATGACATAAAAACGTCAACGCCATCCCAGGTATATCGAACATCATCTTTTAATAACGTGTTTAGGCCAATCACCCTAACTTTCCAATGCAATGGATAGCCTTTTACCCGGGTGTGAACAAACACATCACCGTATAAATTCTCCTCTCGCGGGTAGTCGGGGTCAACTACAACTATCTCCATTCCACTTTAAACTTAACTAAGGATTTTACTCGTTTACGTACCTAAAAAATCAGACGCGCAAAACTAATTTTATAATTTCATCTTTCATTCCATTAGTTACAGCTTTTTACTCAAAGCGCGTATTTTTGTGGCTACTAATACACTAAAATGACATGTCTTGTTACCGGTGGGGCCGGATTTATTGGAGCTCATGTTTCGCGTGAACTTTTAAAACTTGGTCAAAAGGTTGTTATTCTGGATGATCTGAGTGGTGGTTTCGAAGAAAACATTCCTCAAAACGTACTTTTTGTTAAGGGAAGCATTACCGATACTGCATTACTTGCAGGATTGTTTGAGACCCACCAATTCGATTACGTTTATCACTTAGCTGCCTATGCTGCGGAAGGACTTAGCCATTTTATCCGAAGATTTAATTATGAAAATAATCTGATCGGCAGCATCAATCTAATCAACGAAAGTATAAAACATAAAGTGAAGTGCTTTGTGTTTACCTCATCCATTGCTGTGTATGGAAAAGGTCAGTTGCCCATGACTGAAGATTTAACTCCTCTGCCGGAAGATCCGTATGGAATTGCAAAACTTGCGGTGGAACAAGATTTAAAATGTGCACATGAAATGTTTGGGTTAGATTTCATTATTTTCAGACCACATAATGTGTATGGCGAATATCAAAACCTGGGCGACAAGTATAGAAATGTGGTTGGCATTTTTATGAATCAACTCATGCAAGGCAATCCACTTACTATTTTTGGTGATGGAAGTCAATCGCGTGCGTTTAGTTATGTTGGGGATATTGCGCCAACAATAGCAAATTCTGTAAATGTATCTGCGGCTAAAAATCAACTATTCAACATAGGGGCCGATGCTCAGTTTACCGTTGCCGAGCTGGCCAAAGAAGTTTGCAAAGTAATGGGTAAGGAAGGACAAATAAGATATCTGGAAGCTCGTAATGAAGTAGCGCACGCCTATTCGAGTCATGAAAAAGCAACGGCAATTTTTGGAACTAGTAAAATAACCAGTCTGCCGGAAGGGCTAAAGAAAATGTCTGACTGGGCGCTGAGAACCGGTTCGAAAAAAAGCTCGGTATTCAGTAATATTGAAATCAAAGAAAAAATACCAGCCATTTGGTTGGAATAATTTACTCCCTTGAAAAAAATTCTGTTTATAACGGC
>JAGPDW010000210.1:0-4709 GCA_018057345.1 Bacteroidia bacterium | reverse complement strand
CGTGCGCAGGCCTGGCGCTTCGTGCTAGGAGAGGTGGCCTGTGCGAAGAATTGAAGCGCCTTGATTTCTTTTGTTACTTTTCTTCATCAAGGAAGAAAAGTAAGTACTAAAAGTTTTGGTTCTTTTTTAAAAGAACACGGGAGATTACTCGCGCGGATTTGCAATCCGTGCCGCGGATAACGATGAATTACAAAAATTTAATTAATTCGTCGGGAGTTAAAACAGGAATTTCTGAACCTTTGAAGTCTTTAGTATTCCTTGTTACAATACAGTCTAATCTGTCAATTGAGTAAGCGCTAATTATCTGAAGTGCATCTTCAAAGTCCTTATGTTTAGATTTCAATCCCTTCTTTATAACATCCTGATCAATTGCAACTATATTTAAATAATCTAAAATACTGTACAAAACGTCTCTCAATTCCTTTTCGTCAATATACTTTTTTAGTAAATAATGAGTGGTTGCAATTGAATGAGAAGAAGTATAAAGTTTTATTTTCCGCTCTTCAGCCATGGTAAATAGTTGTATTGCGAACTTACTAAAAGGTCTTCTGTCTGCGATCAGATCAACTAAAATATTAGTGTCAACAAACACTTTTTTCATGAATGTTTCTTTTCAAAGTACGTCCTTAATTCTTTTTCTTCGTCAAAGTTTTTAGGGAGTTTAACCGCGCCAACTATTTTTTTTAATTTGGGAGAAAGCTGCTTGTCGGTTTTTTCGTCGTTGGTTATACTTTCAAGATATTTTTCTATGAGTTCAGAAAGGCTTCTGCCGGTTCGTTTCGCATAGGATTTAGCCTTTTCGATGATTGTTTTTTCAACGGTCAATGTTAATTTAGTTGTCATTACACGTGTATTTTATGTAAATATACGTATTATGCTTTAATTGTCCAAAAGCGATTCCTCTATTCATCATTGTTTTGTGGGATAACCACATTTTACCCTTTTAACAACTGCCGGGCGCTAAAAATGTGCAAGCGCATTTCCTTAACGCTGGCAACCACCCCACTTTGTGCACGCCGTAGGCGCTTTGCCTTCTTAAATAGGCACACAGGTGCGTTTAGTATAAATCTTTGTGACTTTGCGTTCTTTGCGGTTAAAAAAAATAAGGTTGATTATTTTCCTCCCCGTCATTTTGCTTCGCAATCCGCCGCGGCGGATCACCCCCTCCAAAGGGGGATGGACCCCAATAGATAACCTACACACAGAAGTTCGGTTCGTTAACGCACAATCTTAATTTGGAACACGCGTGCGCGGGCTAGCCCGTTCGTGTTAGGCGGGGTGGCTTGTGCGTTGAATTGAACGGGCTTGTCTTTTTGGTTACTTTTTTGACTAAGAAAAAAGTAACGAAGAAAAGAATTTAAACAGCCATTGCCGGGCGCTAAAAATGTGCAAGCACATTTCCTTAACGCTGGCAACCTCCCCACTTTGTGCACGCCGTAGGCGCTTTGCCTTCTTAAATAGGCACACAGGTGCGTTTAGTATAAATCTTTGTGACTTTGCGTTCTTTGCGGTTAAAAAAAATAAGGTTGATTATTTTCCTCCCCGTCATTTTGCTTCGCAATCCCCAAGCTCACGCGGATTTGCAATCCGTGCCGCGGATTACTGAATGGTACCGATCATGATTAGCGAATTAAAAAACACACAGAAGATCGGTTTATTTACACCTAATCTTAATTCCCTATCGCTATCGCCACACACCCTCCTGAAGGAGGCGGATGATCCCCAAGCTGCATCAACATCACTATTTTGTGAATCGGCAACAGTTGAAATTAGATTTTAAATGCAAATATTTTCATATATTACTATTTATCAACACTTTAATTTTATTATATAAACATATTTGTTTACTTATATTTGATTATTTTTGTATATGCAAAATAACACGTCATTTATAAAAGGAATACACCCGGGTATTATTTTAGAACGAGAGCTCAAAAAACGGCACATTGGTAAGGGCAGATTTGCCATCTCTTTAAATGAGTTTCCACAAACATTGGTTACAATTACAAAAGGCAAAAGAAGTATGAACACATCACTTGCTTTAAAAATTGAAAGGTCGCTTGGTTTGGAAGAAGGTTATTTTATGATCTTACAAGTGTATTACGATATTGAAAAAGAAAAAAACAAATTACAAACGCGAACCCCTGATCTAACAAAACTAAGAAGCGTATTGTTTTGGGATACCGCCATTGAAAAAATAAATTGGGAGAAACAAAAAAAAGCCGTTATCAACCGTGTTTTTACTCGCGGTAATGCCGAAGAAAAAAATGAGATCACCCGGTTTTACGGAGAAGAACTAATAAAAGAATTATTAAACAAAGATGAGTAAGCCTTTATACTATACTACCGTAACTAAACTCCTCACAAAAGTATTACTGCAACTGATGGCTAGTAAAGAGTTTGCTGATTTTAGATTAGTTGGAGGAACTGCTTTGAGTTTACAAATTGGGCATAGAGAATCGGTAGACATTGATCTATTTACAGATGCTGAATATGGCTCAATTGACTTTAACGCACTCGATGCTTTTTTACGAAGTAACTATAAGTATGTTGATACCAATAGCACAGGTGAAGTTGGCATGGGAACATCGTACTTTATTGGGAACACTAAAAATGAATGCGTTAAATTGGATATTTTCTATACAGATCCATTTATAGAACCCATACTAGAAATAGATAACATAAGAATGGCAAGCATTGAAGAAATAATTGCCATGAAGTTAGATGTTATCTTAAGAGGCGGGCGAAAAAAAGACTTTTGGGACATTCATGAGTTGACACAAAAATTCTCTTTAAAACAAATGTTGGCTTTGCATAAAAAACGATATCCCTACTCTCATAACGCAAAAAAAATAAAAACTAATTTTACAAACTTCTCTGAAGCTGATAACGACTTTGAACCTATTTGTCTAAAACAAAAATACTGGGAAGTGATCAAATTAGATCTGATCGATATGGCAAATGCATAAAGTAAGTTAGAAAACTCAAGCTCTCGCGGATTTGCAATCCGTCCCTCCCCCGTCACGGCTAACGCCGCGTCACCCCCTCCAAAGGGGGATGGCCCCCAATAGCATCACCAACATCACCATTATGCAGTTCGGAACCTTAGGAAATTAGACATCAACACTCTTTGCGCACGCCGGAGGCGCTTTGTCTTCTTTATTAAGCACACAGATATTAAAAAACTTTGTGACCTTTGCGTCTTAGCGGTTAAAAAATTAGTCGTTGAGTTTAAACATAGCAACTACAATCTAAGTATTTTCATCAATAAAAAAGTGAATAAGAAAATATCTTATATTTGACCAATGAAAATCATCTCTGTTGTAGGCGCTCGCCCAAACTTTATGAAAATAGCTCCATTCATTAGAGCTATTGAAGCGCACAACCTTGTCAGTTCGAGTGATTCGCTCGCGAATCGTATCGAGAACATTGAACACATCTTAGTCCACACAGGCCAACATTACGATGATCGTATGTCATCCTCTTTTTTTACTGATCTTGGAATTCCTGCACCGCACATCAATTTAGAGATAGGCTCGGGCACTCACGCCGAACAAGTGGGCCATACCATGATAGCCTTTGAAAAAGTGTTGAAGCAAGAAAAACCTGATTGGGTGGTGGTTGTGGGAGATGTAAATGCCACACTCGCCTGCTCTGTTACTGCAAAAAAAGAAGGTATTAAATGTTGCCATATTGAAGCAGGTTTACGCAGTGGCGATATGCATATGCCTGAAGAGATCAATAGATTAGTTACCGATCGGCTTTCTGATCTGTTGCTTACACCCGATACCATGAGTTCGGATAATTTACGCAAAGAAGGAGTGCCTCAAAATAAAATGGTATTTGTTGGCAATGTAATGATAGATACTTTAGAGTTTAATCGCGCCAAAGCAAGCGCTATTGAATTAGATCATATTTTAAAAACAAATTGCTTACCACAGCAAGATGATAAGCTCGCGTATTTTTCTTCGTTAAAAGAATTTGGTTTAATTACCATGCACAGGCCAAGTAATGTGGATGATGAAACTATTTTTAAGTCGCTGGGAAATTGGTTCACCAACATTGCTTCGCAAAAAGTTCCGCTCATTTGGGCCATTCATCCGCGCACGGTAAAACAAGCCGAAGGTTTTGGCATCTTAAGTACCTTAATGAGTTCAAAAAATATTCTCCTCCTCCATCCTATTGGCTATTTAGAAATGCTCAAGCTAAATATGATGGCCAAACTCATGCTTACCGATAGCGGAGGTTTACAAGAAGAGTGTTGTGTATTAGGAACTCCTTTTCTTACACTTCGATGGAACACCGAACGGCCGGTAACTTTATTACAACACGGAGGCGCCGGTTATTTAGTTGGAAATAATATTGACAACATTAACCGCGATTTTGAAAAGATACTTAACGAACAACGTACGCCTAAACGTCCTGAACTTTGGGATGGACATGCTGCTGAACGTTGCTTGCAAGCAATATTAAATTATAAAGAACTTTAGAGGCAGAAACCGCATTTACATTTTTAGAGGCAGAAACCGCAAAGAGTTAACGCTCTCGCAGAGGTTTACGCAGAGGTCGCAAAGCTCAACTAACCGCCAAAAATAAAAGAAGGCAAAGGCGCCTGCGGAGCTGCAAAGAGGACCCCTTTACACACAGTATACACACATAAGTTCGGTTCATTAACGCACAACCTTAATTTGGAACACGCGCGCGTTGGC
>JAGPDW010000209.1:0-4710 GCA_018057345.1 Bacteroidia bacterium | reverse complement strand
ACCTATATCAGTTCAGCCAAATGAATTATTTAGCCTTGAGGCTCTATTTTCACTTAAAGGTTTTTTAATTCTTGCCTTTGGTGGTTTAATGGTTGGTTTTGGTTCGCGTTATGCAGGTGGATGTACCTCGGGACACGCCATTAGCGGATTATCAGACCTGCAGCTGCCATCACTTATTGCGGTTATTGGTTTTTTTGTGGGCGGCTTATTAATGACATTTGTTTTATTACCTTTAATACTATAGAAAATGAAGTTCGTAAAGTTTTTAATAGCCGGTTCTCTCTTTGGAGTTGTTATGGCAAAGTCTGAAGCTTTCTCATGGTTTAGAATTCAAGAGATGTTTCGCTTTCAATCATTTCATATGTATGGAATAATTGGAACAGCTGTTATACTAGGTGCAATAGGCGTTTATTTTATAAAAAAGTACAACATGCGAGATCTTAACGGAAATCCTATTATGTTCTTTCCAAAGGATAGATCTACAAAAAGATATTTGATAGGAGGCACTATTTTTGGATTAGGATGGGCTTTAAGTGGCGCTTGCCCGGGCCCAATGGTAGTTAACATTGGTTATGGTTATCTAACAATGATCATTGTTTTTGGTTTTGCAATACTAGGAACTTTTTTATACGGCGCTATAAAAGATAAATTACCTCATTAGACTTAAACTGTATGAGCGATACTAACAAACACGACGAAAAACTAGCCGCGGCAGTAATAAAGCTTTCGCAGATCATTGTATTTCTTGTAGTGGTAGTTATTGCTTTAGTTATTGCGCTTGTAAAGTCTACACCTTCATCTAAACCGGAAGTAGATGTAGCAGCACCTGTGCCTGATGAATATGGTAATTTCACAGAAGCAGGAAAGTTAGAAGCCAAAAGAGTAGTACAAGACACTGTTCAGTATTGGCAAGCACCTGATGAAACAAGTTTAAATGGATCGTCGCAAAAGGAATCTATACTTTACGGCAAAGAACTTATTGCACACACATCAATTTACTTTGGCGAGAAAGGGAAAATCTTCAATTCTACAAATGGAATGAATTGTCAGAATTGCCACTTAGATGCCGGAACAAAAGTATTCGGAAATAATTACAGTGCGGTAGCTTCAACATACCCAAAATACAGAGCGCGTTCGGGCGGAATGGAAAATATTTACAAACGTGTTAACGATTGTTTCGAGCGTAGTTTAAATGGTACGGCACTCGATACGTCTTCAAAAGAAATGCAAGCGATCGTAAATTATATTCATTGGTTAGGTAAAGACGTACCAAAAAACAAAAAGCCAGAAGGTTCAGGATTTAAAGATCTCGCTTTTTTAGATAGAGCTGCTGATCCAGATAAAGGAAAGAATGTTTATGAAACAAAATGCCAGAGTTGTCATCAGGCAAATGGAGAAGGAATCATGAATGGTGATAGAACGGCATTTACCTATCCTCCGCTCTGGGGCGCTAAGAGTTATAATGATGGCGCGGGATTATATCGCCTATCAAACTTTGCGAAGTACGTAAAATATAATATGCCACTAGGAGCTTCTCACAGTGCAACGCAAATTACCGATGAAGAAGCTTGGGATGTTGCTGCTTTTGTGAATTCTCAAAAGCGACCAAAAAAAGACATTAAACATGATTGGCCAAGCATTGCCGAAAAACCTTTCGATCATCCTTTCGGACCGTTTGACGATGGCTTTAGCGAGAAGCAACATAAATTTGGTCCGTTTAAGCCTATAAGAGAAAAACGTGAAATAATGACAAAATCGAATAGTAAAAAGTAAATAAAATGAAAAAAACGTATAAAGTAATTATTGCTGTTTTAATACTTGTTGTAAATGTGTTTGCGTTAGATTCACAAACACCAAATTCAAAAGAGATAAAACCGGAGCATAAGATAATATTCCAATTAACCTCAGGCGACACCACAGCTCACAAACAATTAATGAAACAGTTCAACAACATTTTATCTGTTTCACCAACAACTAAAATAGAAGTTGTATGTCATGGTGCGGGTTTGGATATGTTAGTTACAGGAAAGACCATTGTGGAAGGTAAAATTAAATTGCTTGCCGATAAGGGCGTTGTTTTTAATGCATGTGAATTTTCGATAAAAGAAAGAAAGGAAGATCGCAGTAAAATAGTTTCATCAGCAGGTTTTGTGGCCGCAGGCATTATTGAGATCGTAAGTAAGCAAGAGCAGGGTTGGAGCTACATAAAAGCGGGGAGTTAAATATTGATGTGAAAATGAAAAAAGTCCTTTTATATTTATTTTCGATCAGCGCATTTCATTCTTTCTCACAAGAGAATGGAAATCATCATGGTGCCGATGATCATCATATTGTTTTACGTCCAAAGGATTCAACCTGTTTAAAAGATTGCTTTTTAAAAGCACATTGGGAAGTGCATTCGCGCACATTCTTTATGAATACCATTAACGAAGGAGATTTGAAAGATGATTACGCCTTAGCTTCCGGCGCAGGTATCGGCGTTTTAACTCAGCCTATTTACGGATTTCAAATTGGCTTAAGCGGATTTTTTATTTATAATCTAATGTCATCAGGAATTGATGATCCTGATTCGCTTACCAGACTTTCAAATCGCTACGAATTGGGTTTGTTTGATATTGAACATCCAAGTAATGGAAACGATTTGGATAGATTGGAAGAATTGTTTTTGAAATATAACCTTTCAAAAAGTTCAATTACAATAGGGAAGATCAATATCAATACACCTTTTGTGAACCCGCAAGACGGAAGAATGCGTCCTACCTTAGAGGAAGGTGTTTGGTTGAATATTGGCGAATCAAAAAAGTTCGGTTTTAATGGCGGATGGATATGGGAAGTATCACCGCGTTCAACGGTGCAATGGTTTAGTATGGCAAATTCAATGGGCATAAATCCAATGGGTGTGAATATTGATGGTACAAGGTCCGATTATCATGAAAATATAGAAAGTGATGGCTTAGGAATTGCTAATATTTATTTTAAACCAAAAAATAATTTAAAGATCAGTTTGTGGAATGCGTATTTTCACAATGTAATGAACACAGCTATGATAGAGATCAATTCGGATAGATCACTCAATGAGAGAACAAAAATTTATCAAGGACTCATGTTTGTGCATCAAGATGCTATCAATAATGGGGGTAATGAAGATCAAAATAAAACTTACATGAATAAAGGTGCCCGATCTAACGTTATTAGCGCTCAGGTTGGAATAAAAAATAAACGAAGCAATACATCTTTAAATTATACACACATCACTGGCGATGGACGTTATTTAATGCCTCGCGAATGGGGTAAAGATCCATTTTATACATTTATGCCGCGCGAGCGGAATGAAGGCATGGGAAATGTGCATGCTTTTATGGTAAAAACCACACTGAATGCTTTCAATAGTAAATTGAAAACAGGTTTGGCATATGGTTATTATATGTTGCCTGATGTAAGAAATCATCGCTTGAATAAATACGGAATGCCTTCATACCATCAAATGAATTTTGATGTTGGTTATTCATTCGATAAGTTTTTAAAAGGTTTGGATGTTAAATTTTTAGTAGCGTATAAATTAAAGGAAGGTGAAACTTACAATAATTTAAAGTATGTTTACAATAAGGTAAATATGACCAATCTTAATCTAATAATTGACTTTAAGATCTAAAATTTTAAATATACTAAAATGGATAATAAGAAACCCGAAAAGAAAATATCAGAGGATAGAAGAGATTTTTTAAAGAGATCAGCATTGGTTGGAATGGGAGTTCTTTTAAGTCCTGTTAAAAATGCGGTGGCTTCATCCGAAAGTAAAACTGAAACGAATATAGATGGAGATAAAGGCGCAGCTTCTAAAAAACAAACTGTAACGATATTGATCACTACCGATATTCATTCGCAATTAAATACACACGATGAATTTTTTTGGGAGAACAACCAGGCTGTTTATAAAAAACGCGGAGGAATGGCGGTTTTAAAAACCATGATCGAATCTTTTCGAAAAAAGGATCCTGCTAATACTATACTTTATGATGGAGGTGATTATTTTCACGGACATGCTGTTGCTTCATTAACTGAAGGAGAAGCGTTAATTCCAATATTTAATAAATTGGGTTACGATTTAATGTTGCCAGGCAATTGGGAGGTGGTATACAAGAAAAAGAAAATGCTGTTTGATATGGGTCATGCCAACGCAGCAAAAATTTGTGCGAATATGTGGCACAAAACTAATGATCCTGATAATGGTGAATTGGTATATCCTCCGTATTGGATAAAATATATTGCCGGTGTAAAAATTGGGTTTATTGGTTATACAGATCATCTCATTCCAAAACGTCAATCGCCTGCGTACAGCGAAGGATTAAGATTTGAGCATGCCGAATTAAATTTGGCTAAGTATGTAAAATTATTGCGAGAAGTTGAAGGATGTGCCGTTGTGATCGTTGCAACGCATATGGGTTTGGCACAGCAAGTTGGTTTAGCAAATAATCCTGCATGTGAAGGTGTAGATATGCTAATTGGCGCCGATACACATGAACGTGTGCGCGAGCCTATTCAAGCTAAGTACACAAAAGTAGTTGAGTGCGGTGCGTTTGGTTCCTTCTTGGGTAAGTTAGATCTTGAAATTGAAAACGGAAAATTGATCAATACTACATATCAATTATTGGATGTAGACCCTGCAAAGTATTCCGCCGATAAGCAAATACAAGTTTTGGTGGATAAAGC
>JAGPDW010000050.1:0-16519 GCA_018057345.1 Bacteroidia bacterium | reverse complement strand
ATATTCAATAGGAGTGTCGAGCATTGTTGAATGTAAAGTTACAAGAAGAATATTAAATATGTTTTTAAAGAGAAAATAATTATGAGGGCGTGCCGGCGAGGCTCACCTCAAAATAAGCTGGAAGTTCGCTCGCCGTCGCGCTTTTCGCTACAAGCCTGCTTCAATCGCTCACGCGGGTGCCCTAAAGAGAGACAGCTGCCTCTTTTTACCGTCCGCGCGCCCGCGATTGTAGCGAAAAGCCCTGTGAAGTAACTTGCTTAATGTTTGCGGAGCGAGGAGGCCGCGAGGTTTACCCTCGCGGACCCCGAAGCCCGACAAACATAGCAAGGTACGAACAGGCTTGTAGCGAAAAGCGCGATAAGGCGCCCAAATAAAAAATAAGTAAATAATCACTGTTGAAACAATTAAACATATAAAATTCAAAAGCGGTGTAATACATGTAATTTTGTAAAAATGCTAAAGCGTTTAAGTCTCATATTAATTGTAATGTTTTGCTTTACTGCAAAAGCGCAATTCCTGGATTCGCTCAATGTTGTTTTTAAAAGTAAATCAATTATTGACGCGCGCTTAGAATCACGGTATAGCTTTATTCGCAATACTATTATATCTGTTACTGGCGTTCGCTTAGGTGTTGCCTATAAACGTAAGTTAAGAATTGGTGGCGGTATCAGCTGGTTAAAAACAGATAGGTCGTATTTATTTTATGATCAAAACTCTTTAGGAGATCTTACAGAGACAAAAAAATATCTCAAGTTCGCTTATTTATGTTACTATATTGATTTTGTTTATTACCGAACAAAACGATGGCAGTTAAGCGTTCCTATACAAGCAGGAACAGGACTTGTGTGGTTTCAAAAAGAAAAAGCGTATTCGTTAAAAAACACCGACAGAAAAAGTTTTTTACTTTTATACGAGCCGGGCATTACAATACAATTTAAAATTTTCCGATACCTTGGTGTTGGTGGTGATGCCGCTTTTAGATTTGTATTGAACAGAGAGAAAAAAATAGGCGAACAATTAAATTCGCCTACGTTCAGTATTAAATTATTAGTTTGGCCCGATCAACTTTATTACGTTATAGCTCCTAAAAGCAAAGTAACTCAGCAGTATGGTCCGGCCGAATGGTAATTAAGAGATATTTATGGTTTCGTAGCACTTCAAATCACCCGCAGTTCCCATATAGTTTGCATCAATGTTCACTAGCCCTACTTTTTTAACTTGCTCTTTAGTAAGTGGCTTAAGTGGGTACCAACGATCGTCTTGTACTTTAAGTTCGATATCCTTATTGGCAATAAGTTGATTCAATTGTTTTTGAGTTAAAAACAGAACTCCTTCCTCTTCATCTTCGCTCTCGGGATTTAAAAGAGTACCTACTAATTGTAATTTAGGGACATCAGGCTTATATGTAAATTCCAACTCTTGTTGGGAATTGATCTCTATGTAGGCTATTCCTAGAACGTGTAACTCTGCCATTTCAGTAATTTTTATGCAATTTTAAAAAAATAAGGCCAATTTAACCAATAATTTAGGGTCTATTTTAGCATTATTTACCCTTTTGTTGAAAAAATGTCTTTTTGAGAACATTCAGGAATTTACAATAGAGTTCATCTGCTCGTACAATGCCCGCCACTGCTGGCCTTTGGCGTTATTGGCTAACATATCATTATGAAAAACAATAATGAATTGACCGTTGAAAAATTTAATTGTTTTTACATAGCCGGCCACAATCTCGATGGCTTTTGAGGTATCTGAATCACTTTGTTTATCCAAACATACGTCCCCAACACAAAAAGGATGCAGTTCGAGGGGAGTTTCTTGCTCCAAACCTATATCGTACCACTTAAAAGAATTACAAACGCTGGCCCTGAAACCGTTGATATTAGTGTAACCCAGACTATAATCGTTCTTTATACCCGACTGTATAAGATTTGTATAGGTTGTTGGGAATTTTAACATCCCAAAATGTTGGCGCGAGTGCACAACTTCTTTATGAGTAATGCCTCCAAGTCGAGCGATCTCGATCTTTAGCTGCTGTGTGTTAAAATTTGAGGCAAAAGATGGGTGGATCCCTGTTAAAGAATAATCCGAAAGGTGTTTCATCAACTTCTGAAAAGTTAAATTACTCGAAGGATGGTTCTTATCGTTCATGCCATAATCGCCCAACAGAAAAAAATAGATCACTTGGGTTTTGTTTTTTTTATTCGTTTCAACCAAGTACTCATAACAATCAAACTCATCTGTACTTCCAAATAGCATGGTTTTTATACGTTGCTTTAGTTGCCTAAAATTACCATAACGAATATCACTTGCCACACCTGCCAAAGAACGTACAAAACCTTTGTGTTTGAATTTGTAAACATTATCAATGTCGATAGTAGTAATGGATCTAAAGTGATTTGGTTTGAACTCTATGGCGGGAAATTTTTGTTTAAGTACTTTTGAAAATTCGGCACACCATATATTCACCAGAGGCTTATCTAAAAAATCATTTTGCCAAGCTAAACTACTTCGGTGATCAAACGCATTATACTTATTTGCTTTAAACGGAAGATATTCCTCGTAACGAGAAAGTAACCAAAAACTAGCTCCAAAAACATCAAATGGTATATCACCCGAATTATTTTTAAAGAAACATTTAAAGTAAGCATCGTTCGGGTGAACTTCTACTAAGTAATCCTTTATTCCATAGTCAAATAACACCGAATGAGGTACAATATTCAAACAATCATCTATGATCTTATTTGAATAATTGATCTTTGCTAACTTCGAATGTTTAAATTCTTCCTCATTGTTGGTAATACTTGGTTCTAAACCAATGATGCGGGTAAACAAGGTATTTACTATGTACCTTAGGCGGTTACTTGTTTTGGGAGAATATATTAATACCTGATTGATGAAGTTTGTCTTAGTTCAACATAATTACTGCATTAATGAGCTCTTTATTGAGCTATTTTGAGAACAAATTAAAACAGCCATGTTGATATGTTGTTTCCCTTGTGCTCGCGCGTTTTGGTAGTATGCATAAATTAGGGGAAAAATATACTGATGTCCGACATTTCCAGCTTCTTTTCACCGGTTGATATTTCTGTTCTTATTCCGGAAGAACTTAACGCCCTTCAATTGGGAAGCATTTTTACTATTTACAAAGAAGGAAGTGATTTCCCGGATCTTGAAAATGCTGATATTGCTTTAATAGGAATTGCTGAAAGCAGAAATTCGTTGAACAACGAAGGGTGCATGTACGCGTCAAACGCTGTGCGAAAATATTTGTACAAACTTTTTAGCGGAGAATTTAATGCAAAAGTGTTGGATCTTGGAGATATAAAAGCCGGTCATAGCACTGAAGACACTTATTACGCTGTAAGAACTACAGTAGATGCGCTCATTAGAAAAAATATTGTGCCCATCATGATCGGTGGTTCGCAAGACTTGAGTTATCCGCAGTTCTTAGGATATAAAGACCTTGAGCAAACCATCAATATAGTTAGTATTGATAGCATGTTTGATATTGGAAATCCTGACGAAGGGATCAATAGCAATTCGTATTTAGGAAAGATCATTTTACATCAACCAAATTATTTGTTCAATTTTAGTAATGTTGGATATCAAACTTACTTGGTAGATCCACACAGTTTAAAAATGATGGAGCGTTTATTTTTTGATGTGTATCGTTTGGGTCATGTGCGCGATAAAATAGAAGATGCTGAACCTATCATCAGGCAAGCAGATATGATCACGTTTGATATTACCGCCATAAAAAATTCGGATGCACCGGCGCATCCTAATGCTTCGCCAAATGGATTTTATAGCGAAGAAGCTTGCCAGATGATGCGTTACGCAGGAATGAGCGATAAATTATCTTCAATAGGTTTTTATGAGTTGAATCCTGAATATGATATCAATGGAAAAACGGCTCACCTACTCGCGCAAATGATCTGGTGTTTTTTAGATGGATTCTATAGTCGCAAAAATGATTTTCCAAGCAGAAGCAATGCCGATTATTTACGTTTTCATGTTGTATTAGAAGATAAATACGACATCAATTTTTATAAAAGCAAAAAAAGTGATAGATGGTGGATGGAAATTCCGTATCCATCACATAAAGATCTAAAATTTGAACGACACACATTAATTCCATGCTCACCTAAAGATTACGACATGGCCATGAATAATGAGATCCCTGATAGATGGTGGCAAACGTATCAAAAATTGTCCTAAATTTTTTAGTAACCCATTGAATGGAAATAAATTACTACATTTGAAAAGCAAAGATCATATGAAAAAACTCTTACTTTTTTTTATTCTGTTTTCTTGTTCTGTTTCCGCACAAACCATATGCACAGCCACTGCTAACGGTGCGTGGAGCGGGGCAATTTGGTCATGCGCATCAGGTCCAACTTGTGGTGCAATTGTAGTAATTCCGGCGGGCCGAAGTGTAACCGTTACCTCACACGCTGATTATTATTCTTCATGTGCCGCCTGTCCTGCATCTCCCTGCACTGGTACTTGTCCTACACAAATGCTTGTTCAAGTAAGTGGAACCATTTCTTTTCAAACAGGAGGTGGGAAATTAAGTATGCCGTGTTGTTCAGGCTTAAATGTTCTAGCACCAAATGGAAGAATGATTCCACAAGGATCTGGTTCTTCAAACGAATTAAATATATGCAATGTAAAAGTTTGGAAAGCTTCTGATGGAACTGTAGGTCCGGGTGGATGTTTCCCAACACCATGCGGCTCATACCTACCTGTTGAATTTGTTGCTTTCACAGGAGAACTGGAAGTAAAAGTTGTTTATTTAAAATGGAAAACTGCTACAGAACTAAATAACTCCCATTACGATGTTGAGAAAAGCTCTGATGGAGTAAATTTCACTAAGGTTACAACTGTTAGATCAAAAGCGCTAAACGGAAGCAGTATTTCATTATTAGATTATAGCGCAATAGATTCTGAGCTCAAACACCCTATATACTACTACCGTTTAAAACAAGTTGATCTCGACGGCTCTTTTAAATACACAAATGTTATCAGCGTGAAAATTTATGCTGCTGAGTTTAGCATATTTCCTAACCCAAATAACGGAACATTTAGTATTGATGTTCCAAGTGTTAGTCTTCACGAGCAATTAAGTGTGAAGATCTACAATGCCATGGGGCAACTAGTTCACGAATCAGTTGAATCTGTAAAAAACCACAATATAACCGGCTCACGTGTTGATGTAACACCAACACAACTTTTACCGAAAGGAATTTACCTTTCAACCATAAGTTTTAAGGGTGAAACGCATCAATTAAAATTGGTGGTACAATAATACCTTTGATGTTATTTTTACCGTCTGTGTAAAACGTCTATTCTACAATCTTATTAAAATTAACTTTAGTCTATGATAAGACTAAAAATTTTCATGGCACTTTTTGTTTGTGCTACAGTTTCTTTCTCGCAATCAAAAAAAGGAAGAAAATTAAAGTATGCTGATGGCAAAGAATTAATAAATGCCATGCACAAAGCATATTCGCCAAACAAATGGTATAAATATTTTACGTTCAGCCAAAACATGGAATTTTACAGAAATGATTCTTTAATTAGAAAAGATGTTTGGCATGAAGCATACGCACCTGGGAGTTTGGTAATTAAATTTGGTTCAAAGGATTCTAAAGATGGTGTGCTGTTCAGTAATTTCAAAGTGCATTCATTTGAGTTAGGAAAGGAACCACGTTCGGCGCAACGCGTTCACGATCTGTTGTTGGTAGGATTGGATGTGTATTTTTACGAGCCTTCAAAGACCATTAAAATTCTCGACTCATTAGGCTATTGTACTTCTAAAATTCATGAGGATGTTTTTGACGGACGAAAAGTTTATGTGGTAGGTGCCGATAAAGGCGATCTGGAAAGTAAACAATTTTGGATAGATGCAGAACGCTTATACATGCATCGAATTATATATGACCAAAAAGGAAAGATAAATGACGTGATATTTAGCGATTATACTAAAATGGAAACTTATTGGATGAGTAAGACCATTATTTTTAAAACGAATGGTAAATTGGGTTTAATTGAGCGGTATTATGATATTAAATTTCCAAAAGAGATAAATCAAGATTGGTTTGATGCAAAGAAGTTTAATGAGGTTGTTTTGGATTAGAAATAAATTTAGTGCGGAACAAAATATCCCGCTCAACTTGAGTTAATCTGTAAGGTTAGACGGGACATTTTGTCCCGCAAGAAAAACAACTTCATTCGTTTTCGAAATAAAATATCTGGTTTAATTTTCCCTCCCCCGTCACGGCTTACGCCGCGGCACCCCCTCGTTGAGGGGGATGGGCCCAAAAAAAACCGCGCTCAGTTTCCTGAAACGCGGCTGTTGTTAAATGATCTGAGAATATTTAAATCTTCCCTTTCAGTTTTTCAAACTCTCGTTCTATTGAATCTGGTTTATTAAAAACAAAAGCATCGAAATAACTATACGCTAAACCAATACCCCAACCAAGTGTACACCAAAGTGGCCAAGGCATTAATTCCCACGAAGAATTACTGAACTGTTTATCTCCAATGAACCAAAGGATCCACAAAAAAGTATTAATGATGATGTAAGAAATGAGTTGTCTTCTAAACCCTACTCTTTTTTTCGCCTGCTTCCAAAGTTGGCGTTCTCTTTCGTTTTGCAATGTTGTTTCCATGTTATTTGCTTTTGGTATTAATATATTGTTTTAAAATTTTTACGTAGTCCTCAAAGGCGCTAATACCTTTTGGTGTTATTTTACAAATGGTAAGAGGATAATTGTCTTTGAATTTTTTTTCAATATCAATATAATCCGCTTCCTTCAGTTTTTGTATCTGCACGCTTATGTTACCGGAACTTGCTCCTGTTTCTTCTTTGAGGTAAGTAAATTCAGCCTCCTTAACCGAAACTAGCAACGAGATGATGGCCAACCGTAACTGCGAGTGCAGAATTGGGTCGAGTTCTTTAAACATGTTGTTCTGATTTAAATTTTGATCGTAATAAATGACCTGGAATTACATAACTGCATAAAAGCGCAATGGATATTATTAATAATTGATCCATCTCTCCACAAAAATTTGAAATAAAAGCGCAGGCAAACGAAAACAAACTTCCAATAATTAGTGGTTTGAAATTAAGTATACCGCCGCAAACAAAAGTTGCCATTCCGTATAAGATCATAAGCATAAAATAAGTTACCTTAACTCCATACTGAGGCATACACACTAAAGTTAAAACCATTCCAATTCCAAATGCGCCCCATAAATAACTTAAATACGTGCCTACATATGTTTTTACTCTTTCCTTTTTCCCTTGTTTGTATCCATAAACTGCCGAAATAATTCCGCCCAATGGCATTAATATGGCCCAAGCATATTCGCCGTGCTGGATATTAAGTTTTAAAGTGGCGTAGTGGATAAGTGCGGCTGCAATTACGTTCCATCCCCAAAAAATCAATAAAAAGCCGTCATCAGCTAATTTACTTTTTGCATTGTTGATCATCTTATTGATGATGTCCATACTTTCATTCAATTCTAAATTGTTGTTTTCCATTTCTATTTGATTTGATGATACAAACGTAAAGTAGTTTACATTATAAACCAAATAAATATATAAACTTAAAGTTAATTACTTGTTAATCAGGATATTAAAAAATAATGAATTAAGTTAAAAAAGAGTTTTTAGGGCTTCAGATAGCCTTTGAAGCATATCATCCGTAAAATCCAGATGCGTTACCATTCGTATGGTTTGCTTACCAAACGCAGCAACTTTAATATTTTTCTCACTGGCTTTTGCAATAAACTGTTCGGCCGTTATTCCATCCTTAAGATCAAAAATAACAATATTAGTATCAACTGGTAATACTGCTTTTACGTAATTCAACTTCTTTAAGCTCTCGCCTATTTGCTTGGCGCGCTTGTGATCTTCCGTTAACCGTTCGATATTATGATCAAGTGCGTAAATACCGGCGGCGGCTAAAAATCCAACTTGTCGCATGCCTCCACCAAATACTTTACGTACTCTTCTTGATTGGCGAATAAATTCAGTATTCCCTAACAAAACAGATCCCGATGGAGTTCCTAATCCTTTACTCAAACAAATTGAAACAGAATCAAACAAAGCGCCATGATCTTTTGCACTTTCTTTTGTTTCCACCAAAGCATTAAATATACGTGCGCCATCTAAGTGCAACTTAATATTTGAAGCGCGACAAAATGCAGAAATATCTTTTATATCCTTTAATGTATAATAACTACCTCCCGCTTTGTTTACGGTGTTCTCTAACTCCACCAAGCTTGTACGCGTTAACCAATCGTACGAAGCATTTACATTATCTTTTATCTGATCCAATTTCAATCTTCCTCTATCGCCAACTAATAATTTTGCCTGCACACCCGAATTTTTTGCAATTCCGCCTCCTTCGTAATTATAAATATGACTATTCACATCACAAATAACTTCATCGCCGGGTTTTGTGTGCACATTAATGGCAATTTGATTTGTCATGGTGCCACTTGGGCAAAACAAACCTGCTTCATGACCAAACATGCTCGCTAATTTTTGTTCCAATTTTAAAACCGTTGGGTCTTCGTTAAACACATCATCCCCAACTTCAGCACTCATCATGGCATCCATCATGGCTTTACTTGGTTTTGTAACTGTGTCGCTTCTTAGATCAATTACCATAACTATTTTTTTCTTATTAACATTAATCCATCTCTCACAGGGAGCAATAAATTCTCCACCCTTTCATCCTTACTTACAAATTCATTGAACTCGTGAATTAGTTTTGTATCAGTATCCATTTTTGAAACATCGTCCAAGATCTTTCCACTCCACAAAACATTATCGGCAATGATCAATCCACCGCTTCTTACTTTATCGATCACTGCCGTGTAATAATTCAAATAATTTTTTTTATCGGCATCAATAAAAACAAGATCAATAGGTTTTTCAATTTTCGGGATAACATCCAACGCTTGAGCTTTTACCAGTTCAATTTGTTTTGAGTATGCAGATGAATCAAAATATTTTTTTGCAAAGAGATTAGTTTCTTCATTTGGATCAATAGTGAGTAATTTACCGGATGGCTTTAACCCTTCGGCCAAACAAAGCGCGGAATACCCTGTATAAGTGCCAATTTCCAAAATAAACTCAGGTTGTGTTAATTTTGAAAGAAAACTCAAGATCCTGCCCTGCAAATGGCCGCTTAACATACGAGGCTGTCCAACTTTTAAATTAGTTTCGCGATTGAGCTTTTTAAGAAGCTCACTTTCTTGTTCTGTATGCGCCTCGCTATAAGCCTGAATGGTTTCTACAATAAAATCCATGGTTTAAAGATAAGATTTTTGACGGATCATAAAATTGTAATTCATAAAAATAAAATATATATTTAACCTCAAATTACACTAATTCATACACACAATAGAATTGCCTACTCTATCTAATACTCCTTCTTCAGCAACTCAAAATTCAATAAATGTTGATCTACATCTCTACAAAACTTATGTAGAAACCTCACTAACCTTTGTTGGGATCACAAAGACAGGCATCTTAGAAATACGTTTTAAGGTAAATGACTATGAAGTTGATATAAAAGATCAAGATGAGATCCAGGATGCTGTTAAAAAATTAACCAATAACAGCCAGGATCGCTATCACATAATTGTTATTCCCGGAATGTATGGAGGAATAACGCCTGAGGCAAGAAATAAAGAAATGTTTCTTGATGGAACATATAGCAATCATCTATCAATATCCATTATTGTGGCAGGTTTGCCGCAACGTATTCTTGGTAAATTCTATTATCACTTTAAAAAACACAAACCCAAATTTCCCTTTCAATTATTTGCTACCGAAGCAGCGGCTCTAAAATGGATAAATGCGAATAAATGATAGTATCACTTGATGCTATTTCTGCAATATTACCTTCTGTGTTCTTCGCTTACCTTCGTTTGTAAGATTCACAAAATAAATTCCGTTTAGAAGATCACTTAAATTAACCGGCACTTGATATTTACCATTGTGTTGTCCTTGAATGTTCACAACAGTTCTCAAACTTACGCCATTAATATCTACAATGTCAATTAATACATCCGATCGCTTTTTTAGATCGTATTTAATAGTGAATTCACCTTTGGTTGGATTAGGGAAAACTATAAAGTCTGATATAATATCATTGACCTTCACATCATCATCTTTCTTTATTACTAAAGAATCTAATTTATTTTCAGGAATAACTGAATCGGGTACTTGCGGTATATAAACCATCGCGCCCATGATCATTTCTTCGGGTTTAGGTACATCGGCAATGGGCGTATCAACAATTGGTGAATCAATTGGCAGAATATTTTCGATCACGTAATCGTGTTGAATAGAAATACCACCTGCCACGTGAGTTTCATAATGCGTTGACACTTCTAACCTGCCATCAATAGTTTCTTCATTTAGTTCCATCTTGCTCATCGTATCAAGAGGCATTGTGGCTATCATTTGCCCCACCATAACATCCGTTTCTTCTGTCTTCTCTTGTGTTTCCGGTTTAGGGGTTTGTTCAATTGAAATCTCACCCAAAGCTTTGCCTTTGTTATCAGTACAACTAAACAATAATGTACCAAAAGCAATAAATAAAGCAATAGTGAACATTTTTGTAACGCTCATGTTCTTTGGCAAATTATTAAAATCTATTGTAAAGTTTAAAGGCCTGTTAATTTGCGTCTTTTTAAAGTGCCCACAAACTTTTTGATCCTTATTGGCCAACAAAATGTCTTTTATCTCATTATCCGATTTATTTGAAAAATCAAATACCGATTTATTACATGAGTTACAAAATTTACCTTTTTCATCGGGTAACATTTTATTCCAGTCTTCGTGGCAAGGTTCCGGAATGGTGATAATGATGTTTGACTTTTCCATATCTGGGTGGTTTTACTATTTAGATGCAAGAATTGGGGGATTCCATAAAAATTGATCCTTTTAGAAGCAGAAAGTCCAGAGACCCTTGATCTCATAGAGTCATCAGGGCTTAAAAAAGCACAAAAAAAGGGCTTTTCAGAGGTTAGGAAACATAACGGTTAAATATATTTGTCCTTTGAAAAGCCCTGGTGTTATAGTGGTAAAGAACGATCTCTATTATAAAGATAGCTAAGCTTAACTCCCTTTTTACAGCAAACCCTTAAGTGAGCAGCTTTTTCTAACAGGTGGTTGATCTCACTAAAAAGAAGGCAATTATTTGGTGTTATTTGCGAGGTCTAAAAACGCCGTTTTAAGATCATTAAATTTGAACTTAAAATTATTAGCCAGAAGTTTTTGATTACTTACTCTAGAGCCTGTAAGTACCATGGCCGACATTTCTCCTAGCACCATTTTTAAAAGAAATGCCGGTGCTTTTGGCAAAATTATTTTCCTATGAAGTGAATTAGCAAGTGCTTTTGTGAATTTTTCGTTAGTCACATGTTCTGAAGCAACGGCATTGTAAATTCCGTTGGTTAGTTTAGAAGAAATAAGTTCAGAAAATATAGCTACAAGATCATGAACGTGTATCCATGGCATGTATTGTTTGCCGTTTCCTAATACGGTTCCAAAACCATATTTTATTGGTGTAGAAATTTTAGAATAGGCGCCTGAATTTTTCTCTAACACAACGCCAATTCTTACTATCGAAGTTCTGATCCCCATTTTTTTGAAAGGCTCATAGCTTTCTTCCCAAAGTTTACAGGTAGTTCCTAAAAAATCTGTACCAGGTTGATCGCTCTCGATAAAAATATGTTCGCTTGTAATACCACCATAAATACCAATGGCACTTGCGCCAATAAAAGATAAAGGCTTTACATTCAATTTAACTAAATAAGCGTATAAAATTTTATTACTATTTACTCTTGAGTTAACTATTTCAGCTTTCCTTTTTTGGGTCCAACGTTTATCGGCTATTCCTGTTCCTGCCAAATTAATTACATGTTCAATTCCTTCAAATGCTTTTTCATCAATATATTCATTATCCAGGTCCCATTTAAATGTTTTGTATGGCAATTTTTGATCTAATGATCTTCGTGTAAGAACTATGGGCTCATGACCAGAATCCATCAAGTTCTTAATTAAGTACTTTCCTATTGATCCTGTTCCGCCTGTAATTAGTATCTTTGCCATGGGTTTGCCCAAATTAAACAATATTTTAATATGGTATACGATGTACATATTTTTGTTTGCACCAACCAGCGGGAAAATAGTCCGCGAAAAAGTTGTGGAGAAACGCACGGCCTAGAATTGGTAGCAGAATTTAAAAAACAGTTAAAGGATCTTAAAATTGGATTAAAAACTCGAGCCAACAAAAGTGGATGTATGGACATTTGCGATTTTGGTCCAACTGTTGCCATTTATCCTGAAGGAATTTTTTATGTGAACGTAAAGATCGACGATGTTACCGAGATAGTTCAATCGCATATTATAAACAAAAAACCGGTAGAGCGTTTGCTATTAAAAAGGTAATGAGCAGAGAATTAAGCATAAAAGAATCTCTGAGTTCAAAAGAGCTTTTTGAAGCGTTCAAGCAACAATTAAAAAAAGATCTGAGCGAGTGCGGTTGCGAAAGCGAATTTATTGATGCCTTAACATCTGAATTTGAACTGATAAAGCAAAGTTTGACAACTGTTTTAAAAGCTCACGAAAAAAAAGCCGGTTTCAACATCCAACAATTACTTTACAGAGTAGATATTAACGAAAAACAATTAAGTGATCGCTTGCAAGAAAACAAGGACGAAGAATACCTAAGTGTTGTTTCGGAGTTGATCATTAAACGTATTTTACAAAAAGTGGTTTTTAAAAAACATTTCTCAAACAATGGCCATTAGACGAGGAGAAAAAAAAGATCTGCCGCAAGTATTGAACCTTGTGAAGGAATTAGCTATTTATGAAAAAGCCCCCAACGAAGTAGAAGTTACTGTTTCACAAATGGAAGAATGGGGTTTTGGTTCAGATAAGATATTTGATCTTTTTGTAGCCGAGAACAATGGAAAGATTGTTGGAATGGCTCTTTACTATTACAAATACAGTACATGGAAAGGCAAATGTTTGTTCTTAGAAGATATCATCGTAACAGAAAATGAGCGCAAGAATGGTTTTGGTAAATTATTGTTTGATGCGGTGGTTCAAGTTGCCAAAAAGGATAAAGTAAAACGCATGGAATGGCAAGTGTTGGAATGGAATGAACCTGCCATTAAATTCTATAAAAAAACAAATACTGTTTTTGATGATGAGTGGGTTAATTGTAAATTGACTTACGAGGAGATACAAAAAATGTAATTCGCGTTTAAGAGGCGGAAATCGCAAAGCCGCCTACGGCGTACGCAAAATTCGCAAAGAAACTTCTAACCGGAGAATTTTATCAAGAAGGCAAAGAAGCTGCGCTCACGCAAAGAGAGCAAGCAATTTCGCATTGAAGTGCTTTGCGAAACCGAAGGTCTTTGCCTTCTCATAAATACTGGTGGTAAAACTTAGCGTCCTTTGCGCCTTCTTTGCGATCCCGATAATTATCGGGAGCGAAGCAACTTTGCGGTTTCTGCCTCTAAAAATTATTCGATCTCCAGTTGCGCTTTATAACCCGCAATACATTTAGGAATATACCATTTTCCTTTATAGATACTCATATCGATCACATTATTATTGCAATCAATAAAACGTCCTTCTTTGTCTCTAAGAATATAGTAGATCCCGTCTTTAACCGTAACTAATTCCAAAACTTTTTGCTTCAATTCCTCCAGACTTAGTTTTTTATTCTCTCTTCCTAACCTCACTCCTACTTCATTATTTAAAAGATCCATTTCGCAACTTAAACTGTCTGCTGTGAACCCATCTTCTTGCTTCCCATTTTTAAAATCCAAGTAATTTGTTTTTTCGTGAGCCTTACCAAGTTTCAACACTTTTTTCGGCTTTATTTTTTGAGCAAAAGCTGCAAAGTGAAATACGTGTCTAAAGGCGTCCAGCTTGCCTCCTGATGGGTATACGTCAAGTTTTACTTTAAGTGAATTCTCGTCATATAATTTAGACACTCTTTTATAGATCTTTTTCACTTTTAAGGCCGCAAAAGGATGCGTAAATGCCCACCATAATTCATAACGAGACGTGCGTGGTTTTGCTTGAATGATGTTTACGCCCAAAGCAAAAACCATGAAAAGAATTATGAAATTATTTCGCGTGATCACCACCTTTACAAAGATAGGCAAATTAACAATTTAGTGTTAGAAAGATAAAGAACCTGTTAAGTTTGCGCCTTCTATAGTTCCTACCTTTGTATCGTGGACCAAAAACGTGATTTACTCAGCAGATTATTCTCAACGGCTAATAAGTCGTTAACCAATAGCATTAACGATATTAGAGATAAGGAATTCAGCGGTGAAAAACTGACTTCTGAAGAAAAATTTGCACTCTCGAACTTTGACAAATACCGAATCAAAGTTCTTAATTCACAACCTAACGATGAGGCTTTTCATGAGGCCTACCGCAAGATCCAAGTAATTGCCAACCTTGGCGATTGGCACGATTTTTTGAACGAAGAGCTCTCTAAATAGGTCTCGTTTTCCTTAAAATACCCCTTCTTTTTTCCCTTTATTTGGAGTACATTTGTCCTCGTATTATTTTAAAACTATGAACGTAAAAACATTAGGACAATTTGTAATTGAGAAACAAGCCGATTTTCCGTACGCTAAAGGCGAATTATCGCGCTTATTAAGAGATATCGGTATTGCCTCAAAGATCGTTAATCGCGAAGTAAGTAAAGCGGGTTTAGCTGAGATATTAGGCGAGACCGGTGATACCAACATACAGGGCGAAAAGGTAAAAAAGTTGGATGTTTTTGCAAACGAACAATTTATTGCCGCTTTTAAAGCCGGCGGTGAGGTTTGTGCAATTGCCAGCGAAGAAACTGAAGATATCATCTCTATTGATTCTGAAATTTCAAAAACGGCAAAATATGTGGTTGCTATCGATCCTTTAGATGGATCTTCAAATATTGATGTGAATGTTTCAGTTGGAACTATCTTTTCTATTTACCGTCGTAAATCATTAAGCGGCCCCGGTACATTAGAAGATTTTATGCAACGCGGAACCGAACAAGTTGCTGCAGGTTATGTTATTTACGGTAGCAGTTGTATGATGGTTTATACCACAGGTAAAGGTGTAAATGGTTTTACATTAGACCCTAGTATTGGAGAGTTTTGTTTATCGCATCCAAATATGCAAACCAAAAAAGACGGTTTAGTGTATTCGGTTAACGAAGGAAATTATTTGCATTTTCCTGATGGCATAAAAAAATACATTAAATATTGCCAAGAAGAAGACAAAGCAACTCAACGTCCTTATTCATCACGTTATATTGGATCGGGTGTTGCAGATATTCATCGTAATTTAATTACAGGCGGTGTATACATTTATCCTTGCACAACCAAATCTCCAAATGGAAAATTACGTTTGTTATACGAGTGTAACCCTTTAGCTTTTATTTTAGAGCAAGCAGGTGGAAAAGCTTCTACAGGCGAAAAACGTATCATGGAAGTTGATCTTAAGGAATTACATCAACGTACACCACTAATTATTGGCAGCGCTAATATGGTGGATACTGTGATGGATTTTATTAAGAAGTACGCAAGCCAAACGGCTTAATTGTAATTAAGGCTTTGGCTTCACCACAAGTGTATCAAAACTTGTTGAGTAAGCTACAAACGCACCAAATACATCTTCTTGTTGTCCAAACATGCTTTTTACATTAGTAGGAGCTGAAAATGGATTTGAATTACTAGCCTTATTTTGATAATAGGTATACCAAAAATCATATTCGGTTTTTCCGATGTGTGTGAATTTTACAGCAACAGTATCTCCTACTCTATACCAGTTTCTTCTTGGGTCATCTCGCCATTCCTGAATTTTATCGGGTTGCGGACCGCGATCGTAAGAGAAATCAAAAGCTTTACCATCTACAAATTTATCATCAAATACAGAGAATAATGGCGCAGCGAAAAAATTATCCTGGTACTTTGTATTCAATCGCTTTGAGAACCACCGATAATTATTTCCTAAACCTACAGGCTCTTTAAAATGTTGCCAAATAAAACCTAAACTATCTTCTTCCCATCTAAAATACAAACTATCTAATGGCACAGGTGCAAGTAAAGTAGACTGCACCGAATATTCTTTTGCATTGTATCTTACTTTTAAAGTGTAAGTTTTCCCTTCTTGTCCTGTGATCTTTGTTCCCAAATAAATATAACCGGTTGCTGGATCTAATTCGGAAAGTGTATCAATAATTGTTCCGTCACTTACCGTAACAAAAGCACCCTTTACAAACGCTTTTTCGGGAGTAGTAAAATCAAATGTGCCAAAATATGGAACGGAGACCGATAACAGTACTACAGGAACCTTACCGGTTTCAATACTTCCTTCTACTACCAATTTTTCCTGGTAGTCGGGTAATTTTACGTTAACGTCTTTGCGGCATGCAAAGAGTAAGCTTGAAAAGGTAATTAATAAGTAAAA
>JAGPDW010000208.1:0-4748 GCA_018057345.1 Bacteroidia bacterium | reverse complement strand
ATTGCTTTGTATGTTGTGATAAAAGATGTAATTGATACTTCAAAAAATGACCAAGATAAATAATATCATTAAGCCGGTTATTTTTGCAACACTTGGTTCTACTTTTTCATCCATTCTGATCCTATATCTGTTTTCCGGATCGCCTCAAAATATACATTGGATATTTAGCATCGTGTTTCATTTGGCAGTGGCAATTGTATTAGGCGTTATTGCATTTATTGATCCCGACCCTAAAATGCTTGCTTCTAATTTAATGAGCATTTCTCTTGGCAGATTACTTGTCTCGGGCCTTGCCTTTTTAATATACTGTTTAACATTTCCAGGAACTAAAAAATGGTTCATGGTGCATTTTATGATCCACTATATGTTATTTGCCTTTTTTGAAATAGTTTTTTTAATTAAAATTGTAAGCTCTAAAACATCCAACAAATGAAAACATATTTTTTAGTGATCTGCACCTTTGCGATCGCATCCGTAATAAACGCACAAACAAAAACTAATAAATCGAATAGTGAATATACATTTACTATTGTAAAATCAATAGAAGCAAGCCCTGTACAAAATCAGGAGCGCACAAGTACGTGTTGGTCTTTTTCTTCCTTGTCTTTTTTTGAAAGTGAAATTACCCGTTTGGGCAAAGGAAAAGACTTCAACTTAAGTGAGATGTTTGTAGTGCGTAAAATTTATCCTTTAAAAGCACAACATTACATTCGTATGCATGGCAATAATAATTTAGCTGAAGGCGGTGGATTTCCGGATGTTTTACGTGTAATAAAAGATCATGGTATGGTTCCGGAGGAACTATATACAGGAAAAAAGAATTCGAAAGATCCACATAATCATGGAATATTAGAAGGCACAATTAAGGCCATTGCAAAACCTGCGGCCGATCCAAGTACTCAAAAGATCGATTTTGATTTCATGATCAAAACTATTGAAGATGCTTGCGATAATTTTTTAGGTGTAGTTCCTGAGAAATTTGATTATAAAGGAAAGAGTTATACTCCACGAACGTATGCCGATGCAACCGGAATTGTGCCCAACGATTATGTTGTGCTTACTTCATTTACACATCACCCATACTACCAAAAATTTGTTATTGAGATCCCTGACAATTGGGCCTGGGAAGGTGTTCATAATATTCCTTTAAATGAATTACAAGAAACTATGTTATATGCTATCAACAATGGTTTCACTTTTGCTTGGGGTGCCGATGTTTCTGAAAAAGGCTTTATGTTCAAAGAAGGATTAGCGGTAGTTCCCGAGAAATCATTTGACACAATGACCGAAATGGAAAAAGCCTTGCTGGCCATTAAGCCGCACAAACAGCTCACCATCACTGCCGAGCTCCGTCAAAAACAATTTAATGATTACGATACGCAAGATGATCACGGTATGCATGCAATTGGTACTGTTAAAGATCAAAACGGAACTTTATATTATACCATTAAAAATAGTTGGGGAACAAAACGCAACGATTGCGATGGTTATTTTTACGCGAGCGAAAGTTATGTGCTTCTTAAAACAACAAGCATTATGTTGCATAAAAAAGCAATTCCGCCGGCCATCGCAAAAAAATTAGGAATATCACAATAGCCAAAATTTTCACTAAACTGCGTGTATTATATCAGTGTAAATTAGTGCCAATTGGTGAAATTAGTGGCCTGTAAAAAGCAAACCATGTTTAAAAATCCTATCGATAAAGATAAAACTGCCGAAGATCCTGGTTTGATACCTTATCCTCACACGATCGGAAGTATTATTGTAAAACCCGAGGATGAAGGCAAATTAAAATCCAGAGCTTTATCGGCCATGCGTGAGCAAACCAATAAACAACTGGCACAGATTCAAAAACAAGCCGCGCTTCTTGCAAAACAAGCTCAAGATCTTCAAAAACGTGTTGAGATCAGCGAAAAAATATATACGGCAGAGCTTTCGTTCGAGCCTTTTATTGGTCACGTTTATCACCTTTACAAAAAAGCGGAAGGGTATAGGCTTTATATGATCGGCCCTGAGGAATGGGGCAAAACAAAACCCGAAAATATTGAATTTATTGGCTCAGTTAAACTGCTAAGCGACCATACCTGGGAGATAGTAGACTCATTTGGTGAAAATTTTGGTGAATTTTAACGTTTTTGAGCACGCTTTTTGCACCCTCTTATACGTAATTAGTATAAACACCTTTTCGTATGACACCTAATCAATTAACATTACCGGCTTTTCCTCTTAAATCTATTTTGCTTCCGGGTGAAGCAACCAAGTTGCATATTTACGAGGAGCGTTATAAAGAATTAGTTCAAGATTGTTTAGATAACGATGCGTCGTTCGCTATTCCATTTTTTGAAAATGGAAAGATGAGTGATTATGGTTGTGAAGTAAAAATTAAAAATGTAGTGAAAGAATACGCCGACGGAAAAAAAGATATTTTGATCGAGTGTGTTCGCATTTTTACTATTATTGAATATTCCGAAACATTGAGTCCAAAATTATACGGCGCAGTATTAATTGAATTTGAAAGAGAGAATACCGTCATCAACAATTCTAATTTGCAGGATGCCATCATTCATTATTTTAGCACCGTGCAAAATAAAATGATAGATTATGATACACTCAGCAAATTGAATGTTTACAATATTGCCGCATCACTACAATTATCAGCTCAAGAAAAACTAGAGTTAATTGCTTCACGTAACAAACAAGCTGTGTTGTTGAATCAGATCAAATTTATTACTCATATTGTAAATGCCGAACAAGAGTTGAATAATAGATTTATGTTCAACTAAAGAGAAGTGTTTTTAACCACAGAGCGCTACGCTACACAGAGGTTTGCACGGAGGTCACTGAGAAAGAAAGCTTTGCTTTCTTTTCTTATTTTATGCGGCTAGCTGATTCTTCGAGTTCTCTGTGCAAACCTCTGTGAGACCAAAGGTCTCTGTGGTTTCTGCCTCTAAATCCTAAGAAATTCCGTCGCCCATTATTTTTACGGTAATGCCATCCATATTAGGTGCTAATCTTAATTGGCACGACAAGCGCGATTTGTCGGTAATATTTGGAAGCGTGTCTAGCATCGCGTATTCCTCAGTACATATGTCGCCTAATAGATCAAAGCCATGTATCACCTCAACATGACACGTTGCGCACAAGGCCATTCCTCCGCAGGTTGCTAAAATATCGTACTCATTTGCCTTTAAAAACTCCATAAGACTCAATCCCATATCGGTTGGGCCCAGAAGAGTTTTTACCGTTCCATTAGGATTTTGGATGTTTATTTTGATATCGCTCATTAAACCGCAAATATACATTAGATTTCGTAATGAAAATCAAAAGCTGCAAAGGACTTGGAAAGCGCAGATTTGAGGACTGTAAGAATATCTTTCGATATTTTGAAGACCGCAAAATCGAGCATTTTCAAGAACTGCCGTAGATTTTGGTTTGTAATAGAAATCCTAATGTGTTTTTGTGGTTAGAATTCATTAACACCATTTACGGTTGTGTATTTCATAGTGTATTTAATCCCCGGGTTAATATATTTATAAACGCTATGACTCATTAAAGCCGCTTCATGAAAACCACATAAAATTAATTTCAATTTATTTTTATAGGTGTTTATATCTCCAATAGCATAAACCCCTTGAACATTCGTTGAATAATCTTCCGTGTTCACTTCAATAGCATTCTTATCAATTTGCAATCCCCACTGTTCAATTGGTCCGAGTTTAGGACTCAACCCAAATAAAGGAATAAGATGATCTGTTTTTATTGTTTGCTCCTCATTTGTTTTTGTATTCTTCAAGCTTACGCTTTCTAATTTGTCTTTTCCGTTCACACTTAGTAAATTGGTATTGAGTAATAATTTGATCTTTCCTTCTTTGACAAGATTCATTACTTTACTTACACTATCAGGCGCACCTCTAAACGCTTCGCTTCGATGAACTAAAGTAAGTTCAGAGCAAATAGAACTTAAAAGAATGGTCCAATCCAAAGCGCTATCTCCTCCTCCGGCGATGATCATTTTTTGTCCGTGATATTTTTCCGGATCAAGGATCATGTAATTTATGCCTTTTCCATTCTCGAATTTATCAAGTCCTACAACTTCGGGTTTGCGTGGCTCAAAACAACCCAATCCTCCTGCGATCACAACCGCTTTGCAATGAATATGCACGCCAAGATTTGTTGTGAGCACAAAATCTCTTTCGCCTTTTTTCTCCATTGATTCTATTCTTTGACCAAATGTAAACGTTGGCTTGAACGGTTCGGCTTGCTTCATTAAGTTATCTACAAGTTCCTGAGCATTAATGGTAGGAAAACCGGGTATATCGTAAATAGGTTTTTTTGGATATATTTCGGATAATTGACCGCCGGCTTGTGGCAGGTAATCCACTAAATGGCAGCGCATTTTTAGCAATCCGGCTTCAAAAATAGCGAAAAGCGCTACCGGTCCCGCTCCTACTATTGCTATATCGGTTTGTATCATAAAATTCAAGGCAAAATTAAGCTAATTTGTTAAATGAAATTGTTTCTTTAGGAATATTTTTCTATCTTTATCTACTAATCAAAAAAGTCGTTGACATGAAAAAATCTTTACTTACAATTTTCGGTGCTTTAGCTTGTATGACAGCTGCAGCCCAGGTTGCCAGCCCTAGCTGGACAATCGTTCAAAATTCAAATTTCCCAATACCTTCAGCCGGTATCCGTTATATGGATGCTGTAAGTCCTACTGCAATGTGGGCTTCGGGTTATGATGGAAC
>JAGPDW010000207.1:0-4750 GCA_018057345.1 Bacteroidia bacterium | reverse complement strand
ATCTCCTACACCGGGGATCTTTTGTACGGAGAGTGGTGCTAAAAATGTTCTCTCGGTGCCAAATGGAATTTCTTTTTGTCCGTTTGGCTTTGCCTCGCCTGTTCCAACTTTTGAAACTGTTTTGTTGGACGACATGGCAAATGAAATTGGTAATCCTGTTTCGCGAATTATTTTTTGACGTAATTCGGTTGCCATTTTGTAACAACCAAAAAAACGATCCATACCACTGAGGTCGATATAAAATTCGTCAATGGATGTTTTTTCGTAAAGCGGAACATCTTCCTTGATGATGTCGGTGATGTCGTTTGAAAATTTACTGTATTGAGATGAATCGCCGCGAACAATAATAGCATCCGGGCAAAGCTGCCGCGCCATTTTCATAGGCATGGCCGAATGAATTCCAAATGCGCGCGCTTCATAACTGCAAGATGCAACAACGCCTCTGTCGCTTGAGCCTCCCACCAAAACAGGTTTACCGATTAATTTGGGATTTTGTAAACGTTCTACCGAAACAAAAAAAGAGTCGAGATCGATATGTACTATGGAGCGGTTCATGTTTTAAAGTTAGGGAGCTTATAGCCCCGTGATTGCCAGCTTTTGTAGCAATAAACGTTAAAATCATACGTTTTGAGGCTAATGTTGTACATTTATAAATACAAACAATTAAAAATGAGCCGTAATAGCTGTTTCTACATTTTTTTAGGCCTAACTCTCCTTACGATAAATTCCTGTACAGTTAAAAAACGTAATTATCAAAAAGGCTATTATGTAGATTGGGCTTTTTCTAGCCATCACAAAAAACAAACTACTGATCATCCAACAAGCAAAACAGAAATTAAACCTGAAACTGTAATAGTTCAAAAACAAAATGATGTTTCTCAAATTTCAGTTGCTAGAATCAACACCATATCATTCGAACAGATAAATACAGGAAAAAGAATTGCAATTGCTCCAAAAGATACTTGCGGTGATGTGATCACTTTAAAGAACGCTGATGAGATACGTGCCAAAGTGCTTGAGATAACCGACGAGGTAATTAAATACAAACGTTGCGATAACATTGATGGGCCAAATTATACCATTGGAAAAGAAAAAGTAGAACGTATTACATATGCTAATGGTTATAAAGAAAACATCGAACCACCGGCGCGAAAATTTCAACCGGTTCAAGACAATCAAGAAAAAGAGTTTCCGAGCGAATTGATAATGGCTTGCGTATTTCCACTTATATTGAGCGGCATTGGTGTTATTTTAAGTATTCATTTCGCCAATAAAAGCAAAAAGAAAATCTTGAATTCCCCAAACCGATATAAAGGAATGGCACTTGCTAAGTATATTTTATTCTTTGACTACAGTGTCATCGCCCTGGTGGCCGTCCTCATTTTTGCCTTCTTCGCTCAATCACTCGAAATATTCGCGATAGCGCTTTTAGTCTTCCTAGTGGCAAATACAGTGGCTGCGATTTATTACTCTAAGAATAACTAACTACTATTCAGTTAGTTAAAAACAAATACTTCTGTAACTTTCAGCTCCTTTAATCGTCTTACCTTTATATTAATGGATGTATCAGACTATAATAATTGTGTTGATCAGTACTCAGACGGGCTTTACCGTTTTATGCTGAAGAATACAAAAGATAAAGATCTGGCGAAAGATCTGGTACAAGATACATTTGAAAAACTGTGGCGAAAATTAAATGAGGTGGATGCATTAAAAGCAAAAAGTTATTTATTCACGAGTGCTTACCACGCTTTTATTGATCACACGCGCAAACAAAAATTTAAAGGAAATTACACAGAAGTTGTTGAAGAGAAGCATGGATACACAACTAATAGCAATAATTTAAAAGAAGTGATAAACATGGCGCTCGAAAAATTACCGGAGATACAACGCAGCGTTATTATGCTGAGAGATTATGAAGGATACGATTATAACGAAATTGGAGAGATAACAGGATTAAGCGAAAGCCAAGTGAAGGTTTATATTTTTAGAGCGCGACAAACATTAAAGAATTATTTAGTAAAACTGGACACAGTACTGTGAGCAAGATCAATTTAAATAATTACGAAGCATTTATGCTTGATCATTTAGAGGGAAATCTATCGCCTCAAGATACGCTGGCATTAAAAGCATTTGCGGTATTGCATCCTGAATTGGACTTAAATTTTGATGAAGAATTAGTTTCACTAGAAAATGAAAGTATTAAGTTTAGAGGAAAACAAAATTTAAAAGCCGGTTTTAATGATGAATTAGTAATTGGTTACTTAGAAAATATTTTAGAAGGAGAAGAAAAGAAACAAGCCGAGAAATTAGCACAAAGCAATGCCGTATTTAAACACGAGTTAGCGCTTTACAAAAAAACAATTGCTATTGCCGATGAAACTATAGTGTTTGAGAACAAAGAAAGTTTAAAGCGTCGTTCGGCCATTATCTTCTTCCCTCAAAACAATTATGTAAGAGTTGCAGCTGCATTACTATTGTTATTTGGCTTGTGGTTCATGGTTTCGCGAGTAATTAAAAATGATGTTATATTAACTCCTGACATGGCAAATAAAACCAAAGAAGAGAAGATCATCGCGCCAGAGCAAGTGGTTCCTGAAAATACTAATTCACCAGAAGTAAAAGATAATTCAACTAAACTTATTGCAAAAAACACTAACAAGAAAAATGCGATAATAAATAAGGAGGTAAAGGAAAGCGCTACAACCAGCACTATAAGTACGAATGTTACAAACGAAAAAGAAGAACCTCTACTAGCCGACCGCAATATAACTAAAGAGCAACCAGAGAACAGAATTGAAACAAATAACGGTCAATTAGCAAATAATACTACTGCTTCAGAAAAAACGATTCCGAAATATATTATTGAGGAAGGCACAGATGATGAAGTAATTGCAACTACTCAGCCAAAAAGTAAATTATGGAATGCTGCCTCGGGAATATTAAAACGCTTGAATCGCAAAGGAGTTGAGAATGTGAATAGCTCTGATAATAATAATGAGATGTTCATTGGCGCATTAACTATATCGAAAGCAAACTAATGTTAAACTGAAATTATTTTGAAGAACGCTGTAACTTTTTAAAGAACATAGGCGTCATACTACAAAGACAACAAAAATGAAAACGAAAATTTACATAGGATTATTAAGTTTACTAAGCGTGAATGTAATTGCTCAGGATAAACAAGAAAAAACAGTGGAACCATTTACCGGATTAACTACATCGGGTGCGGTGAATGTAAAATACAGAAATTCGGACACAAGCCAAGTAATATTAAAAGGTACAGCCGATGATTTTGGTAAAATTGAATTTTATACAAAAGAGAACACTTTGTTTATTACCTCCCATGGCAATATTCAAGATCCATTAACCGTTTACGTGAGTGGAAATAAATTAAAAGAAGTTGACGCTTCCGGTGCAAGTTCTGTGAGGTCTTCGGATATATTAAAAGTACCTCAATTTCATTTAAGCACATCAGGCGCAAGTAATGTGAATCTTAATTTAAATTCGGATAAAGTAGAGGTTGTAGCAACAGGTGCGAGTGATGTAAATTTAAAAGGGAATACCCGTTATTTAAATGTAGTAGCCACAGGAGCTTCTAATTTAAAAGCTTACGAACTTGTGTCGGATACCTGCGAGGTAAATGCATCAGGAGCATCTAACGCGAAATTAAATGCTTCGCAAAAAATAACTATCAACGCAACAGGCGCCAGCAATGTAAAATTTAAAGGCGATCCAAAAACCGTCTCTGCCGAGGGAAGCTCAGCTTCTAAGATCATGAAGATAAATGGAGATGGGACAAAGTCGAGCACTTCGGGTGATACAAGCAGATCGCAAACTAAATTCAGTTGGAAAAATAAAGACATCATTATTATTGATAACGATTCGTATCACAATTATAACCCTAATAATCACAGCGATCTTACGCGCAACCACTGGCAAGGATTATGGATAGGCTTTGGTGGATACACAAATCCTTCGCTAGGTTTTACAATGAATACACCGTATAAATACATGGCGCTGGATTATGGCCGCTCATTTAATATTCAATGGAACTTAGGTCAAAAAAATCTGAACCTTTATAAAAAATACATTCAACTCTCAACCGGAATTGGTTTCCAGTTTAGCAATGTAAAGTTTGAGAACAACACCAAACTTAATGCCGATAGTTCTTTTACATCAGGATATATTGATACAAGCAATGCGTTCTCTTATCAAAAGAACCGTTTCAAACAGGGTTATGTTACAGTGCCTTTATTGCTCAACTTTAATACAAGCAAAAATTTAAGAAAGAACTTTCACGTAAGTATGGGTGTAGTTGGGAAATATTTACTTAGCTCAAGAGTAAAACAAGTTCTCATGCAAAATAATAACGAGTTTACCTTGGTTCGTAAAGATGATTACAACATCAATCCTTTTCAATTTGATGGATACGCAAGCATTGGTTACAGAAATTTTACGGTGTTTGGTCAATATGCATTAACCGAATTATTTAAAAAGAATAAAGGTCCACAAGTTTATCCGTTTGCAGCGGGCATACGCATCATTCCTTTCGAATAAGAATCTAATGTCTAGAGTACGGTTAGAGTAAAAAAAAGTCCTGAGGATTTTCTCAGGACTTTTCTTTTAAAATTTATAATCTTTATAATCCTTTGTGAACTCTGCATCCTCTATCTTTGGATTAACTTGCAAAAACATATAATTATATTCTTCGAACAAACCCTTATCATATTCTATTTTCATACTTATT
>JAGPDW010000206.1:0-4792 GCA_018057345.1 Bacteroidia bacterium | reverse complement strand
ATACGAGTTCTGTTGTTGGTGCAGCAACTCAATATGGAAACGAATCGTTGCTAATTGCAACGACAATTAAACTGGCGCGTGCACTTTGGATCAGTCCAATGGCACTGCTAACATCATTCGTTTTCAAAAAACAAAGTAAAGCCTCGGCGTTTCCGTGGTTTATTTTATTCTTTATTTTAGCATCGCTTGTGAATACGTATGTTGATATTCCTGAAATGCTGAAGACAGGAATACTAACATTATCAAAGATCGGTTTCAGCACAACACTTTTTTTGATAGGGACTGGAATCTCATTGAAAAATATCAAAGCCGTTGGCCCGCGTCCATTGTTGCAAGGTATTATTTTGTGGGTGGTGATTTTGTCGGGGTCGCTGTTTTTTGTTTTGCACTATTAAATGTTACAGGTTGCGCAACTTGAAAACCTGTAACAATCGTACTCTTTCGATTTTTAACTAAGCAGCCTCTAAACTTTTAGAAAACCATTCGCGAAAGCGATAAAGGGGAACAGAAAGTGTTTCTGCATGCGCAACTTCATTAAATGTTCCATCGCTTTTCTTGTACTGAAGCCATCTGTTTGTTTCCGGAATAAAAATAAACAGCTCTTCAAGTGATGAATTTACTGCAAGTTCTTTTGTGTTTGTATACGTTTCCGGTAAATCACCCTCTGTAGAAATTTCGATGGCAACGACCGGTGTAGTTTTAATATCTCCTGAATAAATAACTACATCCGGTTCGTTGAAATCAGTGGGACTTAACCTTCCCTCATAAACCACATCGAATTTTTTATTGTCTAAACCAAGCGAAATAAAATAAGTCATTAAACGAGAAAGGAATTTTTTGTTGGAAGTGATACCTGTGTTCCAGTTTTTATTTAGAGTTACCATAGCCTTAGATTTTTATAAATGAGAATAATTTGATCGTACCAAAAAGCACAAAGTAAAACGAGAACCACATTATCAAGACCGTTGAATAAGTCATGCGCGCTAATGTTCTCTTTACCCACTTAAACACTTTTGAAAAACGCAATCCGCTTTTTCTATTATCGTTTTTTTGCGGTTCGATCAATGAAAAACGATAAGCGTCTGCCGCAAAACCTTTATTTTGGTAGATGTTTTCGAACGATAAAGCTTCTTTGCCATTAAACTTTAGAAGATTAGTTTTCATTAGTTTTTCTGCAAAGTTATAGGCTGGTTCATCAGGACACTTTAAGGCATCAATAAGACTGCGTTAAGTATAGTGTCCATATTTGTTATAAAAAGGATCCGTTTGTTGTTGTTTTTGAGGTAAATACTCAAAATAAAAGCACCCTGAATTAATTTAAAAAATACTTGTTTTTTTAATGAAAATCAGCGAAAAACTATATTTCACAGCGCCAATCAATATAAATTCGGCTTGTTTTTATGTGAACACACCAAATTGGTTGGTGAAAAGTGGTTTCTTATAAGCATAAAACCCCGCCAAATCCCTTTGTTATTACGGATTTTTGTATATTGTATGCCCCTTCTTGGCTAATTGAGTTTAGCATGCTTTCGGATTATGTTGATGGTCATTTAATATGGCGTTAATAATGTGATAGGAAGCATTGGTTTACTTTGCAGAATCTTTGCAAAGCATAATGTAAAAAGATCTCCCACAATTATTTGTAAAGAATGAATAAAATCAAATCTAAAATATCAATGTCAATAAAAAACAAATTTTTCTTATTTGTCCTTTTTGTTTTTTTTAACTCTGTCTCTCAGGGACAAGTTATTGGTGATTATATTTCTATAGCGAGTGGAAATTGGACCTCCTCATCTACGTGGGGCGTAGTTAGCGGAACAGGACCACTCACATGGGGGCCTGCCGGTGGAGGCCCTGCTGCCGGAAATAATGTATTTGTTAGAAGTGGACACGTTGTATTTATTCCGGTTGGTGGTGGCCCTTATTTTTGTACTAACCTTACCGTAGAATCGATGGGTCAGCTTTATACATCAAACAGTATTCCGAATCCTGCTAACAATACCTACATCACAATTTCTGGTAACATACTTTGCAATGGACAAATAGGAAATGCTCCAACTTTTGATAATATCTGTTTTAATATTGAAAGTGTAAACTGTACCATTTCGGGGACAGGCATTTTTGATGCAAACAGGCTCAGAAAGAATAGCGCAGTCGTTATAACAACAAATTTGACAATTAGTATGAATATCAACCTTTGGTTTGCGGCTTCTTCTACAACTCAGCTTTACAATAATGCTAACGGCGGGATTTTTAATGTGACTATTTCGGCAGGAGCAACAGTGAGTCTATTGGCTAGCGGACCAAGTACCGGACATGTGAGTATAGATGGCACAAACGGAGCCGGAGCCGGAGACATTGGAGGAACATTTACAATTAACGGCTCATTAATAGTTTCCGGAATAATGTATTTTTCAAATAACAATTCTGCAAATGCTGCTTACAAATGTAATTGGATTGTAAATGGACTTTTGCAAGTTGCAGAAATTTCAGCCGGAGCCAGTGCAAACGCAGCCAGTGGTAGTTCTTTAGTCGTAAATAGCGGAGGAAAACTTGAAATTACAGGAACCAATGCTTGGAGTGCATTAGCAGCTACGAATAACACGTTTAATTTTGTTGCCGGTAGTACAGAAGAGTATTCTGCTGCCGGAAATCAAGTCGTAAGAGTTGCCAGTGAATTCGGCTCATTAGCGGCTGTTAATAATCACTATGGATACCTGATACTTTCTAATTCGGGCAATAAGACAACAACACTCACCCAATTATGGGTGAAGAATGACCTAACAATTAGTGGTGCAGCGGTATTTATTCCGTTTGCAGCTTCTCTTAATTTTGTAGGTGGCAGTTGGTATAATTATAATCAATCCGGTTTTACGGAAGGCGCAACAACTTTTCGATTTAACAATGCTGCATCAATAGGTCAAAGCATTAATTGTCCCGGCGGCGAAGTATTTTATACTCTTGGTCAAAGCTCAGCAGCAAATCTTTTAACATTTAATTGCCCGGTAACTGCAACAGTGGTACAATTAGGTGCTGTAGGCGGGCACATTGATCTAAACTCTAATTCATTAACAATAAATAATATACTTCCATCAGGTATTACTGGCGGCGGGATCAATAGATTTATACTATCGGAAAAAACAGATAATAGTTCAAGGGTAATTTGGAAAATAGGTTCTGCCAGCAATGCTTCTCCATATATTATTCCATTTGGTGTTCTTCCAACTGCAACTACAAATTATATTCCTGTTTCCATACTTAAAACCTCTGCAACTGCATTAGGAGACATTACAATTTCGACTTATGGTACACCGGCGGACAATCAACCATGGCCAACAACACCAACGGCTGTTTCTAACCTTCAAGCCTACAATGGAATTTACAATACACCGGATAATAGATCTTGGTGTGTTGATCGTTTCTGGCAAGTGAATGCAACAGGAGTTGGGGCAATTGATTCATTAAAGTTTACATACAGAACGATTGAATTGCCGACATCAGATCCAACGCCGGGTAATATGAGAGCTCAATTCTGGGCCGGAGCATTTGGTTATTGGAATCTCACACAATATGGCGTTGCTTATGTTTCAGCATCACCGGTTTTAAACACGGTATCTGTTCCAAATTTCAATATTTACAACACTGCATGGACCCTAAGTAGTATTACGTCTCCATTGCCTGTTGAGCTTCTATATTTTGATGCAACAAAAAAAGAAAATAGTGTAGTACTTAACTGGTCAACGGCAACAGAGATAAATAATCAGCTTTTTGTTCTTGAACGAAGCAATAATGGAAAAGACTTTTATTCCATCGGGAATGTTCCGGGAGCAGGTAACAGTACACAGCAATTGAATTATCAATATTATGATAAGGCTCCATTAAAAGGAGTTTCATATTATCGTTTGAAACAAATCGACTTTGATAGTGAATACAGCTATAGTCAAACTGTAGCAATAAATTTTGACGGAGAACAGGAACAATTTGTTGTTTTCCCGAATCCTGCAACTTCACTGTTATATATAACTAAAAAAGATCTTTCGAATTCTGAAGTAAATATAAGCGACATGACCGGACGAATCCTTCAAACGGAAAAGATCGGCGGCATTGAGCAAAACCTACATCCAATTGTAATAGAAAGTCTATTACCGGGTGTATATACAATTGAACTAGTCAGAAACAGCAAACGGGAAACAACTCGGTTTGTAAAAAACTGATTATACCACCACAGAAAACTAACAACAACATGAAATACACAACTACTCAGGTAAAGGGATTGATGGTAATGCTATGTGCAATACTTTTGTCCGCAAATTCATTTGGTCAATTAAGGATCAGTCAGGTTTATGGTGGCGGCGGAAATAGCGGTGCGCCTTACACCAGGGATTTTGTTGAATTATTTAATGCAGGGTCTTCACCGATTGTTGCATCGAATTATTCAATTCAGTATGCTTCAGCAACTGGTTCGTCTTGGACAGTCCAATCGTTTAGTGCAACAATTCCTGCCGGAGGATATTTTCTAATTGCTTTAGCAGTTGGCGCTGGAGCCGGCGTTGCTCTTCCTACTCCTGATATTTCAGGATCAATTGCAATGTCAGGAACAGCCGGAAAAGTAGCACTTTCGAATTCAAATGTAGCTCTAACTGGCACATGTCCAACAGTAACAGTTATTGATTTTGTAGGGTTTGGTTCAACTGCAAATTGTTTTGAAGGAGCGGGACCAACACCTGCACCTTCAAACTCATTGAGTGTTTCAAGAGGTAGCGGAGGTTGTTTAGATGCAGGAAATAACAAT
>JAGPDW010000049.1:14879-16744 GCA_018057345.1 Bacteroidia bacterium | reverse complement strand
TATCATCTTCTGCAAAATCATAAGGGAATGAAGGCCCACGTAAAAGTAGGCTTTATAGCTTTGATATTTTTCTTCTTTGTATTCATGATCCTATTATCATCAAAAACCATCATTGTCACTGTATTCTTTATTTCTTTAGGCATGGGCATTATGCGGTTTCTAAAGCGCTATAGTAAATTAGCAGTAACAGGAGCCGCTGTACTTTGTTTGGTAGTGTTTGCGGTTATTATTCGGAAAACGCCATACTTGAATAGTAGATTCCAAGAGATCTTTAAAGAGAATTATTCTTCAGTCCTTGATAGAAGCGACTATCGTGATTTTCACTTTACCGGGGGAACTATTCGTGTGGCCATTTGGAAAAGTGTGTGTGATGTTGTGAGCGAACAGAATGCTCTGGTGTTTGGAGTAGGAATAGGAGACGCACAAAAACTGCTAACGGATCATTACAATAAAATTCATATTTATCCGGGCGACGCAATTTTAGGATTTAAGGGATTTACCCATTACAACGCCCACAATCAATATCTTCAGTTTTATATAACGCTGGGAGTTGTTGGATTGATATTTTTCTTGATCATCTTGCTGTATTGTTACAGGCACGCATTAAGATCGCGTCATGTATTACTGCTTTCGTTGTTGATATTGTTTTCGGCGTTCTTCTTTACCGAATCTGCGTTATGCGCGCATAAAGGCGTTGTGTTTTTTATGTTCTTTACCTCTTTGTTTGTACTACAAAAACAGACGCGAACAAACTAAGCCTCGGCAGTTCTTTTTAAATAACCGTAGATATATTTAAGCAAAAAGAATCCACTAAACAAAGCAAGCAGTAAAAGCGGAAGAGAAATGATCTTGCTAGCAATGAGTCTTTCTTCAATGATGTCGTTAATGATGCTTACATCTTTAATAGTTTTACCGCTATCTATAAGATCAAGCTCTAGTTTTTTATTATCGTGGAACAAAGCCTCTTTGGTAAGAACCAGATCGTTAAGTTGAGAGTTTTGATTGATATTGATGCCTTGTTCTTTCGGGTTATTATTTCCCTTCTTGCCAAAAGTAGTTAGTAAACTATCTATTTGTGCTATCATCTCGTTGTTCTTTACTTGCTTCTTTTTAATATTTTCTACAACTACTTTTCCATACTCATCGTAATATTGATTTTGGTTTAAATAATTTAATAGAACCGATATTCCGTTATCATTAATCGATGACCCTTTTCTATAGATAGAGAGCTTGTGAAATTTAAAATGTTGACTCGTATTAAGGTCAGAAGTGATCTTAGCAAGGTCTCCTTTTTCGGCCAATAATTTAAACACCTCAATATTATTTTTCTCTTGCTTAGCTAATGCATAAATATCTTTTACCGGCTCAATGCTTATTTCCTTAAGTTGCAAATATTCAGGAAATTTTATTTTTTCGAAAAAGGCAACGTCTTTGTTTTTTATTTTCGAATTGATCATATCAATTGTACCGTACAAGTATTCTGTACTGCCATAATTAGGTATTACAATGATCTCATTTTTATAATTCTTTTGGAACGATTGATTCATGAAATATCCGCCAACAGCGCCACCGATCAAAAGGACCAGAACAACGATAGCATATTTCTTATAGAAAGAAAGCGCCTTGAATAGAAGCTTAAGGATGTTAACACAAAAATTTCGGAAACCTTGAAAAAAAACTGAGAGTTCGATCTCTTCATTCATACTTTTTTTGTTTTGATCGTTCATAGTATCTTTTTGAATGAGATAAAAGTACGGATTTTTACAAATACTTTAGTATGCGTTCTTATCTTTTCTGAACATAAGAAGAATGGTAGCCCAAACCACCTTCAGATCGAGGTAAAAGCTCCAGTTATCAATGTAAAA
>JAGPDW010000049.1:12965-14779 GCA_018057345.1 Bacteroidia bacterium | reverse complement strand
TTGATATCATCTTTATTCAATTTATCAGCCGAGCAAATGATCTCGCTGACCTTGTTGTTTTGACAATAGGGAATAACATCGCTCAATGGGCCAAGCACATGGACTTTTTCATTTGTTTTGTCGGTAAAAAAACCTAAAATATTTATGCCATATTCCGGATGTGCCTCCACAAATTCTTTAAAGTGAATACTAGCAACACTTACACCGGCAATTATCACGGGTTGGCGGTTTTTGCTAACCTTTAATGTGCGTTTAATGAATGTGAAAATAAATATGCGCCAAATGAGTAAGAACACATAAAGCCAAAAAGAAAAAGTAATGATCTGTTTATGCGAGATCTGTGTTTTATGAACCAACTGAAGGTAAACAAATAGAAATAAAAAATAGAGCAGAAAATGCTTGCTAAGATTTAATGCGTTGATCAATATCCCGGGCAAGCGATTAATATAGTAATTTTTGGTAAGCAAAGTGCTCACCATCCAGCAAAACGCGAGGAAGAAAAATATATCAAGAAGGGTTGGAATCACTCCGCTAAGCAAAACCCATAAGGAGATGATGATAAGCTCGCCTAATAAATTGAGGGGTAATAAGTAACGGTTTAATGACATTAATTTTTTGGTATAGAAAATAAATGTACAACAATTCGCGTAAATCCCAAACCCATCTACCGGTTTTTAAGGATAATTATGTATATTCCTGTGTGTATAATTTCTAACTTTGCCATGTAAACCCTTATGGACCGTAAACAATTCATAAAATTATTTTCACTAATTCCCTTGGCAGGCATGAATATGAAACTACCAGATCTAAACAAATTTTCGCAACAATTGCCGCTTACCGAAAAAATGCCTGTATTGTTTCTGGGGCATGGAAGCCCAATGAATGCCATTGAAGAAAATGAATATGTAATGGGATTTAGAACAGTTTCTAAAACATTACCAAAAGTAAAAGCCATTGTTTGTGTTTCGGCGCATTGGTACACCAAAGGAACGATGGTAACAGCAATGCCTACACCAAAAACAATTCACGATTTTGGTGGGTTTCCGGAAGCTTTATATAAAGTGCAATATCCTGCACCCGGTGCGCCTGAATTAGCAAAGCAAACAAAAGAACTCATCAAAAAAATTAATGTTGGTTTGGATGAAACTTGGGGACTAGATCATGGTGCTTGGTCGGTATTAAAACATTTATATCCAAATGCAGATGTTCCGGTAATTCAATTAAGTATTGATTATACAAAAGATGCACAATGGCATTTTGATTTGGCAAAAGAATTACAAAGTTTGCGCGATAAAGGAATTTTAATTGTTGGCAGCGGAAATATTATTCATAATTTATACGACGCGGCTTTTGATCGCATCAACGAAAACTTTGGCTACGATTGGGCCATTGAAGCAAGAGAAAAAACAAATGCATTATTGTTGAAAGGTGATTTTGATCAACTCATCCACTACGAAAAACTTGGCAAGCCATTACAAAAAGCTGTTCCAACGCCCGATCATTATTTGCCGCTCATCTACACCCTTGGGTTAAAGAATGAAAAGGATAAGCTGGAGCTATTTAATGATAAACTTTTGGCCGGCTCGCTATCTATGACATCGGTGAAGATAGGGTAGTGCAATAGGAAACCCCCATTACAAATTATCAATAAAATAATTACAGATCTTCTCCATTAAATGCGCGCGATCTTTGCCTAATACATTGTGCTCATGTCCCGGATAAACAAAGTAATCTATCTGTACACCTTTATCCACACATTTTTTTACATACATCATACTATGTTGCCAAACTACAACGGGGTCTTGCGCGCCGTG
>JAGPDW010000049.1:0-12865 GCA_018057345.1 Bacteroidia bacterium | reverse complement strand
TATTCCTTAATTGGATTTTCTGCTTTAAAGAAACTCACCGATTTTCCTTTTGTACTTACAATATTATATTCGCGAGGAATGGTAACACTCGAGAAATTATCAATAAAATAATTTCCACCTACATCCAACATGCACACATGAGTTCCTGCGCCGTTAGTTAATTTTTTTATTTCACCTGTTTTTAAACTTACACTGTAAAAATCTTGGTTAACAGGGCTCGTGCCGTTGGCATGAAAGAAAAATCGTTCGCTCTTAGAATCAAAACCATTGGTTGATTTAACTTCCCATTGCCCGCTGGTAATTTGACGGATGAGCTTACCTGAAATATCATACAAATACAAATGCGTAAAGCCATCTCTACGGCTATGCCAAATAAATTGCTTAGGGTTGTTCGGTACAAATATCATTTCATGTAAAGGCTCCACATATTTTTCATCCTTCTCTTCAAATAAAGTTCTTACAAAGTCGCCGGTTGATGCGTTGTATTCATTTAACTGCATAAAATTTTGTTCGCGGTTAAGTTCGGCGATATAAATAAATTTTTCATCGGGGCTCCAAGAAATATTGGTGAGGTAATGATCTTTTGGCTCTTTAGTTTTTAAGTAGATCACACTTTGCGAAGCAATATTATAAACTCCCAGTGTTACATAATGACTTTTTGATCCTGCCATTGGATATTTGATATCTTCGTTCTTTGCAGGATATGGTTTCCAATCTACAATGGGGTAACTAAATACATCCGTCTGATCCATTCTATAAAAAGCGAGCAAATTTCCTTTGGGGCTCCAAAAAGTTCCTTTACCAATTCCAAATTCGTTTTGATGAACATTTTTGCCGCCATACGTTAAATTAGTAGTACCATCAATGCTAATTTGACGAATATCACCCGCTACATTAACGTACAAATTATGATCTTTTGTAAAAGCAATATACTTTGTAGCTTTATGTTCGTCGGCATCTTCTTCTTTTAAAGAAGGATTTATGCTTGCCGAAGAAACTGCTTTTGTTTTAAGATCAAATGTGATCTTGTCTTTTCCTTGACTGAACCAACAGGTATTCGCGTCTTTAAACTGTAAACCCGGAAAAACTTTTAATGTATCGCGCTTGGCAGTTTTTAAAGAAGCGTTGAGTTCAGTTAATTTGAACCAATCAGTTGTTTTACCATTGGCATTATCTCCTTTTATAACCTTTCCATTATCAATGTAAAAAAAGGAGCTAGTGCCCGCAACAAATTGAATATTTTGAAGACGTTTAGGCGCCAGATCTGTTCTACCTTTTAAAACGGCATCCTGAATGGTTAAGAGTTTTTCTTGAGCATTTGCGCTAAGATGTAATATTAAGGCAATAACTAGAATTTTACGCATACAATGTTTAATTTTAAAACATTAAATATAGAGTTAAAATACTTATCCTTTGCGCCGTTGGTGTAATTTTTGTGGCGCATTTCCTGTTTGTGATCTGGGAAGCCTATCCATTTAATAGAGAGCCTAAACGAAGCCTGGATTTTTACGCAATGACTTATTGTGATCCGTATTTCCATCAAGATTGGCGAATGTTTACACCCGGAACAAGATATAATTACAGTATTTATGCCGTGTATGAACTGAACAGACGGAAGCACTATTCATTTCCAATACAAGAAGTGCTGGAAGAGCGGACTATTTTTAGCGGACGAGAGTTCCTTATGATCTCATTAACCGATGCAAGTATTTATATACATAATAGGGCAATAAACGTTAAGGGTGAGCTGTACAAATTCACAAACGACAAGTATTATCAAATATTTGAGCACGTTAATGTGCAATACCTGCAAAAAAAACATAATGGTAAAATTGATAATTTAAAACTGATGTTAGTCGCGACAGATATTCAAACAAACAAAAGAACTTATATAGTGAATGAATAAAGCGATCGCATATATATTTAATGATTACCGAAAGCAAAAGAATGCGCGTTTGTTTAAGAACTTGCTGTATGGATTTTTAATTATAAAATGTGTTTTATGGTTATTGAATTTCGATATTCTTTTTGGAGAACACGCTGTTTCTTTAGTTTATAACGAGCCAATTGGATTCTTTAAACAGTTTGCTTATTTAATTTATTTAAGTAAGAACAGTGTACTAGCATGTGGATTTATTTTTACAGTGCTTTTGTTGAGCCTGTATTCCTTATTTGATAAACGATCTTATGTGTTAACTGACCTTATTATTTATTTACTTGTTTTGAATTTAGACATTAGGATCTACACAACCACAACTGCCGGAGAATCAATTCTGGTTAACTTGTGTTTTTTAAGCGCATGGCTGCGAAAGGATTTTAATATAGGAACCGGAGTTTATGATAAAATTAAAATTGTTTTGCACAATGTTTCCTACTTGGCTTTGATATTACAAGTGTGCATTCTTTATGGTTTTTCGGCATTAGCAAAATGGTATGATGCAGATTGGTTAAACGGAGAGGTTGTTTATTTAACAATCAAAGCGCAGTATTATTCACGTTCATTTGTGATCAATACCGTTGATTCATTTCACTTTCTTACCGTTATAATTACTTACTTGGTATTGTTGTACCAAAGTTTATTTCCTTTTTTAGTTTGGGTTAAAAGCATAAAACGCTATTTTTTGCATTTTGGCGTTATAATGCACTTGTATATAGCTTTTGTAATGGGACTTTTCTTCTTTGGTTGGATCATGGTGATAACCTATGTTTTATTCTATGATTTCAAGGAAGATAACAGATAATTTCTCTGTGCCTCAGTGCCTCCGTGGCTAATAAAAAATCCTTATATTTGCTGTATGTTCACACAAGACCAATTAAAGGACGTTAACTCGCGTCACCTGGCATTAAGGGGGTTTCTTTGACTACGATAAAAAGAAACACGATCTCTCATTACTTGAAGAAAAAACATTAGACCCTAATTTTTGGAGCGATAGCAAAAAAGCCGAATCTGTTTTGGCCGAAGTTAAACTCAAAAAGGTTTGGATAACAGGTTACGATGAATTAACCAAGGATATTGAAGATCTCAATACATTTTACGAATTTTTTAAGGAAGGAGAAGCCACAGAAGCCGAAACACAGCATCAGTTTGAAATTACCATTAAAAAATTAGAGGATCTGGAATTTAAGAACATGCTTCGTAACGAGGAAGATCAATTAAGCTGTGTTCTTCAGATCAATGCAGGTGCAGGAGGAACAGAAAGTTGTGATTGGGCCAGCATGTTAATGCGCATGTATATTATGTGGGCAGAAAAAAACGCCTTTAAAGTTTCTCAACTCGACTATAATGCAGGCGATGCGGCTGGAATAAAATCAGTATCTCTTCAGATAGAAGGCCCTTATGCTTATGGATATTTAAAAGGAGAAAATGGAGTGCATCGTTTGGTGCGCATTAGTCCGTTTGATGCCAATGCTAAACGCCACACGAGTTTTGCATCTGTTTATGTGTATCCAATAATTGACGATACTATTGAAATTGAAATTAAGCCTGCCGATCTGGAAGTTACCACATCGCGAAGTGGTGGCGCAGGTGGACAAAACGTAAACAAGGTAGAAACAAAAGTTCAAATGCTTCACAAGCCTTCGGGAATTGTTGTAGTATGTCAAATTGAAAGAAGTCAACACGGTAATCGTGAACGCGCTTTGCAAATGATCCGCTCGCAATTATACGAATTAGAGATGCGTAAGCGTAACGAAACAAAAGCCGCCGTTGAAGAAGGAAAAATGAAAATAGAATGGGGGTCACAGATCCGTAGTTATGTTTTGCATCCTTACAAAATGGTTAACGATCATAGAACAGAATTAAAGATCACAGATGCAGAAGGCGTATTAGATGGAGATTTAGATGAATTGATAAAAAATTATTTAATGGTTACTTCAGGTAAACAAACAACATAAACATGGCAAACGTTTTTGAATTTAATGGGTATGTGCCGGTAATAGATAAAACGGCTTTCGTTCATCCTAACGCAACGGTTACAGGAAATGTAACTATTGGAAGAGATGTATATATTGGTCCCGGCGCAGCAGTACGTGGCGATTGGGGCGAGATCATTATTGAAGACGGTTGTAATGTTCAGGAAAACTGTACCATCCATATGTTTCCGGGAACAACCGTGCTTTTAAAAGAAGGAGCGCATATTGGCCACGGCGCTATAATACACGGAGGAACGATTGGAAAAAATGTATTGGTGGGAATGAATAGTGTGATCATGGATAACTGTGTGATCGGTGATGAATGTATTATTGGCGCATTAACTTTTGTTCCGGCAAATACAATTATTTCTAAACGAAAAGTGGTTGTTGGAAATCCTGCAAAGGAAGTTAAAGATGTAAGCGATGAAATGATAGCCTGGAAAACAGAAGGAACAAAACTATACCAGAAGTTGCCAAAAGAATGTCATGAAACATTAAAAGCCTGTGAGCCTTTGCGCCGTTCGCCCGCATTTAAACCAAAGCAACAGGATGTTTACAAGACCTGGAACGAAAAAAAGGACACTAAACTGCCGGCAGGCAAGGCAGCGAAGAGCGCAAAAAAGTAACACACGAAAATCAAGCGCACGATTTTGTTTTTTAATTGCGCTAACTATAGATTTTGAATATTAAGTTTTTTTAGTATATTCAATAATTCATTCGTTAAAGAATGGGAAGCAATTTTAAATTAAACAAAATAAAAATGAAAAAATTCGTGATCTTAATGGTGTTAAGCGTTTTAAGTTTAACCTCCTTGGCGCAACAAAAAGATTCTACTAAAAAAGCAAAAACCACAAAGGCCCAAGCTGTTAAAGTGGAAACAAAAGGCGTTACCGGTGAAATGAAAACATATTACATGGTTTTTTTAAAAAAAGGACCGAAGCGCAATCAGGACACCTTAACTGCAAATAGAATTCAAGCGGGGCACATGGCATATTTAAATAAAATGTATGAGGCCGGTAAAATGGATCTTGCGGGGCCATCACTACCAGATGGAGATCTAAAAGGAATTTGCGTTTATAATGTTGCTACATTTGATGAAGCAAAAAAATTGGCAGAGGCCGATCCTGCCGTTGTTGCAGGAAGACTAATTGTGGAAGTTGTGCCTTGGTATAGTCAAAAAGGAGCAACCTTGAGGTAAGTTACTTTATTCTTCCATTCTTGATCTCTTCAACTACACCTGGATCAAGAAGCGTGCTTATATCTCCTAAATTATTTACATCGCCTTCTGCAACTTTGCGCAAAATGCGTCGCATGATCTTTCCGCTTCGAGTTTTTGGTAAGCCACTTACAATTTGAATTTTATCGGGCTTAGCAATTGGACCAATGATCTTATTTACTTCTGCAATAATTTCCTTTATTAAAATAGCGTGATCTTTTGTTGTTGATGGCGCTATCACATAGGCATAGATCCCTTGTCCTTTGATATCGTGCGGATATCCTACAACAGCACTCTCAACAACATCAACATGCATATTAATAGCGCTTTCAACTTCTGCGGTTCCTATGCGATGTCCGCTAATATTCATTACATCATCCACACGTCCGGTTATTCTGTAATAACCATCCTCATCACGCTTGCAACCATCTCCTGTAAAATATAAATTATGATAGGTGCTAAAATAAGTTTGCTTACAACGCTCATGATCGCCATAGGTTGTACGAATAATAGATGGCCAAGGATATTTAATGCATAAATTTCCTTCCACATTATTTCCTTTGATCTCGTTTCCTTTATCATCAACTAAAATTGGTTGAATGCCAGGAAGAGGCAATGTAGCATAGCTTGGCTTTAGTTTTGTTATTCCCGCAAGTGGCGAAATTAAAATGCCACCCGTTTCGGTTTGCCACCAGGTATCAACTATAGGACATTTTTCTTTACCAATGTTTTTATTGTACCAATGCCACGCTTCCTCATTAATTGGTTCGCCAACGCTGCCCAACACTTTGAGCGAATTTAATTTATAAGGTTTAACAAAATCCAAGCCTAATGCTTCCAAAGCTCGAATAGCAGTTGGCGCTGTATAAAAATGCGTGACCTTATGTTTATCAATTATTTTCCAAAATCGTCCGGCATCGGGATACGTGGGAACGCCTTCAAAAAGTACAGAAGTTGCACCGCATAAAAGCGGACCGTAAGTTATATACGAATGCCCTGTTACCCAACCCACATCAGCGGTACACCAATATACATCTCCTTGGTTGTATTGAAATACGTTTGAAAATGTGTAGGCCGTGTAAACCATGTAACCGCCACATGTATGCACAACGCCTTTTGGTTTTCCGGTAGAGCCCGATGTGTATAAAATAAAAAGCATGTCTTCGCTCTTCATTTTTTCGGGTTCGCAGATCGCTTCTTGTTGCGGAACTAGTTTATGCCACCAAACATCTTTATTATTATCAAAATTGATCTTTATTTTGGTGTGTTCAAAGACTAAAACGTGTTTTATCGATGCACAAGTTTCAAGGGCCTCATCAACTACGTTTTTTAAATTAATGTTTTTGTCTCCACGATAAGAACCATCGGATGTGATCACAACTTTACAATCGCTATCTTGAATTCTATCTGATAAAGATGTGGCAGAAAAACCGGCAAACACAATGGAATGAATGGCGCCAATTCTTGCGCAAGCTAACATTGAATAAACGGCCTCAGGGATCATTGGCAAATAAATGCAAACACGATCGCCCTTTTTTACGCCCAAGTATTTTAAAGCGTTTGCTGTTTTACAAACTTCATCGTGTAATTGCTGATAGGTAATGGTACGACTTGGCTTGTCTTCAAAATTCGATTCCCAAATAAAAGCAGCATCTTTTGCTTTGCTTGGTAAATGACGATCGATACAATTCTCAGTAATATTTAAACTTGCGCCGTCAAACCACTTAACGTTGTAGTCCTTAAAATCCCAATCAATAACTTTATCCCATTTTTTATGCCAAGTAAAATTTTCGGCAATGTCTCCCCAAAATGTTTCGGGTTGCTCAACACTTTTTTTGTAAGCTATTTCATATTCTTCAAACGAATGAATTCTCATATTTTTATCCCCATAATTAAAACGTCATCAACTTGCTCTAATTCGCCTTTCCAATCATTAAATGTTTTTGAAAGTGCTCGGCTTTGTTCATTAAGTGGTAAAGCTTCAATCGCCAAGAGAAGTTCCTCAAGATTTTTGTTTTTAAATTTCTTTCCTAAAGTTCCGCCAAACTGATCTGCATAGCCATCGGTAAAAAGATATAGGCTATCTCCTTTTTTTAACTCTAAATTAAAGAGAGAGAACGGATCCGTTTTTATTCCTTTGCCAACTGGTATTTTGTCTGCAGCTAACGACGTTAAACTTTTTTCTCGAATAAGTATTGGTGCATTATGAGCCGCCGCGTAAGTTACTTTATTATTATTTTTGCTAAAACACATCAATATGCCATCCATACCATCTTGCTGCCCATCATTTCCGATCCCTTCTATGAGTCGTTTTCTTACATAATCAAATATTTTGTTTGGTTCGAGGATATTTTTTTCATTAATGGCTTCGCTTAAAAAACCAATGTTCAATAAACTCATAAAGGCGCCGGGAACGCCATGGCCCGTGCAATCGCATATGGCCATGTAACAATTGTCTTTAGTTTCGGTTGTCCAATAAAAATCGCCAGCCACAATATCCTTAGGAAGATATAAAATGAAATTGCCGGGAAATAATTGATTCACAAGATCAATCTTTGGTAAAACAGCTTGTTGCAATCTTTTGGCATAAGTGATCGAATCGATAATGGAAGTTTGTTTTTCTTCAACCAAAGCTTTTTGCGATTCAATAATGAGATGTGATCGTTTTTTATCTCTATAAGCAAAAAAAGCAAGCACGAGCAGAATAAGTATAAGCGATCCAACAACGAGGCTAGCGCGCGTAAAAAGTTTTTGATTTTTCAATTGTTCTTCAGCGTAAATGTCTTTTTTTAATTGCTCTTCTTTTAAAAGCGCTTCCTTTTTATGGAAATCGTAATTCATTTTTTCTTCTACGATCCGTTTTGTGTTTTCTTCATTAAGCGTGCTGTCCTTGTAGGAGATGGATATCTCGTAATCATCAAGTGCCTCTTTAAATCGGCCTTGTTTTTCATTTATCAGAGTTAATAATAAGTAACAATCACTTATCTGCTGATTATCCTTACTCTTTTTCGAAATATCTATTGCAATGGCGATCTTTTTTTTGGCCTCCAAAAAACGGCCACGAAGTCTGTCTATCTTCGCTAAATTATAATTGAGCTCGGCCACATTATTCAGATCTTTGGTTTCAACTGAAAGAGCAAGCGCGAGGTTATAATATTTTTCAGCCTCTTCCAGATCACTTTTGTTCATGCTCATTTCAGCAACGTTTTCATAACAAGAACTTATGCCTCTTTTATCACCGATCTCGATGTTGAGGTCTAGCGCTTTTTTATAATAGACTCGGGCGCTATCAGGCATGTTTTTTCCTGCATATATGATACCAATATTGCTATAGGCATTTGCAATTCCAAATTTATTAACCTTTTTATCAAACATTTGAACCGCCATCAAATAGTACTTAACCGCTTCAGAGAAGTTCTTCTGCTGGTAGTAAACATTACCAATATTTAAGTACGAACCCGCAATATCTCCTTTAATGTTCTCTTTTTCTCTGATCTCAAGCCCGAGTAGGTAATACTTTAAGGCTTCAGATGATTTTCCTTGTTTGATGTAAATAATGCCAATATTATTATAAGCTCCGGCAACGATCTTTTTTTCATTATTCTTTTCACCTTCTTTTATTGCATGATCAAAATTTTCAAAGGCCTCTGCCGAATTATTCATATTCATCTGCGCAGTTCCTAAAATTAAGTATGAATGCGAAATCCCTTTTTTAAATGGACTCTTCTCTAAGATATTTAAAGCTTGATTGGCATATTGAACCGCGCGCTCGGGATCATTCCTTCGTAATTCATAAGCGAGTTGATTTAATTTCCTTGCTTTTATCGTATCAATTTTTTCGGAAGAGATGATCGAAAGCAGAGAATCATGCGCGGTTGGTTTTTGAGAAAACGCGGTTAGCGAAAATGATATCGCAAATAAAAAAAACATAAACGAGTCTTTAAAATACCGCATAAAAAAAGCCTTACGTTAAAGGTAAGGCTTTTTGAAATACATATAAGTAATATTTACGAAATGGTTGGAGGCGGTTCCATAACCGATCCGCATTTTTTACAAGTGCGAAGATCTTTATTTTCGTAGAACTTTTTAAATTCGGTTTGAAATTGCGTTTGAATATTCTCTAATTGAAAGTATACTTCGTGTAATTTATGGTTGCAGCTTTCGCAAAACCACAGCAAGCCATCTTTTTCAGTGCTTTTTCGTTTGCGCTCTATTACCAAACCAATAGTGCCTTCAAAACGACGAGGATTATGCGGAATAGTTGGAGGCAGTAAAAAAATATCACCTTCCTTTATTGGCACCTCTTTCATTTTCCCATCAATTTGAACCTGAACGATCACATCCCCTTCTAATTGATAAAAGAATTCTTCACTCTCATTATAATGGTAATCTTTTCGAGAGTTTGGTCCGCCAACAACCATCACAATAAATTCGGTATCGGTATAAACTACCTTGTTGTTTACAGGTGGTTTAAGTAAATGACGATTTTCATCGATCCACTTTTTGAAATTGAAGGGGAGTGTTAGCATGAATCAAATTTAAAGTAATTTATACTCAATTCAAAATTTGGGGTGGTTACTTTTTATGAGATAAATTATTCCTCTTCGCCATCATTTCGATAACCGTTCCATAGTAATCTGCATATTTAGTGTTAACAACAATTTAACGTGTGCCTTTATAGTGAAACGGCGTTTATTTTGAATTAATTTTGAACGGTTGAAAACTCATGAATTAAGGCAAATTATAGACAGCTTGCATAGGCATTTAATTAAGAAAAACAGTGAATTGTAGCGAAGTTTAAATGAGAAAATGCTACAGCAATTTATACAATTTAGGGCATTTGAAAACTCATGAATTTCGAAAATTTAAAAAATCCGATATGGACACGCTATATATTTGACTAAAATTAAATTTTGAAAAAATGGAAAGAATAAAGAAAGTGATGCTAATATCACTAATAACATTATGTTTTGGCTTATTGAAAGCAACCAGCTTTTATGTTTCCGCCACGGCGAGCTCAAGTGGTAATGGAAGCATAACTAATCCATGGCAACTTCAAACTGCATTGAATCATCCAGCGCTTTTACTTCCTGGCGATACAGTTTGGATAAGAGGCGGAGTTTATACCTATACGTACGATCCAAGTTATTCGTTTATGTGTAAAACAAATGGAACAGCAGCCAATCCAATTATTTTTAGAAATTACAAAAAGGAACGTGTTACCATTGATGGTAATCAAAATATGACGATTGGATGTGATGTATTAAACTGTAGCAACACCTGGTTTTGGGGATTAGAAGTTACAAACTCTTTAAATACACACAGAAAGCAATCACGAAATGGCGGCATTTACTGCACCGCCAAGGGTATGAAATTTATTAATTTAATTATTCATGATACAGGCGAAGGTATCGATTGTTGGTCGGGGGCAACCAATGCAGAAATACACGGTTGTGTTATTTATAATATTGGTAATAATGTTTTAAATAACACAAACTGGGAAGGCCATGGACACGGATTTTATATGCAAAATGACACTATTAGTACAAGACTTATTCATAACAACATTATTCATAACACTTTTGGTTATGGCATGAAAATTTGGCAAACAAATACGATTGTGCCTATTGGTAATTTTGATGTACAGCGCAATACAATTTTTAATTGTGGGTCAGCTTCTGAGAATTTGGGTGGTATTGGGAACAACTATAGAACACACAATTTATTTGCTGTTTCTAACGGATCAAATAACCCAATAAGAAACACCACTATTAAAAGTAACTATACATTTGCCAGCCCAAATCAACCCCGACTACCTGTTAATGCTGTAGGATTAAATTTCGGCGTAAAAAACATGATTTTAGATAGTAATATATTTACTTGTCAAACAAGACTGGGATTTAACAACACCCCTGTTTTTCAATGTTCGGTAAAAAATAATAAATTTATTGGAGGTATTTTACCAGCTTATGGATATTATTTATGGGGGTTCACAAATAATGATTACCTCCAAAACACATATGTTCCTAATACGCCAACCGGTGGGCTAGAATATTATTTTGCAGCAAATAAATTTGAAGCTGGTAAATCTAACTTAACTATATATAATTGGGATAGTTTGGCAAACGTTAGTGTTAATGTTTGTAGTTCAGGATTAATGCCAGGAGACAAGTATAAGTTGACAAATGTTAGTAATTACTTTTCGGATACGTTAACTGGTACCGTGCCATCAAATTGTCAGATTACAATTCCTATGATTGGAAGAACTGTTTGTTCAGTTATCGGATCTACTCAAACACCCGTAAATCCTTTTCCAAAATTTGGTGTGTTTTCATTACAAAAAACCGGACACACATCTATCGGCACAGGAATATTTGAGAATTCAGATTCTTTTATGGTAGCTGTTTTTCCAAATCCATTTCACGAAATTTGCCGATTTAAAATTTCTAATTTGCAATCAAAGAAATATAAAGTAGTTATAATAAACACACTCGGCCAAATTATTGAAGAAAAACTTTTTGTAAACGGAGAAACTGAAATAGATAATTATGGTAAACCAAAGGGGATTTATAATTATGTAATTTATGATGACGAGAAAATAAATGTTTCCAGCGGTAGAATTATTGTCAATTAATTTAAGGTCATCAAGTTTTATAACAACGAAAATACGAGGAAAAATTATTTCTGAATTAAAAAAGCCTTACTATAATGTAAGGCTTTTTATTATATATTGATAATAATCACACGTTTTTAAAAGCCGTGAATTTTATTAGCAATTAAATATTCCGCAATTTGCACGGCGTTTGTAGCCGCGCCCTTACGCAGGTTATCCGAAACTACCCACATATTCAAAGTTTTGCCTTGAGTTTCATCTCTACGAATACGTCCAACAAACACTTCATCTTTTTCATGCGCATTCATTGGCATTGGATAGATTTGATTTTTTAGATCATCCTGAACTATAATCCCTTTTGTGTTCCTTAATAAATTGGTTAGTTCAGCCAGATCAAATTCTTTTTCAAATTCAATATTTACGCTTTCGCTATGCCCACCCATTACAGGAATTCGAACTGTTGTAGCTGTAACTTTAATGGAATCATCGCCCATGATCTTTTTGGTTTCATGAACCATTTTCATTTCCTCTTTGGTATAACCATTATCTAAAAACACATCAATTTGTGGTATAGCATTCATATCAATTTGATATTTGTATGCCATTTCTCCTTTAATACCTTTACGCTCATTCATTAATTGATCAACTGCTTTTACGCCCGTGCCCGTTACACTTTGGTAGGTTGAAACAACCACACGTTTAATTTTGTACGCTTTATGTAATGGTTCTAATGCAACCACCATTTGAATGGTAGAGCAATTTGGATTAGCGATCACAAGATCATTTTTTGTAAGTACATGCGCGTTCACTTCGGGCACCACTAATTTTTTTGTGGGGTCCATTCGCCATGCCGACGAGTTATCAATTACTACAGTTCCAACTTCTGCAAATTTTGGAGCCCACTCTAAAGAGGTTGATCCGCCTGCGGAAAATAAAGCAATATGTGGTTTTGCTGCAATGGCATCCAGCATGCTATGCACTTTATATTTTTTTCCGTTGAATTCAATTTCTTTTCCAACCGAACGCTTAGAGGCCACCGGAATTAATTCTGTAACAGGAAAGTTTCTTTCCTTTAGTACTTGTAACATTTTTGTGCCTACTAAACCTGTGGCACCAACTACTGC
>JAGPDW010000048.1:0-16796 GCA_018057345.1 Bacteroidia bacterium | reverse complement strand
AAATATAATCACCAATATTAATAAAGATCAAGTTGATTTTTATTACAAAGTAACCGACACCACAAAAATTGAATATTCCGTTGGAGGCACAACATACACCATGGAACCTTCGCATATTTGGGGATTTGTTCAAAACGGAACTCTGTTTGTAAATTACAAAGGTGTTTTTTACAGAGTGCCGGTTTTTGGTGCGATAAGCTATTTTGCGGGAGTTGTTGAAGTTAGCGGATATTACACAGGCGTTTACGACCCCATGTTTGGCGTTGGAGCCGGCCGAACAGTTAAAACCAAAGAGCTAAATGAATTTATTGTAAGCTACTTTGATGGGAATGTAGTGCCGTTTGATTTGAACTATTTAGAATTACTTTTAAGTACTGATGAAAAAATTTATAAAGAATATAAAAGTTTAAGCAAGCGTAAACGCCGCAAACAGGTAACTCGATTTGTAAGAATGTATAACGAAAAACATCCTGTTCACTATTTAAAATAGATCAGATCTCTTTGCTTACTCCTAATCCAAACAATGCAAAGTCATACTTAACAGGATCTTTAGGATCAAATTTCCTTAAAACATTTGTGATCTCTTCAACCGCCTTCCAATCATCTTGCTTTCGCTTTAGTAGTCCAAGCTTTCTGCTTACATTTCCGGTATGCACATCAAGAGGCAAACACAATAAAGATGGGCTGATACTTTTCCAAATACCAAAATCAACCCCTTTATTATCTTTTCTCACCATCCATCGCAAATACATGCATAAACGCTTGGCGCTCGAATTTTTATCAGGATTGGAGATATGCTTCTCACTCCGTTTTTGATGTGCTGCTTTTAAAAACTGATCCCGAAAATGAATGATGGCATTTTTCACATCAACATCTCCAGGCTTTATCCCTTTTGAAAACGCTAATTCAAGTCCTTGATGTTTGATGTAGATGTTTTTTAGCGAACGAATAAAAAAAGTACAATCTATTCCATTAAATGTACGATGTACGAACTCATCAAACTTTTTTAGATCGCGAGCGGTGTGTTGAGTAACAAATTCAAATGGTTCGTTATCCATTAAGGCCATTAATTTTGTGGCATTTGTAATAATCGATTTTCTATTTCCCCAAGCAATAGTGGCTGCCAAAAAACCTGCTATCTCCATATCTTCCTTTCTTGAAAATAAATGCGGAATTTGCACGGGGTCATTCTCAATAAATCCCTTTGAATTATATTGATCAAATTTTTCATCTAACAATTCCTTTACCCCCTCTTTTATCTTCATGGGTCTTTTGTCAGATCAAGATTCTTTAACTCCGGATTTGCTTTGTGAATACCAAGAACAACCAAAATGGTCATAACACCACCAAAAGCAATGGAAGGAACAAGTCCTAAAAATTTTGCTGCTACTCCGCTTTCAAACGCGCCTATCTCATTACTTGATCCAATAAAAATACTATTAACCGCACTTACTCTTCCTCGCATATTATCCGGTGTCATCAATTGCAAAATACTATGACGCACAACCACACTAATATTATCAAAAGCTCCTGTTAAAGCAAGCATTGCAAATGCCAACCAATAATTGGTGCTATAAGCAAACGCAATGGTAAATAATCCAAAGGCCACAACCGACCATAACAAAGCAACTCCGGCTTTTTTACCGGGCGGTTTAACCGACATGATCAAAGCCATCAAAACGGCGCCAATAGCGGGTGAAGTTCGCAGTAAACCGTAAGCTTCGGGACCTAAGTGCAAAATTTTATCGGTAAACGCGGGTATCAAAGCAACTGCGCCACCAAATAGAACAGCAAAAAGATCTAACGACAAAGCACTCAGCACCATTTTATTTTTAAATACAAAATTCAAACCCACTTTCATGCTTTGCACAATAGATTCGGTATTCTCGGGAACAAACGTTTGCTTATAAGAAGTTGCAGCAATGAACACAAAGGCCAAAACATAAAACGCAATATTTAAAAGGTAACACCAATCGGCATGGAGCTGTCCTCTAAACGCATATATCAAACCTGCTATCACCGGCCCCAAAATAGCGCCAATATGCCATACCGTACTATTCCATGTAGATGATTGTGTATATAAATGACGCGGAATGAAAGATGTCATAAAAGGCTGCACACTTGCTGCTAAAAAAGAACGCACCACTCCAAACACAATAACGATCATGAACAATGCCGGTAACCCAAACGAACGTAAAACCGAAATAAATGGTGCACTATTGATATACAAAGCAATTGCACCAAGTAGGAGCATAAAAATTCCACCAAGAATGATCTTTTTTCTATTTAATAGATCGGCATAATGCCCGCTAAAAAAAGAAGTAATAATAAAAGGCACCGCCTCTGCCAAACCTATCATTCCCAAAACAAACTCTTCCTTAGTAAATTCGTAATACACTTGAAGGTTAATGGTACTCATTTGTAGTTGTATGCCTAACGTAAGAAAAAAGCGAGCTAGGATAAAGTAGCGATATTGCTTTATTTTAAAGATCTCGAGTGAAGAGTTGTCAAAAATACCCATAACCATTGCAAATTTATTTTAATTATTTTTATATTTATGACTTAGTTTGGAAAACAACTTAAAACATATCAACCTAAAATCATTATCCGAAGATGATCGCCCACGTGAAAAGCTAATGCAAATGGGGCGACAGCACTTAAGTGATGCCGAATTATTGGCCATAATTCTTGGTTCGGGAAATACCGATGAAACCGCCATTCAACTTGCTCAGCGCATACTACATGAGAGCAAAAACGACATAAATACTTTAGCCAAACTATCTCTCAATGAACTTCAAAAGTTTAAAGGTGTTGGTCCGGCCAAAGCCATTAATATTGCAGCTGCTTTTGAATTAGGAAGACGACGAAAAGATACTGATGTTGTAGAGCAGCAAAAGATAAGCTCTAGCAGAGATGCTTTTAATTTATTAAATCCAAAATTAGCCGATCTTCCACACGAAGAGTTTTGGATGGTTTTGATGAATAGAGCAAATAAGGTTATAAAAATAGAAAGCATTAGCAAAGGTGGAATAAGCGGAACGGTAGTTGATGTTCGTTTAGTTTCAAAGTCGGCCATTGAAAATAATACGAGTAGCGTTATATTGGCTCATAATCATCCAAGCGGAAATTTAAAACCTAGTCAAGAAGATATTATGATCACCAAAAAAATAAAAGAGGCGCTAAAATTTTTTGACATTACTTTGTTCGATCACTTGATCATTGGCGATCATGCGTATTACAGCTTTACAGATGAAGGCGCTTTGTAATAATTAATCTACCATCATTTTGTTTCAATTTTTTGGGCGCCTTATCGCGCTTTCCGCTACAAGCTTACTTGTCCTTTGCTATGTTTGTAGGTCTGCGGTGGCTTCCTGCGGTCGCCTCCTCGCCCAACAAACATACGCAAAGTCCTGCGTAAGGCTTTTCGCTGCAATCGCGGGCGCGGCAGCAGCATTTTGCCTTTGCGTAAAAAAAATGCGAGCTAAAGATTTTTCAAAATCTGTGATAACAAATCTGTGGCATTTTAAAGAGCTTGTGGCTTAATGCTCTTTGACGAGTAAATAATTAATCCTTCAGTAAAACATAATTTCTATTCTCCCCTACTCTCCAACCAAATGTTTTCTCAATAAAGTGAAGGAATTTATTCTTGAAACTTATCTTTACCTTAGAATTATCGTAATTGAATTTCCAATTGGATTTTGCAATACGTTCTTTATATAAAGCTGGATGTGTTCCTTTATAATTATCCAAAAGATCGATCTTGCTGTAATCAAATTCTTCAACAACAGGAATGTTTTCTTTCATCCAACTATCATCATGCCACATCTTATGAAAATTCTCTTGCTTTGCTTGCTGAGCTTTTGGCGATTTTACCCAGCCGTAATGATAAATGGATGCATTTATCTGTTTCACTTTTAACTTCTCGCCATTATCAGTTCTAAATCCCTGCGCATCTTTATACGAACGAATGCTTTTATCATTTTTAATAATGCGGATCTCTTTGCTATACCATCTTCGTCCTGTTCCAATATAATTATAATGACCATAGAAATGTTTGTAATTAAAAAGTAAGCCCTGCACTTCTTTATCATTCTTGTATTTTTCCATTGCCATTTTTATGGCCGGCAGATCTTGCTCATGCACGCACTCATCCGATTGAATATAAAAACACCAATCGCTCTCCTTTCCAATGGCATCAAACACTTTATTGGTTTCCATTGAAAGAACCAAACCTCCTTCGCGTTTGGTATCATCCCAAACCGATTCAATTATTTTAATTTTGGGTGAATTGATAGAACGGATCAATTCCAGAGTTCCATCATCGCTTTTGCCAACGCCAACAACAAATTCATCACAAATAGGAAGCACGCTTTGTATGGCCTCCAATACGGGGTAATCGTAATTTATGGCATTTCTAATTATGGTAAAACCTGTTATCTTCATATTAAAACGGATATCCTATCCCAAAATTAACTACCGTCGAACGCCATGGTTGCTTGTCATACGTAAATCTATCTCCTTCGGCGTACTTAGGATCTTTAATTGGAACAGCAAAATCAAAACGTAAAATTAAAAAATCCAGATCCCAACGCAAACCAACACCACCACCCAAAGCAATTTGCTTGTAAAATTCATCCACTCTAAATTCTCCATTTGGTTTATCTTCTACTTTTTGCAAACGCCAAATATTTCCTGCATCGGCAAATACGGCTCCGTAAATTGACTTTAAAATCGGAAAACGATATTCTATATTTCCTTCAAGTAAAAGATCCCCAATTTTATCAAAACGCGTTGAACTATTGGTAGGATCATATCCTCCCGGCCCTAACGTACGAGCTCTCCACGCTCTAATTGTATTAGGGCCGCCTGTAAAAAAACTTTGCTCATAAGGTAAAACACTTAAGTTGGCTAATGTTTTACCAATACCACCTGCGATCCTGTAAACCAATTTTCGTTTTTTACTTAAAGGAATATAAATACGATACTCCAACTCAGCCTTTAAAAAATGAGCAAAAGGGATGCCGAATAAATTGTAACGACCTAAAGAATCCTTAGGTGCTTTTTTCAAATTAAAATATTCGCGTAAAATATTGCCCGACGACATGCCCAAGAACCTAACATAATGCACCGTTGTATTACTTGTAAGCATATTTTCTTTTGATGAATATACAACACTTCCCTTTGAAAGTGTTGTAATGTGATCAATAAATGAATTCAAAAGAAAAGCATCGTTCAGTTCAGCGAGTTCACTTTTAAAATCATTAGATAATTTCGCTTTTACACTATAGATCTCAAATGGGGCTATCTCATATTTGAATAATCTGTTTTTTGATCTAAAACTTAAGCCGTACTCAAAACTCACAATGTTTCGCACAAAATTAGCGCGCGCTTGATAATTCAATCCCGTTTTAAAATACGTACGAGGCAACATCTCGTTCTTGAACGGAAAGAGAGAGAAAGGAAAAAAGGCGCGTGGTACAGAAAAAGTAAACTCTGGGCCAACTTGAAACGTATTGAATAATTGTTGTATTCGTGAGAGGGATAAGATATCCGGGTTATCTTTTGAGTCTCCAATTTGATTTTGCGCCGTCAATGCTCCTTGCATTTTGAGCTGTATCACTTCACCCCCTTTAAATACATTCCTATTTCTGTATATTAAACTGCCATCAATACCTCGGTTACCGGATGTATTAATTAATTCTGTTTCCAAAGTAATAGATTGCTTTATCAAAGGAATACATATAATGTAGCAATCAAGCTTTGCCGGAAATTCATCACTTTTAAAGAATTGAATGGTTACACCTTTAAATATTCCTAAACCTAGTAAGCTTTTAAATGTTGCTTCGGCTGTATCACGAATAAATAATGCACCCTTTTGCAGTTTAATGAAATCGGCTAACAAAGTTGGCTTATATCTAAGGGGATAATTATGAAGAAATTTTACATCTCTATTTGCCGGCACAGTAGTGTCCTTAAATTGTATCTCCCTAATATTTCCAAAAACTGGTTCGGTTATTACATAGATCTGATTGATACGAAATTTGGTGTGATTCACAAAAACCAACGAGTCATCACTGCTGCTATACGTTCTTGAGAACTTTCGTAAAGTAAGTTCGATGGAAACAAAATTACCAACCTGATTACTATCTACACTATAGTTAATATATGCTGTTTCAAAAAAGTAATATCCGTTATTTAGCAAAAATGCAGTAATGCGAGATCTTTCTTCATTTAAAACAGCGGCATCGTAGCGCTCGCCACGCTTTATTAAACTATGAATTGTATCTGAGTAAAAAAGATCAGCTATTCTTTTATCTTCAAGAACATAAGTAAAATGATTTATGTAATAAGCGTTTCCAGGAGTTAATTCGTAATGGAGTTCAGCTTGCTTCTTTTTGATTCTTCCGAGTTTAGTACGCCTATTCCAGTCCACACACCAATCTACTTTATTATTAAAATACCCTTTGCTAAATAAGAACATTCGCAATTGTTTTGCAGTTTGATTCGCTAATATGGTATCAAAGATAACAGGCGCCTCTCCTATATTTCTGATATTCTCGCGCGTTGTGGGCTCTTCTTTGCTAAGTAATTTCGGTTCCAAAAGCTTCTTTCCCTTCTTTTCGCGCTCACTATTTTTCTTGTTTACATTTTGGATCTTTTTTGCGTTCTTTATATCATATTGCTCATTTCGCTTTTCCTTTTTTGCTTGAAGGATAGAATCGTTGAACATATTATGCCATCCAACAAAAAAAGGAAACACCCCAAAGAATTTACGATTCGGCTTTTGCTTAACAAAACCTTCGAGCTCCTCTTTGTGTAGTTTAGTAGATTGATAGCCGTCTATCTTTACTTTATGGAGAAGATATTGGTCCTTTTGTAATCTTCTGGTGGGCTTACATGAAGTAAATAAAATAAGAAATGCAGCAAAAACGATAAAGTATTGCCACGAAACATTTATTTTCTTAGAGAAAAACAATAATTAACTTTACAGTGTATACCAAACAAACCCAAGTTTTGGAATTTTTGACGGCTTCTTTTTGTTTGTATCAGCATTAAAATTTTTAACCATAGACTACTGCTATGCTGAAAAATTTTGCTTTGTTACAAACAAAAATAACCTCGCCAAATTCTCCCAAAACGTGAGTTTGTTTGGTATCGCGAATTTAGCTCTAAAATATGATTAGTAAAAGCCAAATAAAATATATTAAGTCATTGCACACCAAAAAGGAACGCTTACTCGAAAATCGTTTCATTGCCGAAGGTGTCAAAACGGTTACCGAGATCATGCACGAACAGCCCGAGATCATTAAAGACCTTTTTTGTACTGATGATTTTTACCAAGCAAATGAAAAACTTATTGCATCCAAAAAAATAAATGCTACGTGCGTAAATTCCAAAGAGCTTTCGCAAATAAGTCTGTTTAATGCGCCTAACGACGTATTAGCGGCTTGCAATAATTTACCTGCAAAAAACAACGGTACAGATCTTAATAAAACCTTTTCGTTTTACTTGGATGATATCCGCGATCCGGGCAACCTTGGCACCATCATTCGCATTTGTAGCTGGTTTGGTATAAAAGATCTTTTTTGTAGTGAAGAAACGGTTGAATTATATAATCCAAAATGCATACAAGCATGTATGGGCGCATTTTTGAGAGTAAATGTTCATTATATTGATCTTAAGGAATTGATAGCTGGCGAAAAGATAAAGACAGTATATTCAACAGAGCTAAAAGGAAAAAACATCTATACCGAATCATTAAAAAATGGTTTGATAGTTATAGGAAATGAGGCCAATGGCATTAGAAAAGAAACACTTCAGTTGACTAGCGAAAGCCTTACTATTCCTTCTGCTGCCGGAAATACAGAATCATTAAACGCGGCTATTGCCACCTCCATTATTGCTTCAGAGTTCTTTAGAAGGAGTTTATGACTTTTTCTTTAAAACGTTGCCTTTGAACCGCAACTTGATGTAACCATCTTTGGTGTTACAATTAATATAAACTACTCTATCCTGGCGCTCGTAAGCGCTTTTGGTGTCAAATTTTACAACGATGGTTGTGCTTTTTCCGGGTAAAACCGGCTTGTCGTCAAACTCTGCTGTGGTACACGAACATTCAACTTCAAAATCCTTTAAAAGTAAAGGCACAGTTCCAATATTAGTTACTACATAATTCAGTTTTACCACCGTGCCCTGTGGTACCGTTGTAAAACTTTGCTTAGCATCGTCAACTTTTACCTCAGCGGTTTGCGAAAAAGAAAAATTTGTCAATACCATTAGCAAAACAAACGCTATGGTCTTGTTCAAACAAAAAATCCCCCCGATAATTTCGAGAGGATTTTTTATATAAAGATCTTGTTTATCCACCGGCTTCTTCTCCACCTGGTTTTGCTTTTATTTCACCCTTAATTTTTACCTTTTTAGATGCGAATTTCCCGTTTGAAGTGATCGTGACGTTCTTCTCAAAACGACCAACACGTTTTGTGTCATACTTTATCTTGATCACCCCACTTTTTCCCGGTAAAATAGGCTCCGCAGGCCAACCTTGCTTGCCATCAATGGTAGTAGTTGTACAACCACATTCAGCAGTAACCGCTGTAATAGTTAATGGCGATTTTCCTACGTTAGTGAATTTAAACTCTCTAATACCATTAGCATCCCATTCAACCGAACCAAAATCAATGGTCTCCGATTCAAATTTCATATCCGGAGCATTAGGATCTGGATTCGGTATAACTGATTCTTGAGCGCTTGTATTAAGGGCTAAACCGGCAACTAGGAATAAACTATATAATAAGTGTTTCATACTCAATTTTAAATTAAAAGATTAACCTTTCTTCTCAACCGGCGCACCTGTTGGAGTTTTGTTCTCCGGGAATGTTTCTTCTACCGGTTTTGCTTCAACGTTACCTTTTATTGTTAGAACTACGTTACCGCTCTTTGCATTTGAATTAACTGTAACTGTTTTATAGATACCACCTACACGGTTTGTGTCGTATTTTACTTTTATAACACTGCTTTTTCCGGGTAAAATTGGCTCTTTAGGACATTGTGGAACTGTACATCCACAGCTTCCCATACAATTAGTAATAACCAATGGCTCTTTACCATTATTCGTAAATTTAAATTCACACTCGCCATTACCACCTTGCATCACATTTCCATAATCATGAACCATTTTGTCCATTTTTATGTCGGCTGTGCTTGCCGGTGCAGTAGGTTGTTGAACCGCAGTTCCGTGGTTATGACCATCATTAGCGCTGTGCCCTTCTTGAGCAAAACCAAATGCAGATAGGCCCGCAAATAGTCCTAGAGTTAATACAATTTTTTTCATGTTACTTGTTTTTGTTGGTTAAAGATTTACTTGGATAAAGATACTAAAAATCGTGCCATAAAGATATGCGATACTGGCTAACTTTGCTTAATTTTACGATTTTTAACAGAAATAGGCAAATCCTAAATGGAGATCGGTAAAACATATAATCCTCAAGAAGCAGAAGCAAAATGGTATCCATATTGGATGAAGAATAATTTCTTTGCGTCAAAACCTGATAAAACAAAGAAGCCATATACTATTGTAATTCCTCCACCAAATGTTACCGGTGTTTTACATATGGGGCATATGCTTAATAATACAATTCAGGATGTATTAATAAGAAGAGCACGCATGCTTGGATATAATGCATGTTGGGTTCCGGGAACAGATCATGCAAGTATTGCCACCGAAGCAAAAGTGGTTGCGTTATTAAAAGAAAAAGGAATTAAAAAAACAGATCTGTCGCGCGAGGATTTTTTAAAGCACGCCTGGGAGTGGAAAGAAAAATACGGCGGAATTATTTTAGAACAGTTAAAACATTTAGGCGCATCATGCGATTGGGATAGAACAAAATTTACCATGCAGGATGAATTAAGCGATGCTGTTTTAGATGTGTTCGTTGATCTTCATAAAAAAGGACATATATACCGTGGTGTGCGAATGGTGAATTGGGATCCTCAGGGATTAACTGCCGTAAGTGATGAAGAAGTAATTCATAAAGAAAAAGATAGTCAGTTAGTTTATATTAATTATAAAATAAAAGATAGTTCAGAAATCGTTACCATTGCCACTACCCGTCCGGAAACCATTATGGCCGATACAGCAGTATGTGTGCATCCGGAAGATGAACGTTACAAACATTTAAAAGGGAAGCTTGCCATCATTCCTCTCATCAACAAAGAAGTTCCAGTTATTTTTGATGATTATATTGATAAAGAATTTGGTACAGGTGCTTTAAAAGTTACTCCTGCACATGATATCAACGATTATAATCTTGGCATCAAACATAAACTACCTGTTATTGATGCGTTAACAGCCGACGGAAAAATAAGCGAAGCCGCGCAAATTTATATTGGCATGGATCGCTTTGCTTGCCGTAAACAAATTATAAAAGATCTACAGGAGCAAGGTTTTGTTTCAAAAATTGAGACCATTAAAAATAAAGTTGGTCATAGCGAACGCACCGACGCAGTTATTGAACCGCGCTTAAGCATGCAGTGGTTCCTGAAGATGGATAAGATCTCAAAACCTGCTTTGGATGCAGTTGTTAATGATGATCCTGAGGTAAAATTAATTCCCGAAAAATTCATCAATACCTACAAACACTGGATGGAAAATGTTCACGATTGGTGCATTAGCCGTCAGTTATGGTGGGGACAAAGAATTCCGGCTTGGTATGATGGGCAAGGAAACACAGTTGTTTGTAAAACAAAAGAAGAAGCGTTTGAAAAATTACGAAGTACGAATACCGAAGTACGAATGGAGAACATTAAACAAGATGAAGACGTTCTAGATACTTGGTTCTCATCATGGCTTTGGCCTTTAACTGTATTTGATCCACATATTATTAAAAATGGATGGGATAAAGCTAATGAAGATCTTAAATATTATTATCCAACCAATGATTTAGTAACAGCTCCCGAAATTTTATTCTTTTGGGTTGCGCGCATGATCATTGCCGGAAAAGAATACACCGGGCAAAAACCATTTACCAATGTTTATCTCACAGGAATTGTGCGCGATAAACAAGGACGAAAAATGAGTAAGAGTTTAGGGAATAGTCCCGACCCATTAGAGCTTATTAAAAAACACGGTGCGGACGGCGTACGCGTAGGAATGTTATTGAGTTCACCTGCAGGGAACGATCTAATGTTTGATGAAACCTATTGCGAGCAAGGACGAAATTTTGCGAATAAAGTTTGGAATGCATTTCGTTTGATAAAAGGTTTTATGGTTGAGGATATTAAGCAAACGGAAGCTCAAAAAGAAGCAATATTAGGTTTTGAAATTAGATTCAGTGAACAATTGGAGCTCATCAATGATAATTATTCTAAATACAGAATGAGTGATGCCTTGATGAAAACCATAAAATTATTCTGGGATGATTTTTGTGCTTGGTATTTAGAAGCAATCAAACCTGATTTTATTGACGGTCAGGCTCAGCCAATTGATAAATCCACTTATCAGACAACAATAAATTTCTTAGAACAGTTAATGGTCATCATACATCCATGGATGCCTTTTATTACTGAAGAAATTTGGCATTTAATTGGTGAAAGAAAGCAAAATGATTGCTGTATTGTTGCAAATTGGCCAAAATCACAATCATTAAAAGAGGATCTTTTAAAAGAATATGATTCAACCAAATGGATTATCACAACGGTTCGGGATACAAGAGCTCAGAAGAAGTTATCTCCAAAAGATAAATTGGAGTTATTTGAAACGTCATCAAAGCCAATATCACATTTTAGAAATTTCGTAATAAAGCTTGCAAATCTAAACAAGTACGAGCTTACAAGTGAAAAAATAGAAGGTACAATTAGTTTCATTGTTAACGATTCTAGTTTTCAGATTCCAGTCTCTGTAAATGTTGAAGAAGAGCGCGAACGTATTTTAAAAGAGATCGACTACAACAAAGGTTTTTTAAAAAGTGTTCAAGTAAAACTGGCTAACGAAAAATTCATGAATAATGCCAAACCCGAATTGGTTGAATTAGAGCGCAAAAAAGAGGCCGATGCTATGGGCAAGATCAAGACCTTAGAAGCTCAACTTTCATCCCTCAAGTGAGGCTCAAGCCCCCTTCAATCGGTAAAAGAGCTGTTTTAACACTTCTAAAACGGTTTTAGCACGGCGCTTGTGTAAAAGTCACCTAAAACATGACGAATTTTGGATTATCTTCGCCGAGTACAAAAAAAACAACCATCAATGAAAAAACTATCGGTACTTGTATGTTATTACATACTTACGTTAAGTTTAAGTTACGGTCAGTCGGGCCAAACAAAAACAATTCAGGCAAAAAGAACTTTGTATAACACTGACCAACAACAAATAAGTGAATCTTCAAAACCGGCAGTTGAAAGTCCGTATTTTGGATACGATCACGAGATCATCGAGATATCTATCGGAAATTCTATTCCGGCCGGCTTTCCAACCAAAGAAGGTTACCCAACCAAAGAACAATATAGAACCGTAATAAATAAATGGATAAAGGATAATCCTGCATTCATTAAACCTGAACATAAAGAAGCTGTAATAACTGATAAATAATTATTTACATGAAAAAATTAATCTACGTTTTTTTGGTCTTCTGCGGATTGCAAGCCAATGCACAACTTGCTTGTTTAACTCCAACATTAGTTCTAACAGATCCAACTTTAGCAGGCAATCCTGTTATTTCGCCAACTATCGACTGTAATTATACAGGATTGATAATGGTGAGGACCACTCCAAACATGGTGCCTGCCAATTCAGCAACCGCAGGTAATGCGCCTTGCTTGAGATTCTATACGAGTTTAACCAATGCGAACTCTTTAACCAATAATACAATTTGTGCTGCTCAAGGAACTAATATCGCAGGATGTTTGAGTCCTAGTAATAGTATTTTATATACTTTGTATTATTCCGGTCTTAATCCTCAATTCTCTCATAGTTATACCCTTTGTAATGCCGCTGTTGCAGCTAATTTTCAATACTCCGTTTCGAGTTGCTATGATAACGTGATCATCACCTCAGGAACCTGGAACAACGCTTCACCAAACACTTGTAATACCATTACCATTCCTGCAAATACTGCAATAGGAAGTTCTTCATTTGCTATTTCTCCTACAGTGTCAGCATTAGCAGTAATACAAAACAGTGCCAACGGAAGTATCATTTACGATCCTTACGAAATGGCTGCGGGCGTTTATACAGTTACTTATACCTTTAGCACACCTAATTGTACAACCAGTGCAAGCAGAACATTTCAAATAAGTAATCCATTTGTTGGAACCGGCTCTAATTTCAATATTCCACCACCACTTTGTCCCGATGGGCCGTGTGTTAGCTTATACAGCTTACAAACTGCAGGAAGTTATAGTCCTGGAACATGGAGTGGTACAGGCGTTTCATCAAATTCATTTTGCCCTTCAACCACCGGACCCGGAACATTTGCAGTTACTTATTCTGTTGGCGTAACGGCAGTGTGTAGCGCAACAAATAGTAAAGTATTTTATGTGGCTCCACAACCAACTGCAAATGCAGGCGCAACTCAATCATTAACCTGTATAAACAACCCAACAGTACTTGCAGGTAGTGGTGGCGGAACTTATTCGTGGTCGCATACAACTTTAGGAAATAACTTCTCAACCGTACAAAATCCAACAGTTGGTTTTTCAGGAACATATTCATTAGTTGTAAATAACGGAACCTGCGCTTCATCGCCTGCAACTATGCAGGTGTTTAATAATTTTACAGCGCCAAGTTTACCAAGCATTGGTGTAAGTAATATTATTAATTGCATTAATACAACAGCGGTTATCTCTGCAACAGGATCAAACATTACTTATTCGTGGACCGGGCCCGGAACAATACTTGGCGGAGGAACTGCATCTCCAACAGTTAACATCGGCGGAACATTTAATTACACAGTTACAAGTACGGTTAACGGTTGCACGGCAACATCAAGTCAAGCTGTAACGCAAAACACAACTACTAGCATGGTATTGAGCACAACCGGCGCTGCAATAAACTGTACTAATAATGCCACAAGCATTTCGGGTAATCAAGCAACCTACACGTATACATGGACTGCTCCAGCTTCGGGAACAATTGTATCAGGACAATCAACCCCAACCTTAAATATTTTAGGCACCGGTATTTTCACTTTGGTTGCAACAAATCCTGCTAATGGATGTAATATCACACGTACTGTTATACCAACCACTAACACAACGGTTATCAATCCAAACATAACCAATAACCCAACAGTAACTTGCACAAACCCAACAGTAACCTTAAATGGTTCACCTGGCGCGGGTGTAACTTATACATGGTCGGGCACTTCAATTGTAGGTTCTTCTAATAATCAAAACGCAAGCATTAATGCTGGTGGAATTTATACACTAAGCGTAACTAATACTGCAAATGGTTGTAAGGGAACAACAACAATAAGCATTGCAACAAGCACAACCCCACCAACAACACCAGTAATTACACCTACTAGCGTTATCCTAGCTTGCCCTGCGCAAACAGCAGCCATTACAGGCACAGCAACCGGCGCTACAAGTTATAGCTGGATACCTCCAGCCGGTGGATCTATTTTAAGTGGTGGATCTACTGCAACTGCCCTGGTAACTAGTTCTAGCCCCGGTTTGTTTACAGTAGTAGCAACAGGAACTAACGGATGTCAATCATTTCAAACTGTTTCTGTTTCTCCAAATACAGCCGCACCAACATTTACATTAAGCAATCCAAACCCAAGTATTACTTGTGCTTCTACAACTCCATCAACAACAGTTAACATTACTTCAACAGTAACTATAGCTTCTTATTCTTGGGGTCCTTCAGGTGGAATTTCGGGACCAACAAATACTGCATCGGCTACATTTACAGCTGCCGGAAGTTACACAGTTGTGATCGTTGCAACTAATGGCTGTATATCCACTGGAGTAATTACAGTTGGTACTGCAACAACGCCTCCATCGGTGGTAGCAGGTACCGGAACAGCACAAGCACTTTCTTGTACAAATTCGGTGGTGGCGATTACTCCTACATTCACCCCCGCCTCTCCAAATTATACGTATACCTGGACAGGTCCTGGAATTGTTGGAAGCCCCAATAATAGCAGTGTATCGGTAAACCAAGCAGGCACATACACTTTAGCCATCACAGATACTGTTACCGGTTGTAGTAGTGGTTCATTTACTGTTGCTGTAACAGGAAACAACGTTGTTCCAACAATTAATGTAACAAATAGTTCTACCATTGGAATTGGCTGTTCTGCATCTACAAGCACTGCACAACTTATTGCAAGTTCAAGTAGCTCGGTAACTTATTTATGGAGCACATCAGCAACAACATCTGTTATTACAGTAAACACTCCAGGTCTTTACACAGTAACTGTAACTGATCCGGCAACAGGATGTTCTAACTCAACGGTTATTGCGGTTATAAATGCTACAACAGCTCCAGGCTTTAGTGCTACAAGCGTTGGTAATTTCCCTTGCGGAACATCAAGTGGTACAGTTCAATTAGCAGCGGCATCAAGCAGTTCTAATTCCATAACATATGCTTGGTTCGGAGCGAGTATCATTAGTGGCTCAAATACGGCAACGCCGGTTATTAATCAAGCAGGTATTTATACAGTAGTTGCGACGGATAATATTACAGGATGTAGCGCAACAAGTACTCTTGCAATTTTCCAACCAACAGTTATAGCAAACTTTACAGTTGATGTATCAACCGGTGGAGCTCCATTAACCGTTAACTTTACAAATCTAAGTTTCGGTGCAGGCGCTTACAGTTGGACATTCACACCAGGTAGCACTTCAACCTCAACAAATCCAACCAATATATTTACTACACCTGGAACTTACACAGTAGTATTAGTATCAACTAATGGAATTTGTTCTGACACACACACACTCGAAATAAAAGTAACTGGTGGTCTTGGGCCTATTCCGGGCATCTTTACGCCAAATGGCGATGGAAAGAACGATCCGTTCTATATTCCGGGATTAGATGCCTATCCAAAGAACAAATTACAGATCTTCAATCGTTGGGGTAATATGATCTATGAAGCTGCTCCTTATAAAAATGATTGGGATGGAACGCCAAATAAATCATCAATGGGTAAAGGAAAATTGCCGGTTGGTGCTTACTTCTACATTCTAGATCTTGGCGATGAAAAAGAGCCGGAGCCAATAAGAAAAGGATTTGTTCAACTTGAATATTAATATTTAGATCATGCAAAAAATGAAATATAGTTTAGCAGCATTAGCTTTCGCACTAGTATTAAATACCAGCGCGCAGCAAGAAACACAGAATTCATTCTACATGTTCAACGCAACATTGCTTAATCCGGCTTATGCAGGAAGTCGTGACGCATTGAGTCTTGTGGCCGATGCACGTTTACAATGGGTAAATTGGGATGGCGCTCCACGCACTAATTGTTTTACCTTACACACCCCGCTTGTAATTGAAAGTGTGGGTTTAGGACTGAACGTTTTAAATGATGTTGTAGGAGCTTCAACGCGAAATTCAATATTTAGCGATTTCTCTTATCGCATTCGCTTAAATAAGAATAACGATCGTTTGGCTTTTGGTTTAAGAGCAGGTGTTGATCTTATCACAAACAATTTTGGTAACCTCGCAGTAAACGATAATACTGACCCTATCATCGCGCAAAATTCGTTCAATAAAACCTTATTCAATACCGGAGCCGGCATTTACTTATACGGTAAGCGTTATTTTGTTGGTGTTACTGCTCCAAAATTTATTC
>JAGPDW010000047.1:0-16815 GCA_018057345.1 Bacteroidia bacterium | reverse complement strand
GTAAAAAAAGGCGTAGATAATTTGGTGATCGTTGATGATAGCATTGTTCGTGGCACAACATTAAAGCAAAGTATCCTTTCAATTTTGGATCGTTTACATCCTAAGAAAATTATTGTAGTAAGTTCGGCGCCTCAAATTCGTTACCCCGATTGTTATGGTATTGACATGGCGGTTTTAGGTCGTTTTACAGCGTTTGAAGCTTGTGTATCTTTATTAAGACAACATCATAAGGATGATTTGATCGACGATGTTTACGAAAGAGCAAAGGCTGAATTAGAAAAACCAAAGGAGGAACAAGTAAATGTAGTGCGCGAATTATATGCGCAATTTACTGCAGATGAAATTTCGGATAAAATTGCAGAGCTCATCAAACCAAAGGGATTAAAAGCTGAATTAAAATTAATTTACCAAAGTATTGAAGGTTTACATCAATCGTGTCCAAATAATTTAGGCGATTGGTATTTTACAGGTAAGTATCCAACCCCAGGTGGAATAAGAGTTTCTAATCGCGCCTTTGTGAATTACATGGAAGGCAAAAACGTGAGAGCTTACTAATTACCATTTAATTTTGTATATTTGAAATAACACGATGAAAATTGTTATTTCAATAGCAATATTTTTTTCGCTAAGTACAAGCTTAGCACAAACTACTTTTAACGGTGGTGAAACCTGCATAAATACCGGTTCAGAATTAATAACCAACGGTGATTTTACTTCGGGGAACACAGGGTTTTCTATTGGATTTAATTATTCAGCGATATGTGGCGCTGGAGGTATGAATGGTGATGGAATGACCTTAGGCAATTATGATGTGAGTTTGATAACCACTTGTTATGGATATAGCGACAGAAACAGTACGGACGGTATGATATTACATATACCAGATGTTGTTGGAGCAAATGTTGGGCAATTATTTTGGGGGCAAACTGTAAACGTTATTCAAAACCAAACTTATGTTCTTTCGCTATGGGCTTTTGAACCAAATGGGAATTGCCCTTACCAACCTTTAGGAACTTATTTTGATGTTTATATCAATAACGTACTTATAAAAAACGATAGCGTTGGAGGTTGCGGAATTTGGTTCAATAAAAATTATTTATGGAATTCAGGCTCAAGTACCACCGCTACTATTCAATTAAAGAACGGAACTAATAATGTGAATATTGGTAATGCAGGCGTTGACCCCTCTTTTGATGGAATTTCCTTTAAGCAATGCCTTGATCTTGACACAAAGATAAATGTTAACCAGAATGATCTATTTACGGTTAATGTAATGCCTAATCCAAGTTCAGGCAAATTCAATTTCAAAACAAATTTGGAAGGTGATCACATACTTATCGTTGACGATGTTTATGGGAAACATGTAAAGACCTATAATTTTAAAGGCAATACTCAGGAAATTAATTTAGAAGAACAAAGTTCGGGTGTTTATATAATAAGTGTAAGGCAAGCGAATAGAAAAAAGGCTTACCTAAAGATCATAAAGGAATAAGATAATTTATACCATTAACGAAATTGCTACCAGCACTCTATCTAATATTAATTCATTGGCACTTCCATCAACAAAATCTCTGCACCATCACTTAATGACGTCAACTCAAAAGAATCCGTATCCCAAATTCCAAAACCATCACGCTCGTTTAGTTCTTGCCCGCTTAAATTAAAACTTCCTTTAATTACAAAAGCATAAACACCACTTGTGGTTTTATTAAAGTTGTACGAAACACTTTTATCTTTATCAAACGCTCCTAAATTGAACCAGGCATCTTGATGGATCCAAACAACACCATCGCCGGTTTCGGGCGAAAGAATAGTTTGTAATTTATTTTTACGATCAGCTTCATTTAATTTTTGTTGATCGTAACGCGGCTTTACGTTTTTCACTTTTGGAAACACCCAGATCTGTAACAGATTTGTTTTTGTTGTTCCGCTATTGAATTCACTATGCTGAATTCCGGTTCCGGCACTCATTACTTGGATCTCTCCATTGGTGATGGTAGACGCATTTCCCATACTATCTTTATGTGATAATTCTCCGGTTAATGGAATGGTAATGATCTCCATATTGTCGTGTGGATGAGTTCCAAAACCTTTTTCTCCATCAATAATATCATCATTTAAAACCCGTAGGGCGCCAAAATGAACCCGCTTCGGATCGTAATATGAAGCAAAACTAAACGTATGATGCGCGTTGAGCCATCCGTGATCGGCATGACCTCTGGTATCTGCCTTGTGGAGTATTGTGTTAGCCATAATGTTTATTGATTTATAAAGTACTCTTGCGTAATTGAATATAAAATTACTAATTTTAAATACTATAGAATTAAACATTAACTATTATTAAGTATGAAGACGGTATTGATCACAGGAAGTAGCAGTGGTATTGGTTTAGGAATTGCACGCGAATTTGCAAAGACGAAACAATTTAACATTATTTTTAACGGACTCGAAACAAATGGCCCCGAAATTGCAAATGAGATAGGTAAGGAGTTTGGAATTGGCACGATGTTTAGTAATGCTAATATGCTTAAACCCGAAGAATTACGTAAAATGGTTGACGACGGCATAGCTAAATTTGGAAAGATAGATGTGTTGGTGAACAATGCAGGAATTCAGCATGTATCGGCCATTGAAGATTTTCCGGAAGAGAAATGGAATGCTATTATAGCTATCAATTTAACTTCTGCTTTTCACTTAACCAAAGCAGTTTGGAAGGGAATGAAAGAGCGTAAGTTTGGACGTATAATAAACATTGCATCGGCGCACGGACTTGTTGCCAGCGAATTTAAAAGCGCATATATAGCAAGTAAACATGGTATTGTTGGCTTTACAAAAACCATGGCATTAGAAGGAGCGCCGTTTAATATAACAGCAAATGCAATTTGCCCGGGTTATGTAAAAACACCTTTGGTTGAAAAGCAAATTGTTGATCAAGCAAAAACGCACGGCATACCCGAAAGTGAAGTGATAAGTAAAATAATGTTGTACAAACAGGCGGTAAAAGAGTTTGTAACCGTTGAGATCTTGGGTCAGGCAGCGGTTTTAATGGCAAGTGATGGAGCTTCAACATTAACAGGGGTTGCACTCCCAGTTGACGGGGGTTGGAACGCACAATAAAAAGTTTTTAAGTTTAAGTAATAATAGGTAACTTTGTAATAATTAAATCAATAGCTATGTTTAAACACGTTTTGATCTTAGTGATGTTAGTCTCAATGGCCAGCGCACAAACAAAAGGAAAAGGTAAGGGAAAAGGTAAGGTTAAGGAAGTTGACACCGCCGGTGTTTTTGTTCCTGAGGAGCATGAATTAACTCCAATGGAAGAGTTTGACCTAACATTGCCTTTAGAACAAGAAATTGATGGTATAACCGGCAATATGATCTATCACAAAGACATTAAAAAGAAGAACGATTCTTTGAGAGCAATTTTTAGGGTTAAATTGAAAAAAGATCAAAACTCGTTTAGAGTATATACAAAACGTCCTAATCCTAAAAAGCCGAAGAAGGGTGATAAAATACAATTGTGCATCAACATTGTTGCTAAGGATACAAGCTTAACCTATTGCATGGGCGATACGATCATTAAAGACCCTGAAACGTCAAAATTATTATTCAATAAAATGATCGGCGATACAGCTTATATGTTGATCTATGTTGATTCATACACAAAAACAGGCGGCGCTTGCAGTGGAGGAAAAGAAACCAAAGTGTTTTTTGTAAGATGGAACGCACCTATGGGGAAGGCCATTTGGAAAGCAAGAACAATTAATTCGTGTTACAAGACCATTACCAATATGACCAAAGCTAATATCATGGAATGGGATGCCCAATCGCCTTTGATGTTAAGTTATAATAAAGGTGATGCATTTATTGATGTTACTTTTGATCCTGCCAAACCGATGTTAGGATTTCAAACCGGTGGTGGTGGCGCAAGTGAATAATGCCCTTAATGTTGTTTAACCTTTTCTCTGGCACACCTGAATAGCGCTACTAAAATAGCCTTGTACCCTCTCTCACTCATATATGGGTTGGTGGTTTTTATAAGGAATAAACTGTTTGATGTTGGCATTTTAAAAGAAAAGCGCCCCGACATACATACCATAGGTGTTGGAAATTTAGCAGTAGGTGGTGCAGGAAAAACGCCCTTGGTAGAATACCTTATTAAACTTCTTCTTCAAAACGAATTTAAATTAGCAACGCTTAGTCGCGGTTACAAACGCAAAACCAGTGGCTATGTATTGGCAGATGCAACTAGTAGTGCTGATGATATTGGTGATGAACCTCTGATCTATAAATCAAAATATCCTATTGATGTTGCGGTTGATGCTAACCGTTTAAATGCCTTAAAGAAATTATCTGAGCTTGAGCAAAAACCAAACATTGTTTTGTTGGATGATGCGTTTCAGCACCGTTATATCCGATGCGGATTGAATATTGTAGTGAGCGATTATTCCCACCCATTTTTTTCTGATCATCTTTTACCTTATGGCACATTACGCGAACAAAAAAATGGTTTAGTACGTGCAGACATTATTATTATAAGCAAAACCCCGGAACGAACCACGCCAATTGAATTACGAAATGTATTGAAGGATGTAAAACCAGGGCCGCATCAAAATGTTTTTTTTAGTTATTTAAAATATGGCGATCTGTATTCGATAACAGATCCTTTATTGAAATTAGAAGTTGAAAAAGAATTATTCAAATACCATGTGATGGCATTAACTGGAATTGCGAATGCCGCTCCAATGATCACGTATTTGAAGGAATTCGGTAATGAGGTTTATCATTTCCCATTCGACGACCATCATGAATATATTCCAAAGGAATTGGAAGATATAAAACGCTATTACGAACAAATTAATAAACCGCATAAGATCATTATTACAACAGAAAAAGACCTTATGCGATTAAAAAATTCAAACATATGGCCAATTGCAAAAAATATGAATATGTTTGTACTGCCTGTTGAGGTGTCGTTTAAAGACAAAGAAGAAGAATTTAACCAGATCATTTTAAAGTATGCAAGAACAAATAGATTTCACCACAAAAAGTATTCTTGAAAAGACCAATAATTTTAAACCGCACGTTGGAATTATTTTAGGAACAGGCTTGGGCGGATTGGTAAAAGAGATCACCGTTGAGCACGTGCTTCCTTATAACGAGATCCCAAATTTTCCTGTAAGTACTGTTGAAGGCCATAGTGGCAAATTGATATTTGGTAAATTGGGTGGAAAGAATGTGATGGCCATGCAAGGGCGTTTTCATTTTTACGAAGGTTACGATATGAAACAAATTACGTTTCCGGTGCGTGTAATGAAAGCGTTAGGAGTAAAAACTCTGTGCGTAAGCAATGCAGCCGGTGGAATGAATCCTAAATTTGATGTTGGCGAGATCATGATCATTAACGACCATATCAATTTATTTCCAACAAATCCTTTGATCGGAAAAAATGAGAGTCACCTTGGTCCGCGCTTTGTGGACATGAGCGAAACCTATAAAAAGGAATTGATCACTCTCGCAAAAAATATTGCTAAAGAAAATAATATCAAAGTAAGCGAAGGTGTTTATGCAGGATTAACCGGGCCGTGTTTTGAAACACCGGCTGAATACCGCTATTTATGGCGCATTGGTGCCGATGCAGTTGGAATGAGTACGGTGCCGGAAGCTATTGTTGCAAAACACAGTGGCATGGATTGTTTTGGAATTAGCATTATTACCGATCTTGGAATTGAAGGCGAAGTTCATACAGTTACACACGAAGAAGTTCAGCAGGTGGCAAATACGCAAGAACCAAAAATGACACTGATCATGAAAGAATTGATCGCGCGACTATAAAGTTTCTTTTTTAATGTACTGATCTTTTTTACTGCCTTCGTACATGTCAAATTTCAAGTATTTACATTCCAATGATCCATTGAATAATGTTATTTTTCTACTCGGACGTAAGCCAATACTTTTAAAGCCTTCATCGCTACTGGTAATTATCCAACACGTAAATCCGGCAAAATCCTTTTTGAATTTGTCGCCAATTTGTTTGTAGAACTCAGCGATCTCTTGTTTTTCTATTCGTTCACCGTAAGGAGGATTCAATATAACAAAACCATTTTTTCGATCGGTCTTAATGTCAAAGAAATTTTCGTTTGTTGTTTTAATGATATCGGTAAGCTTGGCGTTCTTTAAATTGATCTGCATTTTTTTTACGGTAGGCTCGTAAATATCATTGGCAACAATATCCAATTCATTTTCTTTTATTTTGTTCACTGCAGCTTCGGTAATGAGGTCGAATAAAGCCGAGTCATAATTTTTCCAACGCATGAAAGCAAAATCTTTTCTAAAAATTCCGGGAGGAACATTATTGGCGATCATGGCAGCTTCAATAGCAATGGTGCCACTTCCGGCCATGCCATCAATTAATTGTTTGTGTGGTTGCCATCCGCTAAGTAAAACTAAACCGGCCGCTAAAATTTCGTTAATAGGTGCTTTATTGGTATCGGTTCTGTAACCGCGTTTGTACAGTAATTCACCGCTCGCATCAATGTTCACCGAAATTTCATCGCGAAAAATATGAATGTAAATTCTTAATACCGGATGAATAAGATCTACATCAGGTCGTTTACCATAACGTTCGCGAAAACGATCTACCAAAGCATCTTTGGCTTTTTGCGACATGAATAAACTGTGCTCAAAATTATCGGAGTTAACAACACACTCAATTTTGATGCTATCATTGTACGTAATGAATTTTTCCCAGGCAATTTCTTTTATACCGGCATAGAACGTTTCGTTGTCGGTAGCTTTAAAATGATGAATAGGAATAATTATTTTTAAAGCGGTTCGCAAGCATAAATTTGCTTTGTATAAAAAACCAAGATCGCCTACAAAACTTACACCGCGTTTAAATGGAACAAGATCTTTTCCGCCTAGCTGAAGAATTTCTTTTTGTAGAACATCCTCCAGGCCAAAAAAAGTTGTAGCCTTCATTTCAAAATCACCGGTTTGAGCAAATGTATATTTCAAGGCAATTTCAGGAGGCATAATTAAGAATTAAAATTCGGAGATCACTTTTTCAATGATACCAACACATTCCATGATCTGCTGTTTATTGATCACTAGTGGCGGCGCAAAACGAATGATATCGCCATGTGTGGGTTTTGCAAGTAAGCCGTTCTCTGCCAATTGTAAGCACACTTCCCAAGCAGTTTTACCTGCTTTTTCTTTGATCACAATGGCATTTAGTAAACCTTTACCGCGAACAGTTGTAATAACATCAGGGTAACGATCTTTAATTTTATTTAATTCGGCACGTAATAATTTTCCAAGCTCTTCCGAATTCTCGGCCAATTTTTCGTCCTTTAATATTTTCAACGCTTCTATAGCAACTACGCAAGCCAAAGGATTTCCGCCATACGTACTTCCGTGTTCGCCCGGTTTAATGGTAAGCATGACTTCATTATTTGCAAGTACTGCGCTTATTGGTAAAATACCACCGCTTAATGCTTTTGCTAGAATTAAAATATCGGCTTTTACATTTTCATGATCGCACGCCAGCATTTTTCCTGTGCGGCATAATCCTGTTTGAACTTCATCGGCAATAAAAAGCACATTGTATTTATCGCACAATGTCCTTACACTTTTTAAATAACCTTCATCAGGCACAACAACACCGGCTTCACCTTGAATTGGCTCTACAATGAAGGCTGCAATATTTTTATCTTGCATGGCTTTTTCTAAGGCTGCAAGATCATTAAATGGAACTGTAATATATCCCGGAACAAACGGACCAAAACCTGTATAACTCGAAGGGTCAGTGCTAGCAGAAATTGCACCTAATGTTCTTCCGTGAAAATTTTCTTTAGCGAAAATGATCTTTGCTTCATTCTCTTTTAAGCCCTTCACATCATAAGCCCAACGGCGCGCCAATTTAATGGCTGTTTCAACACCTTCAACTCCGGTATTCATTGGTAAAACTTTATCGTAACCAAAATACGACGTGACGAATTTTTCGAATTCGCCTAATTTTGTATTGTGAAATGCGCGCGAGGTAAGTGTGAGTTTTTGTACTTGCTCAGTTAATGCTTTTATCAATCGTGGGTGACAATGACCTTGGTTTACGGCACTGTAAGCCGCTAAAAAATCGTAATAACGTTTTCCTTCGGCATCCCAAACAAAAACACCTTCACCTTTTTCAATAACCACAGGAATTGGGTGGTAATTGTGTGCACCATATTTCTCTTCTAGCCCAATGAACTGCTCGCTTTTTGTAAGTGTTGCCATCATCATAAATTGTGTTAACTCCTGATCAAGCAAAGGTATTTAAAAAGCCTTGATTTACCTAATTCGCAGGGGTTTTTGGAGTGTATTTTGCATCACGTTTTACCCAATAGAGCTTAACAAATTTTAACAGCGCTCAAACCTACTCAAACCCGCATCCTCGCTATATTTACGCTTCATCTTTACAGCTAAATTTTATGGTAGATATTAATGAAATTAACGAAAAAATTCAGCGCGAAAGTGCATTCGTTGACATGCTCGGCGTTGAAATGGATAAAGTCATCGTTGGACAAAAGTACATGGTTGAACGTTTGCTAATTGGATTGCTTAGTAACGGCCATATTTTATTAGAAGGTGTTCCGGGTTTGGCAAAAACATTAGCGATCAATACACTCGCAAAATGTATTGATGCAAAATTTAGCCGCGTGCAATTTACACCCGATCTTTTACCGGCCGACGTTATTGGTACAATGATATATAACCAAAAGCAAGAAGCATTTACCATTAAGAAAGGTCCAATTTTTGCGAATTTTGTTTTGGCCGATGAGATCAATCGTGCTCCGGCAAAAGTGCAATCGGCTTTGTTAGAGGCCATGCAAGAAAAACAAGTAACTATTGGTGAGGAAACATTTAAGCTCCCAAATCCGTTCTTAGTTTTAGCAACTCAAAATCCAATTGAACAAGAAGGAACTTATCCGTTACCGGAAGCGCAAATGGATCGTTTTATGTTGAAGGTTGTTATTGGTTATCCAACAAAAGAAGATGAGCGTAAGATCATTCAATCTAATATTTCTCCTGAAGGAATGCCAAAACCAAATGCTATTTTAAATCCTGATTCGATCGTAAAAGCGCGAAGCGTTGTGCGCGATGTTTACATGGATGAAAAAATTGAGCGTTATATTGTTGATATTGTTTTTGCATCACGTTTCCCAAAAGATTATCGTCTTCAAAAATTTGAAGGATTAATTTCTTATGGTGGATCACCGCGTGCTTCCATTAATTTAGCATTGGCCGCAAAAGCATACGCGTTCATTAAGCGCAGAGGTTATGTTATTCCTGAAGACGTTCGTGCTGTTAGTTTGGATGTGATGCGTCACCGTATTGGTTTAACTTACGAAGCAGAAGCAGAGAACATCACTAGCGAGCATATCATTACTGAAATTTTAAATACAGTTGAAGTTCCATAGTAATTATAAATGATGATTTATGAATGATGAGTTTTTCGTTCAGTTAATTCAACATTAGAAATTAAATATTAAGATGGAAACCGCAGAGCTTCTAAAGAAAGTCCGAAAAATTGAGATCAAAACCCGTGGATTAAGTAAACAGATCTTTTCGGGAGAATATCACAGTGCCTTTAAGGGACGTGGTATGGCTTTTTCGGAAGTTCGCGAATATACACCCGGTGATGATGTGCGTTCGATCGATTGGAATGTTACCGCACGATTTAATGCGCCTTTTGTAAAAATATTTGAAGAAGAACGTGAATTAAGCGTGATGTTGTTGGTGGACGTTAGTGCAAGCGGATTGTTTGGTACTTATGAAAAGATCAAACAAGACCTAATCACTGAGTTGTGCGCTGTTATTTCTTTTTCGGCAACAACCAACAACGATAAAATTGGAATTATTTTCTTTAGCGATAAGATCGAAAAATTTATCCCGCCTAAAAAGGGAAAAACACATGTGTTAAGGGTCATTAGAGAGTTGATCAATTTTACACCACAGCAAAAAGCAACAAACATTGAAGTGCCTTTGAAGTTTTTGACCAATGCCATCAAGAAAAGATCAATTGCTTTTTTGATCAGTGACTTTTATGCCCCGTTCAATTATACGGATGCTTTAAAAATAAGCAACAAACGTCACGATGTGGTTGCAGTTCGTATAATGGACAAAACCGAATTGGAATTACCCGATGTTGGTTTGATAAAATTAAGAGATAATGAGAGCGGTAAAGTAGTTTGGGTAGATTCGGGAAGTAAAGAATTTAGAAAGCAATATCACTCTAATCGCGTAAAATTTGACCATGACCTAAAGGATCTTTTTAACCGAAGTGGCATTGATTCAACAGCTGTTTATACAAATGAAAGTTACGTTAAACCATTAATGAATTTGTTTAAGAAGAGATAATGAGGAATTTTTTTAAAATACTTTTTGTTTTTCTTTTTGTTTTAACAACAAAATTTTCATCCTCACAGGTTACTGTTAGAGCAGTATTGGATACCGCTAAGATCAGAATTGGTGAACAAGTGAAACTCGATCTTTATTTATTATACGATCCCAATAAAGGTATTTCAAAAATTGAATGGCCAAGCCTAAGAGATACCATCACCGAAAAAGTGGAAATAATATCTACTACTCCTGTGGACACAACCATGCCTAGTAAAAGTGATCCCGGCGTTTTACAGCAACATCAACAATTATTGATCAGTGCTTACGATAGCGGTTATTTTGCAATTCCCCCTTTTAAATTTATTATCAATGGAGATACAGCCAATCCGGTTTATTCAGAAGTTTTGTTGTTAGAAGTTCATACCGTACCAACCGATTCGAGCGCAAAAAAAATAAAGGACATCAAAGACCCATTAGGAGAACCATTTAGTTGGTTGTGGTACAAAGAATATTTTTATTGGGGAATTGCGGCTTTGTTTTTTATAGCGGCTATTTGGTTGTTTGTTTATTATCGCAACAAACGTTTAGCAAATAGAATAATTGAGCCCGAAAAACCAAAGATCCCGGCGCATATAACGGCTCTCGCTTCACTAGAGCGAATACGAGAAACTCAGATCTGGAAAGAAAACAAAATAAAAGAATATTACTCAGAGATAACGGATACTATTCGTTTATACATTGAAGAGCGGTACGGCATCATGGCGCTTGAAAGTACAACGGATGAATTATTGGCCATGATGAAAAGCCAGGTGATCGATAACGTAAGTAAAGAAAAATTACAAGTGATGTTAAAGCTGGCTGATTTTGTAAAGTTTGCAAAAATGATCCCAATGGAGCAAGAGCATGCTTTAACTTTGCAAAGCGCTTTTGAGTTTGTAAATGGAACAAAACGCGAAGAGGAAATGGTAGTTGTGGAGAATACAGATCCGCCACAAATAATTCCAACGGAGGACAAAAAACCATGACGGAATTCTTAGGCGACATACAGTTTGCTGAAAAGCATTGGTTTTGGTTATTACTCATTATACCGGTAATGATAGCCTGGTATATTTGGCGATTGAAAAGCATGGAGGGTGAATTAAATTTTTCTACTTTCAGTTTATTAAAAGGCATCAAACAACCTTTGCGTGCAAAATTCCGCCTCTCGCTTTTTGTATTACGAATATTAGCTTTCACATTTATCATTGCAGCTATTGCTCGTCCACAATCGCGCAGCAGCTGGAAGGATTCGAAAACAGAAGGAATTGATATTGTGTTAAGTATGGACGTTTCGCTTTCCATGTTGGCAAAAGATTTTAAGCCCAACCGAATGGAAGTAGCCAAAGATGTAATGATGGATTTTATTGAGGTACGACCAAATGATAGAATTGGGTTAGTGATATTTGGTGGAGAAGCGTTTACGCAATGTCCAATTACAAGCGATCATAAAATTTTAAAGAATATGTTTGAGCAAGTAAAAGCCGGCATACTCGATCAAGGGACGGCAATTGGAATGGGATTAGCAAATGCTGTAGCGCGAATAAAAGAAAGCAAGGCAAAGAGTAAAGTTGTTATTTTAATCAGCGATGGTGTAAGTAATATGGGTGAAGTTGCCCCCTTAACGGCAGGAGAATTGGCAAAAACTTTTGGTGTGCGCGTGTATTGTATTGGTGTAGGTTCAAAAGGAAAAGCATTACAGCCGGTTGCTATTTATGCGCCCGGAGAATATGAGTACGATTATGTGGATGTAGAGATAGATGAAAAAGTAATGACGGATATTTCGAACATGACCGGTGGAAAATATTTCCGCGCTACTAATAAAGAAAGTTTAGTAACTATTTCGCGAGAGATAGATAAGATGGAAAAGACCATTACAAGCGAAAAAAGTTTCACTAATAAAGCAGAACATTTTTTACCATTTGCTTTAGCCGCAGCTATATTATTGTTACTGGAATTTATTTTTAGATATACTATTTTTAGAAGCGTACCATAATGTATAAGTTCGAACATACCGATTATTTTTATGGCTTCATTGCAATTGGAGTGTTTGTGCTATTGGCCATACTTTATTTTACGTATCGCCGTAATAAAATAAAAAAATTGGGCGATAAGAATTTAGTAGATGCATTAATGCCATATTCAAGCACACGTAAACGCGTTGCAAAGATCATCTTGTTTTGCTTGGCGTTCAGTAGTTTGGTTTTGGCACTTTGTAATTTGCAAACAGGAAGTAAGCTAGCTGAAGTAAAACGCGAAGGTGCTGATCTGATAGTTTGCTTAGACGTTAGTAATAGTATGCTGGCGCAAGATCTTACGCCAAATCGTTTGGAAAGAGCAAAGTATGCTTTAGAAAAAATGATAGATGGCTTGGAAGGCGATCGTTTGGGTTTGATCATTTTTGCCGGAGAAGCGTATGTGCAATTGCCAATTACAAGCGATTATGGTGCTGCTAAATTATTTTTATCATCTATTAATACAAAAATGGTTCCGGTGCAAGGAACAAATGTGTACGCCGCCATTACAAAGGCCGTCGAATCGTTTGGTAAAGATGAAGGAAAGAACAAAGCAATCATTTTAATTACCGATGGTGAGAATCATGAAGTGGACGCTATAGTTGCTGCCGAAGAAGCCGGAAAGAGTGGCGTAATGATCAACACTATTGGTATTGGTTCAGAAAGCGGTTCTCCAATTCCTATTATGGAAAATGGTGTTATAAAGGGATATAGAAAGGACAAGCAAGGACAAACCGTTATAACGAAACTAAATTCAGAGATCTTGAAAACAATTGCCGCAAAAGGAAATGGCGTATATGTACAAGCGAGTCAAAGCGATCTAGGAATAAAAGCGATATTAAGCAAAGTAGATGAGTTGGAAAAATCAAAGATCGACACTAAGATGTTCACCGATTACGAAGATCAATTTCAATGGTTCTTGGCCTTGTCGTTATTTTTATTTGTGATAGAGTTCTTTATCAGTGAACGCGTAAGTGAGTGGTTCAAAAAATTAAATCTGTTTGAAAATGCATCTAGGAGTTTATATAAATAGTTTTGCAGTACAAACTAGGATGAAATTCATCTTTGTGGCTTTGCTATGCGTTGTGAATACTTATTCGCAAGAGGATGCCAAATTGTTATACCAAGGAAATAATCAGTATTTCGATTCAAACTATGTGCACTCAACCAGTTCTTTCCGCGAAGCACTTAAGATAAATCCAAAAAATTATAAGGCAAGTTTTAATTTGGGTAATGCCATGTATCGCAATGCCGGCGAAATTAAGAACACTAAAATGGGAATTTTGCAAGGCAAGCAAAAGGTAAGTCCCGATTCACTTGCGAATTTAGTTTACGAAGAAGCCGCGCAAAATTTTGCCATCATTGCTAATACTGTTTCAGATAAGGATACCTTGCATAGAGCATGGCATAATATTGGAAATTGCTATTTGCAAAAGAAAGATTGGGATCAAGCCATTACAGCCTATAAAAAAGCATTAAAGTTCGATCCTAAAGATGAGGACACGCGTTATAATTTAGCTTACGCTTTAAAAAATCGACCGCCAAAACAAAATAAAGGCGGCGGGCAAAGTCAACAGCAACAGAACCAGAATCAAAAGCAGCAACAACAGCAACAGCAGCAACAAATAAGTAAGGAAGATGCTGAGCGATTATTGAAGGCACTGATGAATGCGGAGAAGAAAACGCAGGATAAGCGAAAGCAGAAGCAAGAAGATGCTTCTAAATCTGACCCTGATAAGGACTGGTAGATTTTTAATAAAACTTAACTAAAGCAGTAAATACGTTCAAGGAAAATTGATGTAACTTAAAGTGATGAATTTTGCAAGCAAAATAAAAGTAATTATAGTACTAGCACTTAGTACTCTGTTTTGCTTTGATGTGAGCGCGCAAAAATTCTACGCACAAGTAAATGCTAAGGTTGTTCAAGTTGGACAAATGTTCGAGTGCGCTTTTATAATGAGTGCAAGCAGTTTAAGTCAGGCAGAATTTACGGCCCCAAATTTTAAAGATTTTGAAGTGGCAAGCGGGCCAAATCAAAGTTCGATGAGGCAAAATGTGAACGGTCAAGTTTCTGAATCGTTAACGCTTTCTTATTTACTGATCCCAAAGAAGGAAGGGAAGTTGGTAATTGGCGCGGCCACCATGAGTATGGGTGGAAATAAATTAGCGTCAACACCCATTACTGTTGAAGCAACAAAAGGAACGCCACAAGCAAACCAAGTTGCTGCAGCATCAAATGGTAAACCCGACGGATCGGAAGTATTCATTAAAACAACTTTAAGCAAAAGCAAATGTTATTTGGGCGAGCAAATAATGATCTCGCAAAAAGTATATTCACGTCATCAGATCATTGCGTTTCAAAAATTCAGTCCGCCAACTTACGAAAGTTTTTGGTCGCAAACATTACCTTCAACTAGCGGTAACCAAACTGCCGTTGAGAATTTAGATGGCGTTAATTATTATACATTCGAGATCTTCAGAAACATAGCTTCGCCAAATAAAAGTGGAAAGATTAGCTTAATTCCAATTGAAGGAGAAGTTGTGATACGAAAGCAAACTAATGCAAAACCAAGAAATATATTTGAACAGTTTTTTGGAGCAAATGGTTTCGAAGACATAGCAGTAAAAGCAACAAGCAGAGTTGTAACGTTAGATGTATTAGATCTTCCGGCAGAAGGAAGGCCTGCTAATTTTAATGGCGCTGTTGGTAATTTTACATATAAATTAGAAACTAGTAGACAGAGTTTAAAGGCGAATGATGCGTTCAATTTAAAAGTAACCATAAGTGGTAAAGGCAATATAAAGTTGATTGACGCTCCAAAATTGGATCTGCCCGAATCGTTTGAAACCTACGAACCAAAGATGAGCGAAGGCGCAAATTCACGTACGTATGATTATTTAATTATACCAAGACAAGAAGGCGAGTATGAATTATCAAATTTGGATTTCTCGTATTTTGATCTGGATTCAAAAAAGTACGTAACCATTCCCTCGCCAAATATTACCATAAAAGTGTTAGCTCCCGATCCAAATAGTGCAGGGGCGCAAGTGTACAGTCCGCAAAACAATGTAAAAGAAACTGAGAATGATATCCGCTACATTAAAAAGGGCAATTTTAGTTTAACGCGTTCAAGTACAGAATTTTTTAATTCGAGCACACATATTTTATTATTAACCACGCCATTTCTTGCTTTGATATTAGGTTTAATGTTTAGGAGCAATTATATCAAGAGCAATAGTGATATGGTTGCGGTAAAAGAACGTAAGGCAGTAAAGGTTGCAAAAAAGCAATTGGTAAAAGCCGATAAATTAATGCAAGCAAATAGTAAGGACGAATTTTATACCGAGATCCTTATGGCCATCAATAATTACTTGAGCAATAAGTTAAATATTCCTTTAGCGGATGTGTCAAAGGAAAATGTAAAGAATACTTTAACTGCAAAAAAAGTGGCGCCGGAAAAGATCGAGAAATTAATGAAGACCATTGAAACGAGTGAGTATGCAAAATACGCGCCGGGCGCGGTGAGCGGAAATTTAAAAGAGGTGTACGACGATACAATTAATTTGATCACAGGAATAGAGCAGGACTTGAATATTAAAAAGGCATGAAAAAAATAATTATCATATTTATTTTTGTGTTAGGAATAGTGAACGCTTCCTTTTCAAACGATCTTATACAAAAGGCCGAGAAGGCTTACGATAATAAGAATTATAAGGAAGCCATTTCGTGTTACCAAAAATTGATCAACGAAGGAAATAAGTCGTACGAATTGTATTTTAATTTAGGGAACTCGTATTACCGTAATAAGGAATTAGGTTATGCTATTTATTATTATGAGATGGCTAGAAAATTAGATCCCAACGATCAAGATGTTCAGATCAATTTAGGAATTGCAGCGGCCAAAACAATAGATAAGATTGATGCAAAAGAAAATTTCTTTATCAATGCCGTTCGTTCAAATGTGGTAAATGTGGTTTCAACCGATTGTTGGGCCTGGTTCAGTATTAGTTTGGCACTAGTAACGTGCGTTCTGTTTTTCGCGTTCATACATTCGGGAATTATTATTGTGAAGCGAATTTCATTTGTGTTCTCTATTGTTGGAGCCATTGCTTTAGTTGTGGTTTATTTATTTGGCAATTCAGCTTTAAATGCAAAAAAGGAAAATAAATTCGCCATCGTACTTTTAAAAGAAGTAAAGATCACCAACGAGCCAAATGCGGGTGCTACCATGAAGTTTGCATTACACGAAGGAACCAAAGTGCGAATTGTAGAAGCCAACAGCGATTGGGTTTTAATTAAACTTGATAATGGGAATGAAGGTTGGGTGAAACAGACTGAGGTTGGGATAATTTAGTTTTTTCGGTAATTCAGGTCGCCACGACC
>JAGPDW010000205.1:0-4755 GCA_018057345.1 Bacteroidia bacterium | reverse complement strand
AGATGTGTATAAGAGAGACAGCATACTATGTCCTTTGTAACGGTAGGTTTTCATTTCCAAAAATGTTGGTCCATCACCACGTCTTGCTCTATCAACTGCTTCTTCCATTGCCTCGTGAACCGACTCAACAGTTAAGCCATCAACCGGTTTACTTGGCATATCGTATGCTAATCCTAATTTCCAAAGATCATGCACGTTACTTGTACGCTCTACAGAAGTTCCCATGGCGTACATATTATTTTCTACAATAAATACTACGGGTAATTTCCATGTCATGGCCATATTGAATGCTTCGTGCAATGCACCCTGACGAACAGCGCCATCTCCCATTGAACAAACGCAAACATTATCTGTGCCATTATATTTTTCTGCAAATGCAATTCCTGCGCCTAATGGAACTTGACCGCCAACAATTCCGTGTCCGCCAACAAAACCATGTTCTTTACTAAAAATATGCATTGATCCACCTTTGCCTTTGCTGCAACCAGTGATCTTTGCATACATTTCGGCCATTACATATTTTGGATGTAATCCCAAACCAATTGCGTGCGCATGATCGCGATATGCTGTAATATGCTTATCTCCTTTTTTTGTTGCGCTCACAGTTCCGGCAACAATTGCTTCTTGACCAATATATAAATGACAAAAACCTTTTATTTTTTGTTGTACGTAAACCTGTCCGGTTTTTTCTTCGAAACGACGCATCAATAGCATCGATTCATACCATTTCATGTATTGCTCTTTTGTAAACTTCGCTTTTTTCTCTGTTAAGGTCTTAGCCATGAGATGAGAATTTTTGTGAACAACAAATTTAACAGAAAAAGGCAATATTCCATAGCTAAAAAACATATGTAACTAACTGATTATAAGATTGTTTTGACTTTTACAAAATTTGAATTTTACAGATTGTGTTTACAATAATTCTATGAACGATGTTTTATAAAAATTTTAGTCGCAAATTTACCGCAATGGAATTAAGTTATCTTCCTTTTTTGTTGGAATACAAACATCCGTTTGGCGTGAGTGGACATACGCGAACTCATACACAAACTGTATACACCAAAATTATTTGGGATGGTTTTGTTGGCTATGGCGAAGCTTGTTTACCACCATATTTAGGTGAAACGTTAGAACAAACTACTGCGTTCTTAGATAAAGCAAAACCATTTTTACAGCAACAAAGTTATCCATGCTCTATTAAAGAGATCTTAATGGAATTAGATGAAATGGACGAACATTGTAACGCAGCAAAAGCATCTATCGATATTGCGCTACACGATCTGAAAGGAAAAATTGAGAACAGAAGGGTGCGTGAGTTATACAGATTAAACACGGCAGAGAATACTTTAACCGCTTGCACCATTGGAATTGATTCGGAAGAAAAGCTCAAACAAAAAATTGAAGAGGCAAAAGATTTTTCGATCCTTAAAATAAAAGCGGGCACTGATGACGATAAGAAATTAGTTCAAACCATTCGTAAATATTCCAATAAACCACTTTATGTGGATGTTAATCGCGGATGGAAAGACAAAAATAAAGCACTTGAATTAGCGCAATGGTTCAAAGAGCAAAATGTAGTATTAATAGAACAGCCTTTTCCCGTAGAGCAATTAGATGATTCTGCTTGGTTAACGGAGAGAAGTCCTTTACCAATTATTGCAGATGAAAGCATTAAACGCTTAAGTGATATCGAAAAAATAAAAGGCGCATTTTCAGGAATTAATATCAAGCTCATGAAATGCACGGGGCTGGCAGAAGCATTTCAAATGATAGAACTTTGTAAGGCTTTTGATCTTAAAATATTTTTAGGATGCATGGCCGAAAGTTCTTGCGGCACTTCCGCCATGGCGCAATTTATTTCGTGTGCTGATTTCATTGACTTAGATGCTCCAACCTTATTAAAGAATGATCCTTTCAATGGAATTACTTACACTGATGGAAAAGTTATTTTGAATGATAAACAGGGAATCGGTGCATCTACCGAACTTTTTTAACCGCAAGAACTTTACTTTAAATGATCTTGATTGAACATCAAGGGCAATAAACTCTCAACACTTTTAGCAATATAAACTTTTCCGGAAGCCGAACCCATGATCACACGAATTGGTTCTCTAAATTTTATTTCATACTCTGCTAAAGCTTGTCGGCACGAACCGCAAGGCGTTACCGGTTCCAATTGTTTTACATTATCAGTAATAACAGCAATAGCTTTAATTTTATTTGTTGGATATTGAGCTGATGCGTAAAAAACGGCCGTTCTTTCCGCACATGTCCCGCTGGGATAAGCCGCATTCTCTTGATTATTTCCCGTAACAATTGTCCCATTTTCTAAAAGTATAGCGGCACCCACTTTAAATTTTGAATACGGCGCATAAGCATTCTTCGCCATTTCTTTTGCTTTATTTAAAAGTAATTGATCACTTGCTTCCAGATCATTTTCGCTTTGATATACTTCAAATGAAAGATCTACTTTTTTTATTTCGTGCTTTGCCATTAGTTAATTCTTAAACCTAAAATTATCAGATCTCTTTCTACTTCATCCATATTGGCCACCTTAGGAAAATGGGCCCATTTTTCGAACTTAAATTTATAGAATAATTTTAAGCTAGGTTCGTTATGTCCAAAAATAAAACCTAATAAATTCCTAATTCCCCTTGGTTTACTTTCATCAATTGCTTTTTGTAAGCATACGTTTCCCAAGCCTTTTCCGCGAACGCTTTCTTCTAAATAAATACTTACTTCGGCAGTAATATCATAAGCGGGACGCCCATAAAAACTATTAAAACTCATCCAACCGGCGTAATTACCATTGTACTTTACGATCCAAAGCGGACGATTAGTTTTATTGTGCGACTCGAACCACTGTTGTTTGCTTTCTACAGAAACCGGCTCCAGATCGGCAGTAACTAAACGAGAAGCAACAGTTGAGTTATAGGTCTCAACAATTTTCTTGAGATCATTTGCTTCTGCGTATACAAACTCTACATTCATTAATATAAGAAATTATTATAAGGGTAGCGTTTGATATGCATTTCTTTCACCATTTTATATAATGTGCTCCGCAACTCTTCCATGTTTTGTTTATTGATGGCACTTATGAAAATACAATTGTTGTTCAAATTTCTCATCCAGGTTCTTTTTACCTCTTCCAACGACAAATTCTCTCGCGTTGTTGGCGTAAGATCATCTTCATCCTTTGGTTTATATTTAAATGCGTCGATCTTATTGAAGACAAGCAAAACCGGCTTATCTCCGGCCTTTATATCATGTAAAGTTTGATTCACCACATTATAATGATCCTCAAAATTCTTATGCGAGATATCCACCACATGCACCAAAAGATCAGCTTCACGCACTTCGTCCAAGGTACTTTTAAAACTTTCTACCAATTGCGTTGGTAATTTCCTGATGAATCCAACTGTATCGCTCAATAAAAAGAACACATTGTCGATGGTTACTTTTCTTACCGTTGTATCTAAGGTTGCAAACAATTTATTTTCGGCAAGCACTTCACTCTTACTTAAAATATTCATGATGGTGCTTTTACCAACGTTGGTGTATCCTACCAAAGCAACGCGAATAAGATCGCCGCGATTTTTACGTTGCGTGGCCATTTGCCTATCAATTTCCTTTAATCGATCTTTCAACAACGCAATTTTATCGCGAACAATACGTCTGTCTGTTTCGATTTCCTTCTCACCCGCTCCTCCGCGCGTTCCGGTTCCTCCGCGCTGACGTTCTAAGTGCGTCCACATCCCTGTTAAGCGCGGTAACATGTATTGATACTGTGCTAATTGCACTTGCGTTTTTGCATGAGCGGTTTGCGCGCGTTGTTCAAATATCTCAAGGATCAATGTAGTACGGTCCAATATTTTTTTACCGAACACCTTTTCTAAATTTCGTTGTTGCGATGGCGAGATCTCATCGTCAAATATGAGCACATCAACCTTATTCTCTTTCACGTAAGCAGAGATCTCTTCTACTTTTCCTTTACCGATATAAGTTGATTTATCAGGTTTATCAAGGCGTTGTGTAAATACGCGAACTGTATCAAGATCGTAAGTGCGAGCTAAAAACTCAAGTTCATCAAGATATTCCATTACCTGCTCGGTTTCCTGTTGCTTTGAAGCAACGCCAATTAATACACAGGTAAGTTTGGGTTTTTCAGTGCTATGTAAATCCTTCATTAATCGTTCTTCTATTTGCCTTTCAAGCTCGAGTGCACATAGTCAGCGATCATTTGTGCCTGTTCATCATTCACCGGAGCCGGCGGCATGGTGCTTTTCCCTTTCAAAATAATTTCTTTTATGGCGGCTACATCCATTGTTGTTGCGCTAAGATCCTTTGCTCCGGCCATAGCTAACTTTCCATCAGCACCGTGACACAATTTACAATTAGCTTCGTATAAGGCAATACCATCGTTGGCAATTGCTGCATTTGCATCCACAGCAATAATTGCCTTTTTCTTTCCGTACACTTCTGCTAATCCATAACTTCCTGTTATCAATAATAAACTTAAAGCCGCTAAGATTTTATTCGACTTCTTAAATCCAATTATCGCAATTGGAATAGAAGCGAAAACCATTACTAATTTTATCCAAAACAAATAATCATATTTACTTCCAAACGGCAATTGCGTTGCTAAGTAAATACCTGTGATCAAAAACAAAGTACTGATGATCATCTCAGGTATTTTGAACATTTTAGAGAATTTTTGCAACAGATCAGTTCGGTTGCTCAATAACAATATGGTTT
>JAGPDW010000204.1:0-4877 GCA_018057345.1 Bacteroidia bacterium | reverse complement strand
CTGTAACATATCCTCAAACTAATTTTACAATAACTCCTGCAATACCGCCAAGATATTGCGAATTAAATTACTTGCCTAGCTTTTGCGAAACCAATACCTATTTCTGTGAAGCGGGTGTTCTTGAATCTGATTTCTCAAGTAAATTTGGTGTTCTTTCAATAGCTGTTGACGGATCCAATACAGCAATACCACCTCCCGTGCCTCCTCTTTGGTTCCAAGTTGGAACACCTGCCACGTCGGTTCATACAGAATATTATGAGCTTCAATCTAAAGGAAAGAATCGTTTTGTTACAGAAGGATATGCTTCTATGAAAAAACCTGATAACGAATCTTGGCTAGTAACTCAAAAAGGTTTCAACTTAAGCATTGATGATAGACGAGGATTTGGTTGCGATTTTGAGAACCAAATATTTAATGTGCCGGAACTTGGTGTAAGTTCGCGAACTTTATTTACCAGCCTTGATGTATATGGAGGAGATTATGAATCTCACTCTAACAATGCAGCAATGGGATCAATGGGCACTGGTTTAAGAGATGTATTTGTACAAACCTTAGCTGCCAAAAATAATATAAAAGTAAATCCATTGCACTACAAACCTATTGCAGTATTTATAAATGCCAAATATATGGGCACCTATAACTTTAAGGAAGTTATGGATGTTGATTATGAAGCGTATTATAATCAACAAACCGCGAAAGATAAAACTACCATGTTGTTCCTTCATGGAAATCCTCCACAAGAAGGTGCTGTACAAACCCATACTTTAACTAATAACTGGAACGGCCCTGGGCCAACCTATCTTTACCCATTTGCATCAGGATATCCATTCAATGCTCCAACACTTAATCCACCCAATCAATACTATACCACGCTTAAAAGCCGAATGGATATTCCAAATTTTATTGATTGGAATATAATGAATAGCTATTGTCAAAATGCGGATTTGTACAATTTCAACATTGCTATGGCAAAAGGCACGAATACACTTACAAGTGGCGGCAGATGGCATCATTATATTTGGAACATGCCTTCGGCTTTCCAGTACACTTGGGTAACTCAAGGAAATTCATTTAATAATCCAAAATCCACACCATGTGCCATTTATACAGGGACTTATAACTTGACTCCAAATGCTTACAATGGTCAGGGAGTTATTTTTAATAACCTTATGAATAAGAACGGTGGTAACGCTGAATTCCGTAGAGATTATTTGATGCGCTACCAAGATCTTTTGAATGGCCCATTGCGCTGCACCGAAATTCTTGCACACTGGCAAACTATCAACGATCTGTATCGTAACGAATACAAAAAGCATGAAGACCCTGGTACAGTTCCTCTTCCGGGAGCATTTGTAACACAAACAGATCTTTGGGATACAAACATGTCTATATTAAAACGCGCCATTACCAATCGTTGTGAATTTATGGCTACTGCATTTAATACCGTAAGTTGTTATGGTTTAGTTGGTCCTTACGATATCACAGTTGATGTACGTCCAACTGATGCCGGAACAGTTAAATTAAATACAAACGTGTTACCCTATTACCTTTGGTCGGGTAAATATTTTATAGGTCAAATGGGCTTTAAGGCAAAACCAATTGATACAACGTTTGTGTTCGATCATTGGGAATTAGAGAATCATGTGGAGTCGAACAACCGTCCTTTAAGTTTAGATTCCATTGGGATCACCTTCGGTAATCCTATGGGAGAAAAAGTTGTTGCCGTGTTCACCGATAGAAAAGAAGAAGCTGCATTACCTTCGGGCTTCTCTCCAAATGGTGACGGTAAAAATGATGTATTTGGTATTTTGGGTAGCGGAAAATACTCCCGCAATTTTGAGATCCGTATATGGAACAGATGGGGTCAACAAGTATTTAGAAGCACCGACCCAACTGTTGGATGGGACGGAAACTTTAATGGAGCGCAAGCACAAACGGGAGTGTACGCATACCATATCACATTCAACAACGTATACAACGAACCAAAAGAATATAAAGGTAACGTAACATTAGTGAGATAAGATCTAAAAGAGGAATTATGAAAAATTTGAGAATCATATTAATAGTTTTTGTTTTAACGAGTGCTGTGCAAACAAGGGCGCAGGACATTCACTTCTCTCAAGTGAGTGAGACTCCACTTTTGATAAATCCTGCCAATACAGGTTTCTTTCCGGGGTATTTTAGAGCAATTGTAAATTATCGTAGTCAATGGCAAGCAATGGGTAACCCTTTTAAAACCATTAATCTTTCGGTTGATGCGGGTTTATTTAAAAGTAAGAGAAGAAAAGCGTTTTTGGGTTTAGGATTAGTTATGTTCCAAGACAGAGCCGGTGCTGCAAAATTATCAAGAACTCAGGCAATGGTTAACATAAGTGGTTTAGTAAAGCTTAGTAAGAAAAGTGTTTTATGTGCAGGACTATACGGTGGTGCTATTGGTAACTCAGCAGATTATTCTAAGCTTACTTACGCTTCGCAATTCAACGGAAATGCTATTGATCCTGAAGCTAATTCAGGAGAAAATTCTATATATCGCAACTTTACTACAACTGATCTTGGAATGGGAATTGCTTATGAAGCCAGTTCAGTTAAAATTGATACCGATCATGATGATGTTACAAAAGTTAGGATCGGATTAGCAGCTTATCACTTGAACAGACCTAAACAAGAATTTGCAGCGGGTTCTGTTTACCGTTTACCAATGAGATTAGTTGGTTCATTATTCTCAAATATTGATTTTGAAGACACTCGCTTTACATTAACCCCTGCTTTCGTTATTCAAAAACAAGGTAAAAAAGATAAGTCTATTCCTGCCGAGTATAAGATCCGTGGTGCTTACGAATTTGTTACGGGAAGTTATATAAAAGTACGCCTAGCAACGGGAACCAAAACAACTGGCGAAAAAACTCAAAATGCTATTGGATTCGGCTTGTTCTACCGCTCTAAAGATGCTTTGATCCCTAAGCTAATACTTGAACTTGGCGATTACGCTATTGGAATGGCGTACGATGTGAACATTTCAGGATATAAATCAGCAAGCAAAAGCAACGGCGGCTTTGAGGTATCATTGCGTTATAACCGACTTGCTAACTCCCTATTTGATACACGCAGTGAGTTTTAATTAGGTCTCATTTATAGGTTTATTCTAAAAATTTAAGCCGGTTCCACATTATGAAATAGTTTCATATATTTAAAAAAAACAAAACCATGAAAAAACTATTACTGCCCTTATTCATTTTAGCTATTACAATGACTTCATGTATGAAGGAAGCAACTTGCACTTGTAAAACAGCGAGTGGAACTGTTCTTTCTACACAGACAAAAAAATCGACAAGCAAAAGCGACGTTGAAAAATTTAAAACAGACTGCAGCGCAATGAAAACTCAAGAAAAAGTAAATGGTGTTGTTGTTTCAACCACCCCTTGCGAAGTGAGTTAATTTGCCTCAACTAAACTTTCAAAAACACAAGATAAAACTTGTGTTTTTTAATTTTCAGAAACCCCACTTATTATTGGCCGCTCCTAACAGCAAACAACGTTGGCTTTGAGGTATCATTGCGTTATAATCGACTTGCCAACTCCTTATTTGGCACACGCAGCGAGTTTTAATTCGTGTTTCAATAAAACATCAATTTCTGCGTTACGCTCATCCAAAAAATTGGTCATTTACCGTAGTAAACTCCTAATTTTTTGGATTTCGCAAGCCTTGAACTTGATGTTTTCTTGATACACTAAATCCTCCCTAATTTTCTTTATCTTTAGCGCTGAATGAAACGCTCATCGCTTATTACCATTATTGTTCTGATTGCCCTTATCATCGGCTCCATTCTTATTTTCAAGAAAAAAGGCGGCACGAGCACATTGGACGAGGACTCTCGAAATTTTAAAGTAAAAGATACCACTTCTATCACCAAAATATTTATGGCCGATAAAAATGGTAAACAATGTACCGTTGTGCGAACGCCAAAGGGTTGGATGGTGAACGACAAATTTTATGTTCGCCCTGATGCCATACTTACTTTATTAGAGACCATTAAGAGTATTGAAGTAAAACACCCGGTTGCCAAACAGGCCAAAGAGGCTGCTTTAAAGATTTTGGCCTATAGAGCTATAAAAGTTGAGATCTACGCAAAGGATGAGCTTATAAAACAATATTATGTTGGTCACGAAACAGCGGATGGCGAAGGAACACATATGCTGCTAACGAATATTGAAAGTGGCGACAATTATCCTGATCCCTTTGTTGTGTTTATCCCGGGCTTTACGGGTTATTTAAATACGCGATACATTGTTGAAGAAAAATTTTGGCGTAATTTATCGGTGATCAATTTTTCGCCAGATCAATTAAAGCGCATTGAGTATTCTAACATGGTTAAGCCCGATTCTTCCTTTGTGATCGATATCATTACCACAAAGAAATTTGAATTGAGCGACCATAAGGGCAACAAACTGCCTTTTGAGGAGCTAAACATGAAACAATACCTGGCGTATTTTTTAAACCTCAATTGCGAAGCCATTTTTACCGGCTCAGACAAATCAACAAGTGATTCGCTAAGTAAAAAAGGCAAGCCCTTTGCTAGTTTTACTTTAACCGACAAGAACGATAAAAAGCATAATTATTTTTTCTATTTCAAGCCAACGCCTTCCGAACGTAACTTGGAATATGGTGTTCGCTACAAGTACGATCCCGACAGACTTTATGTGAATTTTGATGATAAAAAAGAATGGGCTACTATTCAGTACTTCGTATTTGGTAAGTTGTTCATTACAACCGAGTATTTCAAGGCTATTGCGCCTGTTAAAAAGTAGCTTAAAACTATCGCTCTTATAAAACCCTCAGTTATGCGGTAAGCTTAATTTTGTTACAAAATAAACGATATG
>JAGPDW010000046.1:0-17023 GCA_018057345.1 Bacteroidia bacterium | reverse complement strand
AAAACCACAAGAAAAACTAAGCAAAAGAAATATTTAATGTTCTTTACCAAAATTTAATCACCCTATACGTAAATGTAGCAATAAATAGAGCAATTTTAGCTAAATTTGTATAGATGAGAACACTTTTTTTGTCACTGGTACTATTAACCCACTTAAGTGGTAAAGCCCAATTAATGGTTGGTATAGATACCATTTCGGTACTCGAAAATAATTACTGCCAAAAACTAGCTTGGGCAGGGGGTATAAATGCGGCTACGTTCTCAAATTGCGATATAAATTACGATGGCAAAAATGATTTGGTTATTTATGATAAACTCAACAACTCATCTTTAGGTGCTTTTAAGTGTTTCGAGAATGTAGGCAATCCGGGCCAAGCAAAATATAAATACCGCCCTGATCTTACTTCAAAATTCCCTCACGTTTATAATTGGGCACTGATGCAGGATTATAATGCCGATACCAAGGCAGATCTTTTTGTTTCGGTTACCGGTGGCATACAAGTTTGGAAAAATATTGGTAATGCTTCAACGGGTTTGCAATTTCAAATGGTCTATTCGATCCTTTACACAGATTATAATCCAACAGGCGCACCTTCTATTTCAAATATTTATTCGGGGCCGGTTGGTTTGCCTGGTATTGTAGATATTGATAACGATGGTGATATAGATATTCTCACCTTTAGCGCTACAGGAATTTTTATTGAGTATCATAAAAATGTAAGAGTAGAAGAAGGTTTGCCTTTGGATAGTTTGCGCTTTGACCTTGCAGATGGATGCTGGGGGAAAGTAAGCGAGAGTTCATGCCAGGTTGATCTGGCGCAGTGCCCTAATCGCCCCGCGTACGATAGTATTGTTGCAGCAAATCAAAATAAGATACTTCATGCCGGTGCAGCATTAATGTGCATTGATAGAGATGGTGATGGCGATCAGGATCTGATCATTGGCGATATTTCGTGTAACACAATTGAGTATTGTCAAAACGATGGAACAATTGCGAATGCTATTATTACAGATACAACTAAACTTTTCCCGAATTACCCAAATAAAGCATCTACCACTCAGGTCAAATTCAATAATTTTCCGTGTACCTATTATGTAGATACCGATAATGACAATGTAAGAGAATTGATAGGTGCCCCAAATGCTTTTGGAAGTGAGAATGCAACGAGTGTTTGGTTGTATAAAAATACCAGCAGTACTAGCACGTTAAATTTCCAATTTGTAAAAAATAATTTTTTGCAGGATGAAATGATAGAGGTAGGGCAAGCATCCCGGCCGATTTTATTGGATTATGATAGCGATGGAAAAAAAGACCTTGTTATTGGAGGAGGCGGAATTTATTTGAATGGAGCTCGTCGCCCACGTTTTTTCTTGTACAGAAATATTGGAACAACAGCACAGCCATCTTTTTCTTTGATCACAAAAGATTATGCTGATCTTTCTACAGTATTAAGTGGTTCAATCATTTCAGCGGTTCCGGCACCTGGAGATATTGATAACGATGGCGACGTTGATCTTTTTGTAATTACAAATGGAAATGCGCTCAGTTGGTACGAGAATACGGCGGGCGCTGGTAATCCATGTAATTTTTCTATTTATAAATTCAATTTTTTCTCTATTAATTTTCCTTCCAGCGACCCTATCCCACAATTATTCGATTATGATAAAGACGGAAAGTTGGATCTGATGGTTGCAACAAAAAATGGTAAGGTATATTATTATCGCAACAACGGAACGGCAAGTGCCCCATCATTCACTTTGGTAACCGGATCTTTTCCTAATATTTCTTTAAAAGGAGATTTTTTTGTGTACGGCTTGGATGGATTTGGCGCGCCGTATTTTTATAATGAAGGACCGCAAACAAAATTATTAGGAGGCTGTATCACAGGGCAAATTTATTTATGGGATGTGCCTTCGGTTTCAACTAGCTCTTGCATATTGATAGATTCAACCGCCAATGGTATTTTAGAACCAACGTATTCTACACCTTGGTACGAGGACATTAACGGAGATGGTAAGCCCGATCTTTTTATTGGTAATTCAGGCGGCGGCGTTTCTTTCTATTCTTCTAAAGCACCAGATGTAAGTGTAAAAGATAATTTTGCGAATGAGAATTCGGTTCGTGTATATCCAAATCCTGCAACTGATCATGTGATGATAGAAAGTGCCGAAGGTTTTGTGAGTATTAAAGAAATTGAACTTACCAATATGCTGGGACAAAAGATCAAATTTGAAAAAGTGAACAAGCACGTTTGCGAATTATCTATGACTGATGTTTCCGAAGGGATTTATTTTATTCGCATCACTCAACAACTCAACGAACAAACGTTTATTACTACTAAAAAGGTCATTAAGCGTTAATTTTATTTCCTGCAAAAGCACCATGACCGATATTAACGAGATCTTAAAAAGGCAACCCATTTTATTAATTGATGGCGATTGTATCCTTTGCAATAACAGTGTAAATTATTTACTGGCTCGCGAAAAAGAAAGTGGTCCCAAATTAAATTTTGTACCATTAAAAAGTGAAACAGGAAAAACCATATTAGACTATTTTGAGATCTCGAATGATAGTGATACCATGATCCTAGTGAAAAATTATTCGGTACACAACAAATCTTGCGCGGCTTTACGTTTAACTTTATACATGAAGGGTTTGTGGCCGCTATTGGTAGTATTTGTTATTATTCCTCCACCCTTAAGGAATTTGGTTTACGATTATATCGCTAAACGCCGTTACAAAACACATGGTAAAACAACTAACTGCGCCATGATAGATCCGAAATATAGAAGTAGATTTTTAGAGATCTGATTCTTTTTTAACCACGAAACACACAAAATATTTTTCACGAAAAACACGAAAGTTTAGTGCCTTTCGTGTTAGATTTTCGTGCCTTTCGTGGTTAATACCTCTAAAAATTAGTGTTTAGTTAACTCCTCCCAAAATTCCGCGCCTCTTCTTGTATGTGGAATAACTATTGTTCCCCCAACAATATTAGCAACTGCAAAAATTTCGTAGATCTCTTCGGTGGTGCAACCTTGCGAGTGACATTTTTCTAAATGATATTTAATGCAATCATCGCAACGTAAAACCATGCTCGCAACAAGGCCAAGCATTTCTTTTGTTTTTACATTTAGTGCACCTTCACTATAGGTTTGTGTATCTAAATTAAATAAACGTTTTATTACTAAATTATCTTTACCAAGAATAACCTCGTTCATTTTGGCGCGGTAATCGTTGAATTCCTTTACCTTATTTCCCATAAAAAAATAGAGCTTGTTTAAAGTTTATATTTTAGCGCGGATCTTTCCTTTTACGATAAAGGCGTTAGAAAATTCTACCTGAATTTTTTTCAAGGCTTCAAATGCTTCTAATTTGGTTTTATAATCACCAACCAAAACCACAAAATTGGGCTGTTGGTATTCTACATTGGTGCCAATATCGGTAAACTTAGCAGAGAATTTAGTGCGTACATTTTGAGCGGCCTCTTTATCTACCCCAAAATGGATCTTTATACGATAACCATCAACTTCTCCATTTGTAAGCTTGTGGTATTCAGCTTTTTTTTCGATCAACTGATCTACCTTAACCTGGTTGGTGTTTTGAGCACTCAAATGCCCTAAAAGCATTGTAAACATTACAAAAAGACCCAATTTAATCGTTCGCTGTATCATCTCTACAAATGTAAGGTAAAAATGGCGTTTATAGGTTTAATTTTGTTAAATTTGAAGGTTGTATAAATTTATAAAATGGATAAATTTTCATATTTAGGAACCAGCGATGTGAACGCTATTGAGGAACTATTTTCTCAATTTGTAAAAGACCCAAATTCGGTAGATAAGACCTGGCAAGATTTTTTTAAAGGGTTTGAATTCGCCAGGGCAGATTATGAAGCAAAACCAAAAGGTGCTTCAACCTCAATATTTCAGAATAACATTAGTAAAGAGTTTGCTGTTCTTAATTTGATTAATGGTTACAGGTCGCGTGGCCACTTATTCACCAAAACTAATCCTGTAAGAACACGTCGTAAATATAAACCGGGTTTGGGTTTAGATGTATTTGATCTTCATGCGTCTGATTTGGAAACGGTATTTCAGGCCGGAACGGAAATTGAAATTGGCCCTGCAAAACTGAAAGATATTGTGGCTCATTTAGAGCAAACCTACTGCCAAAGTATTGGGGTAGAATATGCATTTATCCGTAACCCGAATTTGCTAAGTTGGTTACAAGAGCGAATGGAGATCTCAAAGAATATTCCTGAGTTCACAAAGGAGCAAAAAAGAAGCATTCTAAAAAAAATTACGGAAGCCGTAACCTTCGAAAATTTTTTGGCAACAAAATTTGTAGGGCAAAAGCGATTCTCACTGGAGGGTGCTGAATCTTTTTTACCTGCTATGAGTTCGTTAATGGAACATGGCGCTAGTTTAGGCATTGAAGATTATGTGATAGGAATGGCGCACAGAGGTCGTTTAAATGTGTTGGCCAACATTATGAATAAACCAACCGTTGATATTTTTACAGAATTTGAAGGCCGTCCAAGTGAAGATGGTTTGTTTGATGGCGATGTGAAATACCACATGGGTTATAGCAGTGATGTAATGAGTGAGTCGGGAAAGCAAGTTCATATTTCACTAACCCCTAATCCTTCGCATTTGGAAACTGTTGCACCGGTGGTAGAGGGAATTACCCGTGCAAAAATTGATGGCCTACATAAAGGAAATCATCGTAAAGTTTGTCCAATTATAATTCACGGTGATGCTGCCATTGCAGGCCAGGGCCTTGTTTACGAAGTTGTGCAAATGGCGCATTTAGATGCGTACAAAGTTGGCGGTACAGTACATTTTGTAATTAATAACCAAGTTGGTTTTACAACTAACTACCAGGATGCGCGCTCAAGTACGTATTGTACCGACGTTGCTAAAATAACTAAGGCACCAATTTTTCATGTGAATGGAGATGATGTGGAAGCATTAACGTTGGTGTCAAAAATGGCTATAGAATACCGTATGAATTTTCGCAAGGATGTTTTTATTGATATTTTATGTTATCGTAAATACGGACATAATGAAGGCGATGAGCCACGTTTTACGCAGCCACTGCTTTACAAGCAAATTGCAATTCACCCCAATCCAAAACAGATCTATGCTAAAAAATTAATTGAAGAAGGAGCCTTTTCGGAAGAAGAGATCAACGCAATTGAAAAAGAGATCAAAGATAATTTGGAAACAAATTTAGCAGCGGCTAAAAAAGTAGAAAAAACCAAGGTTGCTTCTTTTTTACAAGGACAATGGAAGGGTGTGCAAATGGCCAAAGCAAGTGATTTTGATGAATCGCCTGAAACTGCCCTTGATAAAAAAATATTTTTAGACCTCGCTAAAAAAAGTACCGAACTTCCAAAAGAGAAGAGGTTCTTTAATAAGATCGAGAAGTTGTTTGTAGATCGCCAGAACATGATCAAAAATGACGCGTATGATTGGGCGATGGGTGAATTAATGGCTTATGCATCGTTGATGAATGAAGGGCATAATGTTCGTTTTAGTGGACAAGATGTAGAGCGCGGAACTTTTTCGCACCGACATGCAGTTGTTAAAGTAGAAGACAGTGAGGAAGAACACATCCCATTAAATCATTTAGAAACAGAAGGTAAACTTGATATTTATAATTCATTTTTAAGTGAATATGCCGTTTTAGGTTTTGAATATGGTTATGCTTATGCATCACCAAATACCCTTACAATTTGGGAAGCACAGTTTGGCGACTTTTTTAATGGCGCACAAATTATCATCGATCAATATTTATCATCTTCCGAATATAAATGGAGAAGAATGAATGGTTTGGTTGTGTTATTACCACATGGTTATGAAGGTCAAGGCCCGGAGCACTCAAGCGCTCGTGTCGAACGCTTTTTGCAAATGTGTGCCGAGAATAATATGCAGATCATTAATGCTACTACGCCGGCTCAACAGTTTCATGCATTACGCAGGCAATTGAAAAGAGATTTTAGAAAACCATTGATCTGCTTTACGCCCAAAAAATTATTGCGTTACCCAAGCTGTGTTAGTACTTTAAAAGACTTCACAGAAAATAAATTCAGAGAAGTTTTAGACGATCCAAACGCCGACGTTAAAAAAATCACACGCGTAGCATTTTGTTCGGGTAAAATTTATTATGATCTAATTGAGCGTAGAGAAAAAGAGGGAGCTAACGATATTGCTTTTGTTCGTTTAGAACAATTGTATCCTTTCCCGCAAAAACAAATAGCAGCGGTATTAGCAAAATATGAAAATGCAAGAGAGCATGTGTTCATTCAAGAAGAGCCAGAGAACATGGGACCTTGGCGTTTTGTGGATGCAAACATGCGCGGATTGAATTTGAAATATTTTGGCAGAACAGCTTCGGCAAGTCCGGCAACCGGTTTTGCAAAACGCCACGCTGCCGAAAATGAAGAGATCATGCAAAACGTTTTTTCTAAAGTACTCGTAAAATAAAATAGTTTGAGGGATATGATTCATAATTCATTACTCATAATTCAAAATTAAATTATATGGCAATAGTAGAATTAAAAGTACCAAGTCCGGGCGAATCAATTACAGAAGTAGTTATTGCTCGTTGGATAAAACAAAGCGGCGACGTAGTTGAAAAAGACGAAGTGCTTGCAGAAATAGATTCTGATAAAGCAACATTAACATTGAATGCTGAGGAATCGGGAAAAATTGAATTATTAGCTGCTGAAGGCGATACTGTAAAAGTAGGGCAGGTAGTTGTAAAAGTAGATACATCATTTAAGCCGGAGCCAAAGGCAAAAGTTGAAAAGGTGGAGGCCAAGAAAGAGGAGAAAAACGCCGAACCTAAAAAAGAAGTAGTTGTTGAAAAATCAACTTCAACGTATGCAACTGGCACACCAAGTGTAGCTGCTTCAAAAATAATGGCCGAGAATGGAATTAATTCAAAGCAATTGAATGGAAGTGGTAAAGATGGCCGTATCACTAAGCAAGATGTATTAGCAGCTTTATCAAATGGTTTGCCAAATGTACAAAGCGTTTTAAGCAATACTTGGAAAGGTGATCGCATTCAGGAACGCAACAAAATGTCGAATTTACGTAAAGTTGTAGCTCGTCGTTTAGTAAGTGTAAAGAATGAGACTGCCATGTTAACTACATTTAATGAAGTTGACATGAGCGCTATTTATGATATTAGAGCACGCTATAAAGATAAATTCAAAGAAGTTTATGGAACCAACATTGGCTTCATGAGTTTCTTTACCAAAGCAGTTTGTGAAGCATTGTATCATTACCCATCAGTAAATGGAATGATAGATGGCGAAGAGATTGTGCTACACAAATATTGCGATATAGGAATTGCGGTAAGTGCGCCAAAAGGTTTAATGGTTCCGATATTACGCAATGCGGAATTAATGAGCTTAGCAGAAATTGAAAAAGGAATAAAAGAACTAGCTGTAAAAGCGCGTGATGGAAAATTAGCTATCCCAGATATGGAGGGTGGAACATTTACCATTACAAATGGTGGTGTGTTTGGAAGCATGATGAGTACGCCAATTGTCAATCCTCCGCAAAGTGCCATTTTAGGAATGCATAATGTAGTAGAGCGCCCAATGGCTATTCATGGAAAAGTGGAAATTCGTCCGATGATGTATGTAGCTTTAAGTTACGATCACCGCATTATTGATGGAAGAGAAAGCGTTGGATTTCTTGTAAAAGTAAAAGAGATGTTAGAGAATCCAACTCGCATGATGTTTGGCGGTAAGTTGCCCGAAGAGGTGTTGTTGGGATTATAAACTTGAGAATTTAAGAAACCCGATCAAAAAAGGTCGGGTTTTTTTGTGACTTTTTATTCTTTTTGCATTCATAATAGGTGAGGTCTTTAATTCTAATATTTCTATGTTTTAATTTGTTTGGACAAACCTCCAAATTGGACACTGTTTTTTGCGATTGCGATGTTGCCAGGGTTATAACAATTGCAGGAAATAGAAAAGTAGGCAAAACTATTGCGCCTCTAGGGTCGGGAATAAAGAAGGAGATAGGAACTTCAAAAATTAAAGGAAGATATGCGTTTGATAAGGAGCATCACGTGGCGTGGTATAAATTGGTTATAGCGACAAACGGAAATTTAATATTTGACATCATACCCTCCAAAGCTTCAGATGATTATGACTTTATGCTTTTTAAAGCAGAGAAGAATTTTTGCGATAGCCTTCTTAATTTTCAAGTTAAACCATTGCGCGCTTGTATTTCACGTGATAGGGAAGATATTTTTGGGAGAACCGGTTTGAATTTATTAGCAAAAAAGGAATTAGTTAATGAAGGAGTAGGCGATGCGTATTGCAAATACATTCAGGTAACTAAAGGCGAAATATATTATTTGGTTTTGGATAATGTTTATGAAGAAGGCGATGGACACACGATACAATTTGCATTTGGTGAACCAGTTGAAATGAGGGGAGTAATAAAAGATGAAAACAATAAACCGGTTGAAGCAGAAATTACACTTGTAGATCAAAAAGGTGATACCGTTTTGGTGGGAGCGAGTAATAAAGATGGGATCTATGGTTTTATAGCGCCGTTAAAGAGAAACGTAAACTATAATTTGAATTTTTACAACGAAAAAAGTTTCTCATATAGTAAAACAATAGAGATAAGCGATACCGCTGAATTGAAACATTTGGTATTTGTACTTCCGAAATTAAAAAAGGGAAGTAAGCATTCAGTAGGAAGTATTAATTTTTATCCCGGGGAGTCAAAATACCTTCCGCGTTCGATCCCTTCTATGATGAATTTATATAAGCTCCTTAAAAAGAACGAACAGTTAAAGATAATGATCATTGGACATTCCAATGGAAGAGATCGGCCGGAAGAAGCTTGGATCATCAACTTTACAAAGGAAAGAGCAACATCGATAAGGAACTTTTTGATGAAAAAGGGCATTGATGGAAAAAGAATAGAGATCGACGGAAAAGGGGATCACGAAATGTTATTTCTATTACCTGAAGCATCAGAAAAACAACAGGAGTTAAATCGAAGAGTAGAAATAATGGTTTTGGAGTACTAACCCAATATCTCCTTCAACTTTTTTATCTGATCAGGAGTTCCCAATACAAATATCTTTGCCTCAGGAATAATTTGCGTATCTGCGCTCGGGTTGATCACATATTTTCCATCACCGGTTTTAAAACCAATGATGTTAGCGCCTGATTTATTTCTTATTTCCAGATCTTTTAAAGTTTTATTTCTTAGGTGCTCCGGAATATTACTAAAAGTGATCTCTTCTAAATTATTATTATCTCCACCTTGCGCGGTTACATAATCAATAAATTCCATCACATCGGGTTTCATTACCAAGCTAGCCATGTGTGCGCCACCCACTTTATCTGGCATTATCACATTATCCGCCCCGGCAATTTTTATTTTTGTATCCGAACCATCATCACTCGCGCGTGAAATGATGCTTAATTTGGGATTAAGATTTCTTGCCGTTAATACAATGAACATATTATCGGCATCCACAGGAAGAGTTGTAATGAGTGCTTTAGCTCGCAATATCCCGGCCTTAATTAAGACTTCGTCCTGTGTAGAATCTCCACTAATTACAAGATCCTTGAACCTGTGATTTAGGGTTTCGGTTAGCTCTGGATTTTTTTCAACCACAACAAATCGCTTATCGTGTTTTTTTAAAACCTGCGCTGCTTGTCTTCCATTACGGCCATAGCCGCAAATGATCACGTGGTCTGATAATTTTTCTATTGCTGAGTTCAATTTTTGTTGTTTAAAAAGGTTATTAAATTCGCCATCTACAACAAATCGGGTGATGGCCGATACGGCATAAGCAAATGTACCAAAACTGGTGATAATTAAAAAACTGGTAAATATTCTTCCTGCGTCGCTTAAAGGGGCTACCTCTCCATAGCCAACCGTTGCAACGGTAATAATGGTCATGTAAAACGCATCTAAAAATCTGTAATTCTCAATAAGTATGTATCCAACAGTGCCAATAACGATGAGTACCCACATCACAAGAAATGGAAGAACGAACTGAGCGAAAGGTCTTATTTTATCGTAGAGCCGCATGTGTTTTTAAGCAAAATGAGAACTGAAAATAACTGCTAAAATGCTATATTTGTAAATATAAGAAGAACTGGTGAAAACTAAAACCCTAAAGAAGAATAAAGTTAATGTGGTTACCCTCGGATGCAGCAAGAATTTGGTTGACAGCGAGGTGTTGATGGGCCAGTTAAAGGCCAATAAATTTGATGTGCAACATGAGAGTGAGGATGATGACCATAACATAGTGATCATAAACACCTGCGGATTTGTAGATAATGCCAAACAGGAAAGTATTGATACTATTTTACGATACGTTGCAGCAAAAAAAGAGGGCTCGGTAGAAAAAGTTTATGTTACCGGTTGTTTAAGTGAACGTTATAAAGGCGATCTTGAAAAGGAGATACCGGATGTGGATGCGTATTTTGGAACGCGCGATCTACCACGCTTATTAAAAACATTAAAAGCAAATTATAAACATGAATTGGTTGGAGAGCGCTTGCTTACCACGCCAAATCATTACGCCTATTTTAAAATTAGCGAAGGATGTGATAGGCCATGTAGTTTTTGTGCTATTCCTTTAATGCGTGGCTCACATAATTCTGTTCCAATAGAAGAATTAGTAAAGCGCGCAAAAACTTTGGCATCAAAAGGAACGAAGGAATTGCTCCTCATCGCGCAAGATCTCACGTATTACGGTTTGGATATTTACAAGAAACGCGAACTGGCCAATGTGTTGGATCAATTAAGTGACGTAGAAGGAATAGAGTGGATCAGACTACATTATGCTTTCCCAAGTGGTTTTCCTATGGAAGTGTTGGATGTGATGAAGAAGAGAAGTAATGTGTGTAATTATTTGGACATGCCTTTGCAGCATATAAGCGATAATATGCTTAAGAGCATGCGCCGCGGTATTACTAAACAAAAAACAATTGATATTGTAAACGAAATACGAGATAAAGTTCCGGGCATTGCTTTACGAACTACTTTAATTGCAGGATATCCCGGCGAAACAAAGCAAGACCACGAAGAGATGTTGAAATGGGTGGAGGAAACAAAATTCGATCGTCTCGGGATCTTTACCTATTCGCATGAGGAAAACACACATGCTTTTAATTTAAAGGATGATGTAAGTGAAAAAGAGAAGAAGCGGAGAGCAGATGAGGTAATGAAAATCCAACAAGAGATATCTTTTCAAAATAATCAAACTAAAGTTGGAAAGACCTTCAAGGTTTTGGTGGATAGAAAAGAAAGTGAGTTTTATGTTGGACGAACAGAATTTGATAGCCCGGATGTAGACAATGAGGTTTTAATTAAAGCAGATAACTCAAATTATATTTCCGTTGGCTCTTTTGTGAATGTAAAAGTAAATGAGGCGAGCGATTTTGATCTTTATGCAGAAATTATCCTTTAATGCAACCAAAATCGCGATCGGATAAAACAAAATTCATCATCACTCTTTTAAGCAGAGTAGTTACAGCCATGGTGGGTATATTTTTTGTACCTATATATGTAAAGTTAATAGGGATCGAATCGTATGGCTTGATCTCGTTTTATTCTACACTAGTTGGAACTTTGTCTTTATTAGATCTTGGACTAAGTACTGCTATCAGCAGACAAATAGCCATCGATAAAGCAGTTAACACTAGTTTAAAGAGCACTTATGATCTTATTTTTTCAGTGGAAATTATTTATTGGGCCATCGCATTTGCTCTTGGTATTTTAATCGTCTCTTGTTCTCATTTAATTGCATCGCATTGGGTAAATGCCGAAACGCTTTCGGTTTCAGCAATTCAAAAGGCGGTGTTGCTTATGGGAATAGTGTTTGTGTTTCAATTCCCAATTAGTATTTATAATGGCGTAATGATCGGTTTTGAGAAGCAAATCCAAAATGCGGTTTTAAATGCCATATATAGTGTGGTGAAAGCAGTAGGTGTTATTTTTGTATTAATGTTCTTTGAAGCGAGTGTTGAAGTGTATTTTATTTGGCAGATCGCTATCACTATTCTTTTTACATTGATCTTAAGGATATATGTTTGGCGACCGGCTTTTTTGGCGAAGATCAAAACGGCATTCTCGCTGTTAGAGATAAAAAAAATATGGCGATTTGCTTTGGGAATGGCAGGTATTTCGGCCATTACATTTTTTATCACGCAATTAGATAAAATTGTAGTAAGCAAAATGCTTACATTGGAATATGTGGGTTATTATAGTTTGGCTTTTTTAATTGCAAGCGCCATAAATCAGATCATTTCTCCTATTCAACCTGTGGTTTTTCCAAAATTAACAGGGCTGATCAGCGCCAATGATCAAACATCGATTGTAAAATTGTATCATCAAACCGCGCGTTGGGTTTCAGTCATCATTTTTCCTATTGGCTGTGTTTTATTCTTTTTCGCAAGCGAGATCCTCATGTTTTGGACCGGAAACATAAAGTTAACCAACAATACTTCAGCTATATTGCAAGTGTGCGTTGTTGGAAGCGTTTTTAATTGCATGATGTGGGTTCCGTATTTATTTATGCTCGCCAAAGGCAATACGCGTTTTACCATCTACCAAAACCTTATTGTTATCATTATTATGTTGCCCCTCCTTTACTTTTTAACCAAAACATATGGTGCGCTCGGTGCTAGTTTTGTGTGGTTAATTGTTAATGCCGGCTATGTGATGGTAAGCATTCCTGTATTCCATCACTTTTTTTTGAAAGGAGAATTAATGAGGTGGTATAAAAGTGATGTAGCATTGCCATTGATCACTTCAATAGCTCTAGTTCTTGGCGTTAAACTTCTTCAGATGCAATTTGATCTTAAGTTCAGTTTGTTGGGTTTAACCACGGTGTTATTAGGTATTACTGTGATCTATACATTAATTATTCCTGAACTTAGAACTGTTTTGAATAAAATAATTCGATCGTGAAAGACAACTCTATACCTTTAGTAAGTATTTTGATACCAACGTTCGATCAAAAGCATGAGTATTTGCGCGCAAGTATTCAAAGTGCCATTGATCAAACTTATGGAAAAATAGAGATCGTAATTTCAAATAATCATTCAACAAACGGCATAGAAAAAGTAGTTCAAGAATTCAATGACAAAAGAATAATTTACATTATGCCCGAAACACATTTAACGTTGAACGATCATTTTAATTTTGTGGCTTCAAAGGCAAAGGGCGAATACATCTGTTTTTTAAGTTCCGACGATCTGCTTTATAAAGGATGCATAGAAAAAACAGTATCACCGTTGATTACAAATAAGGAGCTTATAATGGCTTATAATGAGAACGTCATCATAGATGCCGGAGGAACTAAGCAAGATGTTATAAGAAAACTTAAATTACCAACAGGAACATACAGTAAGCATCATATTGCTTTGCGTATGTTGAATAATACAGAATACTGGATTATTGGAAGTGTTATCAAACGTGAGGCCTTTTTAAAAGAACAATTTATAAGCAATATCATTGCGGGCGATTGGGTTTTAGGTTTTAAGTTATTAAAGCATGGAAATGTTGCTTACATTAATGAACAATTAGCAGCTATACGTTTTCATGAGCGCGAGGGAAATAAGCAAACAGAGTACAATGCATTAAAGAAAGAGCACTTTAAGCAGGTTGTAGATAAATATATGGAACTCATTAACGACAGCGTGCTTATAAAAGCAATTGGCTTAACAAAAGAAGACCTAACAAAATGCTTTGAGGAGGCTATTATTATTAATGTAGTTATACTATTGCGACTATACAGAGCAAAAGGTATTGAGCTAAAAGAAGCCAGGGAGCAAATACACATGTACAAAATACACACAACGAGTAATACACTTTTACGATTAGAGAGAAATTTTGAAGACACAATCGGTTTAATATTTACGTACGTTATCGGTTTAAGAAGAAGGATGAGACGTAGCTTTTTAAAAATGACCACTAAACATATTTACGGATAAATGTCTTTTATAAAAGAGAGTATATATAATTTTCTCGATTTGGTTACCTTAAAAAAGGGACGCGCTCGACGTATTAATGAATTTGATATTCGTTTCCCAATACGGTATTATAGATATTACGAAGATGGTTACGAGAAGGATACGTTTAGTTATTTCGAAAAGATCATAAAACCAAATGATACGATCTTAGATATTGGTGCTCATATTGGATTGTTTTCGGTCTTCTTCTCAAAAAAATTAAGTGACAAAGGAAGAGTTATTTGTTTTGAACCAACACCCGGCACATTTCAGATCCTTGAAAAAACGGCGGAATTGAATGACTTAAAAAATTGCACATTAGTGAATGCTGCTATTGCTGATAAAAGTGGCAGTTTAAATTTTAATTTAACTTCAAGCGATGGCGAAGGATCAAACGCTAATAGTTTGGTGCACACAGAAAGAACGGTTAATGTTACAAAAGTAAAAGTATTTAGTATTGACGATTATAGACGTGCCGAAAAGTTAAAGATCAATATATTGAAGATCGATGTGGAAGGCTACGAACTAAACGCGCTTATTGGAGCAAAAGAAACATTTGATCAGGATAAGCCTTCAGGTATTTTGGCCTTGCATCCTGAAAGCATTAAAGAACTAGGACAAACCCTTGAACAAATTTGGGATATACTAGAAAAGTACAAATGCAAAGTGGAATATCGAGGTGTACCAATACCAAAAGAGGAATTTTGTTCAAAGGAATTACTGTTTGATGTTGAATTTAAATGTGAAAAATGAACATCTTAGTCTATTATCAAAATCATTATCACACCGTGTTCCTTGAATCTTTATGCCAAGGTTTTATTAAGAGGGGAAATAAGGTTCATTTGCTCACAACATGTTTACCGGGTCAATTGCATATGGAAATGGAAAAGTTGGGAGTGAGAACCCATTCATATACGCCTGGATCCGCGACTGCATTTCACTATGTAAAACATTTGTTTTACCTCATTCGGTTCTGTAAAAGGAACAAAATTGATGTAGTGTATTCGCATTTGCAATTTTCTAACCTCATTGCTGTGTTTGCGCAATATTTTATTTCGACAAAGGTTTTTCCTTGCCGGCATCATTCAAACGACGTAATGATCCTAGGAAACAAGAATGCGATACGAATTGATAAATTGGTCAATCGATTTTCAAAGAGAATTATTGTTGTTTCCAATGCGGTAAAAGAACAAATGGTCAATTACGAAGGCGTTGATCAAAAAAAGATCAGGATTATTCATTTAGGTTATAATTTTGATCTCTATCATAAACCCGATCCGGTAAATGTAAATGAGATCCGCAACAAAATGAACTGCAAGATGCTGCTGATCATGATCAGTCGAATGACAAGATCCAAACAACACATATTGGCTGTTCAGGTTTTAGACAATGTACTAAAAAAGAATTTGGACGTGAAAATGATCATTATGGATGAAGGAACTGAGAAAGAGAACATAGTTGCATTTTTAAAAGCTAAAGGAATAGAAGATAAAGTTTTGTTCACTGGTTTTGTAAATAACACGATGGACCATTTGAGCGCTGCGGATCTGCTTATTCATCCTTCTTTTACAGAAGCCAGCAACCAGGTAGTTAAAGAAGCAGCTTTGTTGTTTAAGCCATCAATGGTTTGTAAAGGCGTTGGTGATTTTGAAGAGTATATCATTAACCAACAGAATGGATTTCTGGTGGATCAGAATAATTTGGTGAACGAAATGACGGAGGTGATAGAAAAATATTATTCTAAAGCGGAAGACCTTAAAAAACTCGGAACGAATATTCACGATGCTGTTCTTACAAGATTTTCTATAGACCCAGTTTGCGATCAATATATAGAACTCGCTTCATAGATCATGAAATCATTTTTATTGAAAATAGTGCACACAGTTTTTATGATCCGGCCCATGGAATCTTTTTTGATATGGTGGATACAACGAAGTAGCAATAGAAAGGCTGTCATAAAATTGGCCCCACCAAATACGTGTTATAGCGATAGGGATGTACGCTATTGTGAGCGATATGGAATAGTGTATAAATTGAATTTGAACGATTACCAATCGTGGTTGTTGTATTTTTTCTCGGAGAGTGATTCCTCATTTGGTTCTTTGAAGTATTTAAAAGAAGGAGATGTTGTGATGGATGTTGGTGGAAATATTGGGCAAACGGCTTTAATGATGGCTAAAAAGATAGGTGATAGTGGAAAGGTTTATAGTTTTGAACCTTTTACAACAACGAATCATCGCTTTAAGGAGAACTTATCTTTGAACCCAAGCATAGGTAATATAGCCTTGCTAAAATTGGCTCTTGGAGAGAAGACCGAAAAATTAGTGATGTATGTGGAGAATGTAAAAAATTCAGGTGGTAATAGGATCAAGCCCATAGGAAAAGAGGTAAATGCCGAAGTTGAGGAAGTTGAGATCACAACGCTTGATGAGTTTTCTAAGAGCCAAGCGATAAGTAGAATAGATCTTATAAAGATAGATGTTGAGGGATTTGAAATGAAAGTTCTGTTGGGCTCGCAAGGGATCATTCAAAAATTCAAGCCTGCGTTGTTTATTGAGGCAAACGATACAAATTTGAAAGCACAAGGAGATAGTTTACAATTCATGAGCGATTTCTTAAAAAGAAATGGATACACTATATTTAATGCGGATACCGAAATGGAGTTAAGCCTAGGTTGGGAAAGTAGTTTTAAAGGTTCAGATATTTATTGTAAGATAGTTTAATTGTGAAGGTTAATGATCACATAAAAGATAAGATTTTTTTCTCTATTGTTATACCAACATACAATAGGGCAAGTCTCATTACAAGAACAGTGATATCGCTACTCGAGCAAGAGTACCAAAATTTTGAAGTGATCATTGTGGATGATGGGAGTACAGATGATACAGAAGCTGTTGTTAAGAATATTGATACATTAAAAGTATCTTATCATAAGATCAAGAATAGCGAAAGAGGTTTTGCGCGTAATTTTGGAGCAAAACTTGCCAAAGGCGATTACATTAATTTTTT
>JAGPDW010000203.1:0-4917 GCA_018057345.1 Bacteroidia bacterium | reverse complement strand
ATATTGTCATATCTTACCACCTCCAGGGCCTTGGCTGTAGTTTCATCAAATGAGGTTTTGTTTTTAGGCAATACTCTTAATACAACTTTGTTTTTCTTTGTAAAATGTTTCACAAAGATCAAATCATGAGTCTGCGATACAAATTTATCGCTTCCGATCAAGATCAATAGTAATATGTAAATAACTGATCTCATTTAGTTTGATACCGGTGTGCAATTTGTTCCATAACTAAAGTCATAATTAAAGTTGCCGCTTATTTTATCAAAAATATTATAGTTGCAATTTACTGCCCCCGCAAAATAGAGCGGTTTTGGGCCTTTGGCTGAAACTACTGCTGCAACTCCGGCACTAAAAACATTATAGTTGAAGCCTCCATTGATGAGGCAGGGTATTGTTACTCCAATGCAGCAACAGTGTTTAGGTCCGCATGCAAGATGCGTTTGTAAACTCGAAGGACAATTACTAGTAAATTTAAAGCTTCCATTAATAGTTACTCCACCATTCATTGCTAAATACATATTCCCTTCAGCTAACCAGCCGTTCATTCCAATTTTTTCATCGCTTCCTTGGCAATGTGCATTTTCTCCATAATTTGCCATCATCATGTCAAACCCAAGGTCAAAATTAAATGAGCCGTTTACGTTGAAAAAACTAAACCCAAAGCTTCTACTAAGGCTTGATGTTATCTTTGATCCTGCGCAAAAGCCTGAAGCGCTTTGTAACTGAGCTGTATTTCTATTGCCAAGCACAGATGCCACATTTGGACTCTCAAGAATTTGAGCAGGCGGTGGCATTGGCGGTTCAATACTATTTCCAACCATAAAATATGAAGGAACATTATAGAGGTTAAGAAATTTGATATTATTAGGAGCGCTTGGTTTACCAACACATACATACCAAACTTGCGGATCAAAGTGAACTTTAAAGGAACCTGTTCCCGTGATCGAATTGTAGGCGTTGATGTTAACTTGAGCGAGTGCATCAAATATTTTATTGGGCGCGTCGTAAGTGATCGACATTTTTCCGATCACAGGAGCCTTTGCTCTTTGGCTAATTGTGACCATTGAATACACATCGCCCGAAAGGTTTATTGCGCCAAGTCCGCCGCTGCTTGTGAAATTAATATCTAGCATTAGATCTCCATTGAATGGTCGTTCGTTTGCTGAGGATTTATAGCTCACGCCTGCTTTTAATCCAAGAGATGTATTTGGTGTTGGTGTATAAACCAAAGCATTACCAGCAGCGCCTGTATAATTTTTATTCAAATTGATCATATCCAATTCCGTAGTTTTATTTGGTGACATATGATAATATAAGCCGCCGATAAGTCTAGTAATGGTTACTTGAGTGCCTAATTGAAATGCGGCAGGAATTTTAGCATCCAGATAAAAATATTTGTAATCGGACTTACTTCCAAAGCAAACACTAACGCTACCGGGGTCATCCATGAATTTTTTAACTGTCAGATCAAGAGTGCCCATAAAGCCATTTCCATAAACAGGGTCGTCTTCTTTGAAAAGTACGGAGCCTTTTAGTGTAAAGGGAGAAGTTTGAAGATCGATACTGAATCCTGTAATGTTTACTCTATCAAACTCCCATTTTGTTTTTGTGTGCGTTACCGGGTATTCACCATTATAAGTTTGCGAGCTTGTGTTGATCTTTCCTTTTAATAGAACTCCCGTGCCAACGCTTAAACTATTTCCTGGTTGTGCAGAAAGATTTAAGCCAACATTGAATCCTAGAATCGGTGCGCCTTGATTAATTCCTAGAGTAATTTCATTGATGTTAATTGGATAATTATGTGCCCTCATCTGACCACCACCAATATTGTGAAGGGTGAATAAGCCACTTGTTATATAAGGGGCTTCTGTAATTAAGGTTAGGTTTTGGAAAGTAAGTGAACCGCCATTTGAATTAACCTTTGCTCCATCAAAAATTATTGAACCACTTAAATTTGCACTGGGTTTAAAATTTCCATTTTGAACATATACATTGATCTTCGAATTATTATTTAATGAAACTTTGGCGCTAAATACATTAAATGAAATGTTATTGGCAGGATTAATTAAAAAATTGTAAGCTGTTTGCCCTGTTGCGTAACTATGATTTATATCTGCTGTGTATTGTAAAGTTTGTGTTTCTCCCATGATAGGAATATTAACACCACCCTTTAAATGACCACTGGTTAACCGGTTGGTAATAAAGCCAGCGCCTAATTCATCTACTGAAAAGGCCCAACCACTCATACTGCCTTCTGAAGAATTGAATAAATTATTTACTTGGATATTACCAGTGAATCCCATATTGTCGATCATCATATTGCTTGCAACGATCTCGGTTTTTTTTCCGGTTTTGGAAACTTCACGAGGTAATCTTATGGTAAGTGACTTTAAAGAGAATCCTGTCCAAGCTTGAGGTGAAGCTAAATTCTGAGTGGGATATCCTTGAGGAAAACCAAAACCAGGAACGTTTGCTAATTCACTCATGTCTACGGAAGCTTGATCTACTCTAAAACTCCATCCTTTTAATCCTGCAATGCAAAATGGTTTAATATTTACCATTGTTACAAAGTCATGAATATTTTGAGTATAAATACTAAAGGATGCTTTTACGATTGAATCATTGTTCACGGTGCTATCCGGCCTGATCTTGCTTTTTGAAAATTCAAAATTTCCAACAAGATTAATTGCTTTGAATCCATTGCAATCCCATTCTACCCAGTTTTCTCCATTATCAAGTAAACGTAATCTCACAGTTGGATTTATTTGGAATACATGCGAGCTTGCAAGATATAAACGAGCTTGGTTGCCGCCTACAACGCCAGAGGGGTTGAACATTATTTGGCTGCCCCTAAAAGCGATTCTCTTGGAGGTTCCTGGAAATTCTATCGCGGCATAAGCAGAAAAAAAGGCTCCGTTCGATTTAAACTTGAGTGAGTCAACCGCAATTATATACCTTACAGCCCCCATATCTTTTATTATTCCAAATGGCAAAGCTACATTTGAATCCGGGCTCATGTTGCCTAGATTGACGAAATTTTGCGTTTCTTCTACTTGATGTACTACTGAAATAACATGGTTGATGCTTTCGTTATCATATTTAGGAACAAAAGTGTTAGTAATCGGAGTTGTTTTGGTTGTTTGGTTAGTTGATTCGGTTGCTCCAAAATCAAGTTGCGCCTTTGTTTGAAGACAAAAAAGTAATCCAATTACAACTAAATTACGAACTCTAAATATTTTAGATAATTTCAGGGCATTAAAAATAGAAAAATCTCTTTTTTTTACAAAATATTTTACACTTAAAGTATAACTATGTTTTTTTGTATGGTAATGAATAAACTTGTAGTGGTTTTGACTACAAATGTGTGAATTTTATGTATTCCATGTTGGTTGCTCATTAATTTGCAGTTTATGGGGAAGTTTATTCTGCAATAAGCTCTTGAATGGAGTCAATCAACCTCTTTATTTTTAGAATATTGGCTCACAGATTATTCGTATTGCATTGATAGTTAGATAGATATATTATTTGGTACAAATATGGTAATTGATTACCAGATTTGTACTATCTTTATATAATGATAAAAAGAGATATAGAGAAATTACTAAAGAAATACGCGAAAGAATTTAGGGCTGTTGCAGTTATTGGTCCAAGACAAAGCGGAAAGACTACTTTGGTGAAAATGGTATTCCCAAAGAAAACTTATGTTTCTTTAGAAAACACGGATGAGCGTCAATTTGCGTCTGAAGATCCGAGAGGTTTTTTAAATCGTTATAAAAAAAATGGAGCTATTATTGATGAAGCTCAAAGAGTGCCGGTTTTGTTTAATTATATGCAGCAAATTCTGGACGAAACAAAAAAGGAGGGTCTCTTTATATTAACTGGCAGTAATAATTTTTTATTGCAGGAATCAATAACCCAATCGTTAGCAGGCAGAATTGGTATTATTGATCTTCTGCCACTCACTTATAATGAAATTAGAAATATACATCAGCAGGATCTTAGCACCAATCAGTTGTTGTTAAAAGGATCTTACCCGGAGTTGTATGACAAGAATAAAAAGAAAGATTTTTGGTATCAATCCTATATCCGAACCTATGTAGAGCGTGATGTAAAGCAATTAAGAAATATAGATAATACTATTACGTTCAATAAATTTTTAAAATTATGTGCTGGAAGAATCGGGCAACAGGTTAACGTGAGTGCTTTAAGCAATGAGTGTGGAGTTGATGTGAAGACTGTAAATTCGTGGTTGGGAATATTGCAAAGCAGTTATATCATTACTTTATTGCAGCCGCATTATGAGAATTTCAATAAACGCGCCGTAAAAACTCCTAAATTATATTTTGTTGATACTGGTTTGGCGTGCACATTATTGGGTATCGTAAAGGAAACGGAATTGCAAAAGTCGTATTTCAAAGGAGCTTTATTTGAAAATTACATTGTAATGGAATGTTTGAAAAAAAAATATAATTCAGGAAGCCTAATTGGTTTTTACTATTGGAGGGATAATAAAGGAATTGAGGTTGATCTTTTAATGGATAGAATAGGAAAATTACAGCCAATTGAGATAAAATCTTCCCAAACCTTTTCCGAGGATTTCACAAAACCTATTAAGCAGTGGAATAATTTTAGCGGTCAAAAAGGAGGGTACATTATTTTTGATGGAGACACTTACTTTGTTAGATCAGATGGTTTTAAGATCATGAATTGGAGAAAATTTTTGGAGAGCGTAAAACTATAGTGGTACAAATATGGTAATTAACTACCATAATTGTACCAATGCGTTGCAAGGCTTGATTTTACTAGTATTTTAGAAGTTTCAGGTAAAAGGAATCGTCAATTTGGGCGTTAAAATCACATGATGGAGGCCCTAGAATTTTATTCCAATAACACACACATCATCAATTTGTTCTAGCT
>JAGPDW010000045.1:0-17627 GCA_018057345.1 Bacteroidia bacterium | reverse complement strand
CCCACAACTTCGCTATGCGCATGCTGAGAGATCTGACGAATTAAATGCTTACGATAATTCTCGGGCATCCAATCTTTTGGTTCTATGATATCGTTCTTGGCTAATTTGCTTTCGAACACTTCTTCAACGTTTACACTCATGTTAATGCCGGGCTTAAATTCCGATACAACAAATATAAGCGTTTAATGCTCTTTTTTCAAGGAGAATGGGTTAAAAATCAGTAAGAATTTGAGTAGGAAAACGTTTAAATCGGTTTTTTTATTGTTTTTTGCCTATTGTTCCAAGATCAAAACCTTTTCTTTTACTCCATTTCCCAAAATAAAATATACGCCTTTGGATAATCCGGAAATCACCTTTTCATAACTCCCAGAATTTGTGATCGTAAACCGTTCAATCTCTCTTCCTGAAAAATCAATGAGTTTTAGTTCCATTTCTTTATTCCCTTTGATGTTTATTTTTTCTGAACTTGGATTTGGATAGATCATTATTTTATTATTCTCGCCATTCTCATTTATTGAAGTTGCTACATTACAAAAATTCACCAAGTAGGTAAATGTATTTGCACTTCCACAATTTGGATTATAAATACTCAATGAATAAACTCCGCTTACAGATGTACTGATCGTTGATGAACTCATATTTACAATACTGCTTGTTGGCGGGCCGTTCCATGTAAAAGAATTTGATGCATATGTATTTAGTGTTGCAACGTTTGGATTTTGGCAAACAGTTATCGTATTTCCGTTCATCGTTCCATTGGAGCTAACAAGTTTATCTAAACAATGAGCGTCAAACCAAATAAAGGCATGATGTCCGGCTGCAGTGCATGATCCAACTTCCATTTTTAGTTTTACAGTAGTTCCTATGTAAGACGATAAATCGTAGGTGTTGGTGACCCAATTTGGAGTCCATATAAATTGAAAGCTGGTTGCGGTGTTTACAGAAGATACATTTATGCAAGTGCCTGTTCCGGTTGTTCCATTAATCGCAATAGATCCACACGAAATTGCATTTCCTAAATTATCAAAAAGCTTAATATGCATATAAGGAGCATCACAACATGATGGATGGGAATGACTTATACAAATGGCATAAGCATATTCTAAAAAAGGATTCGTGGCGGTTACAGAAAAGGTTCGTTCTGCCCTTGCCAATCCCATGGCCATAATATCACTCCGTAAATGCAGCGCATTATTTCCGGAAAACGGTGAGGCCGGAATTGTAACTGAACTGCAATTGATAACTGTGGAGGATGTATTCATAACGTAAGCCTGTGGTGTTATCGTGTTATCTGGTGGATAATTTAAGCAATAACCGTTATACATGAAATTTGTATATGAAGATGCTGAAAGCGTCCAGCCTTGAATTGCGGAATATGATCCCGCCGCAGTAGATTCAAATCCCATATTATAACACGGATTTATATTCGCCGTTGGTTGCGGAGTGATGGTGGGAATAATGATCGCCTGTGACTTGCTCTGTAAAACAAATGCAAGAGTAAATAAAACAATACAAACTGATTTTTTCACGCTGCTATAAGAACAAGTAGCGTGCCAAGATTTGTTAATTAGATGATCTTGCGCTTTGTTTTGGCAGTTTCAGTAAGGATTTCTTTTGTGGTTTTTGCAATTTGCTCTGGAGAAAAACCACATTCGGTATACAACTCATTTTGTTCGCCGTGCTCAATAAATTCATCGGGAATTCCCAAACGTTTTACGATTGCTGAATAATTATTATCGGCCATAAATTCTAAAACAGCGCTTCCCATACCGCCTACAATGCAACCGTCTTCAACGGTAATTACTTTTTTGAATTTAGAAAAAGCCTCGTGTAGTAATTCTTCGTCGATAGGTTTTGCAAAACGCATATCGTAATGCGCAACAGAAATGTTTTCGGATTCTAATTTTGCAATGGCTTCGGCAACTAAATTACCCGGGTGACCAATTGAAAGTATCGCAACATCGCTTCCGTCTTTTATTTTTCTTCCTTTACCAATTTCTAATTTCTTAAATGGCGTTTTCCATTCAACCATCACACCATTTCCTCTTGGGTAACGAATGCTAAACGGTCCCTTTATTTCATCCAACTGCGCCGTGTACATCAAATTACGAAGTTCTTCTTCGTTCATTGGCGCGCTCACGATCATATTTGGAATGCAACGGAAATAAGCAATATCAAATGCGCCGTGATGTGTTGGACCGTCTGCTCCTGCTAATCCTCCTCTGTCTAAACAAAACACAACTTTTAATTTTTGCAAAGCCACGTCGTGCACAACCTGATCATATGCACGCTGCATAAATGAAGAGTAGATATTACAAAACGGAACTAATCCTTGTGTTGCTAAACCTGCGCTAAATGTTACCGCGTGTTGTTCGGCAATTCCCACATCCACCGCTCTATCAGGCATTGCTTTCATCATAATATTTAATGATGAGCCCGATGGCATGGCGGGCGTAATTCCCATGATCTTTAAATTCTTTTCGGCCAATTCCACAATGGTGTGTCCAAATACATCTTGATATTTTGGAGGTTGTGGATCTTTTGGAATTACTTTAATTATCTCGCCGGTTTCTTTATTAAAAACTCCGGGTGCATGCCACAAAGTTGTGTTTCCCTCTTCGGCATATTTATACCCTTTGCCTTTTTTTGTAAGTACGTGTAATATTTTTGGGCCGGGAATATCTTTCATATCCGCAAGCACCGTTGCTAAACGCTGCACGTCATGCCCATCTATCGGACCAAAATATCTGAACTTTAATGATTCAAATAAATTACTTTGTTTTAATAAAGATGTTTTTACAGCGTTCTCAATTTTTGAAGCGATCTCTTGGGCGTTTGGTCCAAATTTCGAGATTTTCCCAAGTAATTCCCACACTTTATCTTTTGCTTTATTATATGTGTGCGAAGTTGTAATGTCGGTTAAATATTCCTTTAAGGCACCAACGTTAGGGTCGATGCTCATGCAATTATCATTTAGAACAACAAGTAAATTTGCATTTTCAACACCTGCATGATTCAATGCTTCAAAGGCCATACCGGCTGTCATCGATCCATCGCCAATTACAGCAATGTGTTGTTTGTCTTTTATGTTTAAATATTTACTTGCAACAGCCATTCCTAATGCTGCGCCAATACTTGTTGAAGAATGTCCTACACCAAACGTATCATATTCACTTTCGCTGCGTTTTGGAAAACCACTAATGCCTTTGTATTTTCTGTTTGTATGAAAAACATCTCTTCGACCTGTTAAAATTTTGTGCCCGTATGCTTGGTGACCAACATCCCAAACTAACTGATCGTATGGTGTATTAAAAACATAATGCAATGCAACAGTGAGTTCAACAACTCCTAACGAAGCACCAAAATGTCCGCCTTTTACAGAAACTAGATCGATAATAAATTGACGAAGCTCATCGCTCACTTGAGTGAGTTGTTCTTTCGACAACTTTTTAAGGTCGGCCGGAGAATTTATTTGGGCTAAAAGATCTCCGGGAACAAACCCAGGGCCGTCTACAATTTTCATTACACAAATATAGTCAATTTTAACAACGCTTTTACCTACACCATATTGCCATAAAAAACGTTAAATCAACAACTTAAGGTTCATAACCCAACTTCATTATACCATTATTAGGGTATTTAATAAGGCTTGTAGTTTGGCGATCTTTGTAGAGTACATTATGCACACCTTATTATCAGAGCTAAAACCAGGCGAGCACGCGATCATTAAAAGTATTGCCGATAATGCCATGAAAACAAAACTCATTGAAATGGGATGTTTTCCGGGTGAGGAATTATACATAACAAAAATTGCGCCGTTAGGTTGTCCGTTTGCTATTTACGTTTCGGGTTACGAACTTAGCCTGCGCCAAAACGAAGCCATGAATATTGTGGTGGAAAGGTTGAATTAATTTTGAGCTCATCAAAAAAAGATCTGAAAGTAGTTTTATTAGGAAATCCGAACGCCGGAAAATCTACACTATTTAATGCACTCACGGGACTCAATCAAAAAACCGGAAACTATAGTGGTGTAACTGTAGATAAACTTCAAGGAAGTTTTAAGTACAAAAATAATTCGGTCAACTTAATTGATCTTCCGGGAACTTATAGTTTGTTTGCCAAATCAACCGACGAAGAAGTTGCCGTAAAAGATCTTCTATCTCAAAAAGAAAAGCCGGATGTTGTAATTGTGGTTTTAGATTCAACCAACTTACAACGTAATTTATTATTGGCAACTCAAGCATTGGATCTTGGGATGAGAACGGTGGTTGTGTTGAATATGATCGACGAGGCAATTTATCAAAACATAAATATTGACATTGATAAATTAAAAGATCTTCTAGGAGTTAATGTGGTTGCTATTGATTCGCGAACAAAAGAAGGAACACAAAAAATAAAAGAGGCGATAGTGAATGCGGAAGTATCGAGAAATAAATTTTTTGATGTTACTTCAACGATTGATTACGCTCAAATGGTGAATTCGCAGTTTGAAAATTCTAACCAGATTGAATTACAAAAATGGGAAGAAAATGATAAGATCTATCGCCACAAGAATATTAAATATATTTTCGGGCTTTGCGTTAAATCGCCCGAGCAATTAAAATTAAAAGAGCGAAGTACAAAAATTGATCGCATAGTAACGCATCCTGTTTTAGGTTATTTGGTTTTTATGGCATTGATATTTGTTATCTTTCAATTTATTTTTTATGTGGCTGAATATCCAATGGGGTGGATAGAAGATGCATTCATTAGCTTGTCATCGCTCATTAAAACCAATTTGCCAGCAGGAATTCTTAATGATCTTGTTAGCGACGGTGTTATTGCGGGAATAAGCGGCGTATTGATGTTTGTTCCGCAAATAACATTTTTGTTCTTGTTCATTGCTTTGCTGGAAGATTCGGGATACATGGCGCGTGCGAGTTTTATAATGGACAAAATAATGCGCAAGTTTGGTTTGAACGGAAGATCAGTTATTCCTGTAATTAGCGCAACAGCCTGTGCGGTTCCTTCTATCATGTCCACTCGTTCTATCAGTAATTTTAAAGAACGCTTGATCACTATCTTTGTTTTGCCAATGGTAAGTTGCTCGGCGCGCTTACCGGTTTATACGCTGTTGATCTCAATGATGTTTCCTTCCACTATAGTTTTAGGTTTTTTAAATTTTAAAGGAATTGTTTTGTTTGGACTGTATGTACTTGGTTTTGCGTTTACGCTGATCACCGCTTTTGTGATGCAAAAATTACTAAAAACAAAAGAAGCTTCTTTTTTTATGATGGAAATGCCGGTGTATCGTGTTCCACTTTTAAAAAATGTGGCGCTAGGAGTTATTAATAAAATAAAAGTGTTTGTGTTTGACGCCGGAAAAGTTATTCTTTCTATTTCTATTATTTTATGGTTTTTGAGTAATTACGGTCCTGGAAATGCTATGGAAGAGATAGAACAAAAATATACGAATGCTGAATATGTGCATGTTGCTGAAGCTGATCCAAACTATCATACTGACTTTATTGCCTCCAAAAAATTAGAAGCTTCTTATATTGGCGTATTAGGAAAAGCCATTGAGCCGGTTATTCGTCCGCTTGGTTACGATTGGAAAATTGGCATTGCCCTCATAACATCATTTGCCGCACGCGAAGTTTTTGTAGGAACCATGAGTACTATTTATGGTGCTAATGAAAATGAAAAAGGGATCCAAGAAAAGTTGATGGCAGAAAAAGACGAGAACGGAAATTTAAAATACACCACCGCCGTTTGCTTTAGCTTAGTTGTTTTTTATGTGTTTGCTATGCAGTGTATGAGCACCATTGCGGTTGTAAAGCGCGAAACTAAAAGTTGGAAGTGGCCAACCATTCAGTTTGTATATTTAACGGTGCTGGCGTATGTGTCTGCGTGGGTCACATTTAATGTCTTGCAATAGCTTAAGGAAAGCCAAAGAGGTGAAAAGTCACAGCATTTATTACTAGCACTCAAAGTAAATTAAATTCGGCTTTGTGGCGCGACAGGGCATTGTGATTTCTGCCACTAAAAAGCTTATCTTTATTGTATGAAAAAAATTGGATCAGTAAGCCTGGCGTTACTTTTATTTTTTGGGGTTTCTTTTAAGCCCAAGCCAAAACCTTTTGAAGGAACAATTACATACGCAGTGGATTATCATTCCGAATATGGGTCAATAAAATATCCTCAAGGCTTCAATGTATATATTAAAGGCGACATCATTCGAATTGATTTCTCATTGCCTTTTGCAGAAATCGGTCAGATAATTGATTGCAAAAAAAGAACTTATATTAAACTTTGCGTTATTGACGGTAAAAAATACTGTGTAAAAGGAGAGCTTAAAAAAGCTAGCTGGTTGGGAAAAGTTATTATAGCAAAAGACAGTACTCAAACTATAAACAAAGAGGTGTGTAGTTTTGGCAGAATAAACGAAGAGACATCGCGGTACGTTATTTATGCTACGGAAAAATATCAGATCTCTAAAAACATTACTGCGTGCGGAGGAGAGTTGCCATATCGTTTGTTTTATCCTCAAAAAGAATTTACATCAAAACTCATTATGAAACAAGATGCTTTTGATAAAGACGGGCAAACCACTTATGAGGTTGAAATTATTACTGAGTCGCAATTAAAAGATTCTGATATTTTGCCTTCAACTAAAGACTGTAAAGAACTTTCGGAGGAAGAACTTGGTGATATTATTAAAAATTATTTTAAATCCTCGCATTAACACCGCTTCTTTATGACACGAAGAGTGCGATGGTATTTTCACGCTAAGCGGGGTTGTATGACAAAAGTCTGTAATAATATTTGTTGCCTTTTTTCGTAGTGACTTACTGAAAATTTATGGGTCTCAGAACTAGAGGGCGGAGCGTATTTTATTGAACTCGTGGAAGAGCACAGGCTGTTAGCGCAAAAATTTATTACGCAACGCTAGAAGGAAAGCTTAATCTTTTTTTACTGAAACCATAAGCACAGGATGCTTGATTATCTTTTGGATCATGTCTCCAAGTTCAAACGAGTCCTCGTCGTCTGGGTCGTATTTCCATACAAGGTTAAGCTTATAGTTTCCCTCACTTTTTTCTTTCAGTTTTTTTAAGATCTTAAGAACAATTGTTGTGCTTGATGTATTAATATACTCGAGTTCTACGGTTAGGCTTATTTCCTTTGGTGATGTTTTTGCGAATTCCTCTATCCAATGAAGCGCCGGCTGATAAAAGCTAATCGCGTCTTCAGCAAAGGAAGATCCTTTAATGCTTAAGTTACCATTACTTATAAATGTAATGCCCGGCGTTTTTTTGGTGCTAGCTATAACTAAATTATCCATAATGCTTTGCAACAAATAACCATTAATTATCTGTTTTATGCAATACTCACTAATGAGTATAATAGCGCCAAATGGCCCTGTCAGCAATCAGTCTGACTGCCTACATAAGTCCGTTGTGCTTACAAAAATTGATCAGCTCTACAGTATTTTTGCATCTGGATTTATGCAAGATCTTTCTTCGATGAGTGTCTACGGTATGCTTGCTTAAATTGAATTGCTTTGCAAGTTCTTTGCTCGATCTTCCTTTTGCCAAACCTTGAATAATCTCGCTTTCGCGATCGGAAAAAAATCCCTTGTACTCTTTTGTTACATATTTTTTGAACTTCTCGCTGTCGAGTCCTGGCGCGTCAAATTTCCATTCTACTTTGTCTGATGTGTTTAAAAATGAGATGTCTGATAAAATTGAAAGATTACTAATGATCTTCCCTTCTTCATCTAGATCAAATGTTGTTGATTGCCTCATCACCTTTACGTACTTCCCATTTTTATGCCTTACTCTGTAAGTTAAGAAAAACGCCACCTCTCTGCTTACATCGTGTTCTGAAGCAAATACCAAGGTGGCCTTTATCAATCTCGTTAAAATGTCTTCATCATCTGGATGGAAATAATTGGTTACTAGATCAAATGTGAATTCATGCTCATCATATCCTAACATTTCTTTTACACCTTTTTGAAAGGTTAAAGATTTCGTTTTGAAATTCATCACGTACATGCACTGTCCAAATGTTGAGGGGAAATTAACAATGTCCTCTATGGATCGTGAAACAACTTCTCGCTTGGCAAGTTTTTGTTCCAGAGAATTAAAATAGGTTCTAATATCGCGTTTTCTTTCAGCCATTAAGTAAAAACATGATCATAAAATTTCATAACGATGCTGTTGAACTCTTGCGGCTTTTCTTCTTGAGGGATGTGTCCGGCATCTTTTATCCAGATCTTTTGGCCATTCCATAAATTACCAACGATCAAACCATTTATGTACGCTTTATTTACAAACGCATCCTGCTCGCCATTTAAAACCGCTATTGGCATTTTACTTTTAGCAACAATTTCTATTTCATTTTTGAATTGTCCCTTTCCAATAGAGGCCCCCAGATTTTCGCGCGCATTTCCATCAGTTGCGCTTATCATTGTTGCGTATTTACTTTCCAATTCCTTAGAGTTATACACAAACTCTTTTGCAAGTAGTTTCGCGTTTTCTTCTGAGATCTCAGGTGAAAATAAATTCCCCATGGCCGGATTTGGATCAAACATCTTGTCCATTTGCGGAGGCATACCAATGGGTGGTGTTCCAAAGATCATCATTCCTTGTACACTATTCATTTCATTCGCAGCTTCTATGGCAACATGTCCGCCTAACGAATGTCCCGCCAAAATAATGTTATCAAGTTCAAGATGATCTATGATTGACTTTACTGCATCAATATAACCGGGTAAGCAGTAAGCGCTCTCAAAGTTGTTCGCTCTGTTACTTAAACCATGTCCTGGCAGATCAATTGCCACTAAAGGGATGTTTTTTAACCCCTCAAATTGTTTTGTGAATATGGTAGAATCAAGAGAGTTTCCATGAATTAGAACAAGTGCGTTATGCTTTTTCAGATCGTTGAAATAATAATTGATGCCATTAAAAACATTTTTACTTTTCATATTAGATCAGGGTTTGCAATTTTTGTGATACAAAAGATCAATTGACATTATCACAATAATAACACATTTAAGGAGAATGATCAGTAATGCTATTGTCTTTTAGACTTCGATACGCATCAGTTCGGCAAACTGCTCGTTTTGTCCTATGACGACAAGAATTTCTGGTATTGTAGACGTTTTGCTACAAAGATGCTTTTCGCACACTATTGATCATATTAAATAAAAAAGCCCCGTTTTATACAGGGCCCTTTTTTATGTAATACTTTAAAATTATTCGATCTTGATACAACCATCCTTTATAGTGATCTTTGCGCCATTTTTTACTTTTACCCAGCCGCATGATGTTTTTATTTCAACTTCTGATGCGCTAGTTTGAATAGATGCAGCACCGCTTGTTGAAGCAGAAAATTCAACCTTTTGAGTTGATCCATTAGATTTAACTTCCATTTCATACTTTTTTGAATCTTTGTTGTAGTAGCTAATAGTAAATGCGCTCGCAATAGTTGTTACTAACAAAAAAGCTGCCGTAAATAATGTTTTCAATTTCATAAGTTTATTTTTAGGTTTACTCAAATTTACACTTTTTTATTCTCAAAACAAGTCTTTCAATATATCCTCACTCACTTCATTTGCCCAAGTAACTTTTAAATTTGGCGTGCGATCCATTTCGCGTTTTATTGCAAATTGCGCTTCTTTATTACGCGCCCAGCTGCGGCGAGCAATTCCGTTATTTACATCCCAAAACAACATTTGCTTTAATCTTCTCTCGGCATCTTCGCTTCCATCTAATACCAAACCAAAACCACCATTGATCACTTCTCCCCAACCAACGCCGCCACCATTATGTAAACTTATCCATGTAGCACCACGAAACGCATCACCAACAAAATTTTGTACAGCCATGTCGGCCGTGAATTTACTTCCATCATAAATGTTTGATGTTTCGCGATAAGGCGAATCGGTTCCACTTACATCATGATGATCTCTTCCTAAAACTACAGGCGCCGAAATTTTTCCTTCTTTAATGGATTTATTTATTGCCAGTGCAATTTTTATTCGCGCTTCGCTATCGGCATATAAAATACGTGCCTGTGATCCTACCACTAAATTATTTTGTTGCGCATCTTGGATCCAAACTAAATTATCGTGCAGCTGCTGTTTAATTTCCGAAGGTGCAGTTTTGTGCATTTGAGTTAAAACTTCTTCCGCTAATTTATCAGTGCATGCAAGGTCTTCCTGTTTTGCAGAAGTACACACCCAACGAAACGGTCCAAAACCATAATCAAAACACATGGGGCCTAAAATATCTTGTACGTACGAATTGTATTTAAAATCCTCTTTACTTCCTGTTTTAAAAACATTTCCGCCAGCCCGAGACACTTCTAACAAGAATGCATTTCCATAATCGAAAAAGTACATGCCTTTTGCCGCGTGCGCATTTACTGCATTAATATGGCGCACCAGTGTTTTCTGAACTTCCTCTTTGAATTTCTTTGGCTCATCGGCCATCATTTTATTGCTTTCTTCCAATGAAAAACCAACGGGATAATATCCTCCGGCCCAAGGGTTGTGCAACGATGTTTGATCGGTTCCAATATCAATGTTTATGTTTTCTTTAACTAATTTTTCCCACAGATCAACTACATTCCCTTCGTAAGCATAAGATCTTGCTTCTTTTTTATTTTGGGAGTTTTTTACTGCTATCATTAATTTATCCAAATCTGTATGAACCTCATCTACCCAGCCTTGAGTATGGCGGGTTTTTACGGCTTTTGGATTTATCTCTGCGGTGATAGAAACTAATCCTGCGATTTTTGCAGCCTTTGGTTGCGCGCCACTCATTCCACCAAGTCCACACGTTACAAATAATTTTCCCCTCCGTTCTTGCTCAGTCGGAAATTTTTTGCGTGCGGCATTCATTACCGTAATGGTTGTTCCGTGTACAATTCCTTGCGGACCAATATACATAAAACTCCCCGCTGTCATTTGTCCGTATTGGGTTACGCCAAGCGCATTAAATTTTTCCCAATCATCGGGCTTGCTATAATTTGGGATCATCATTCCGTTTGTTACAACAACGCGCGGCGCATCTTTGTGCGAAGGAAATAATCCCATGGGGTGGCCACTATATAAAACCAAAGTTTGTTCATCGGTCATTAAGGCCAGGTATTGGATCGTTAATAAATACTGCGCCCAGTTTTGAAACACAGCACCATTTCCTCCATAAGTAATTAATTCGTGTGGATGTTGTGCAACAGCGTAGTCTAAATTATTACTCAACATGTGCATAATTGCAGCCGCTTGTGTGCTTTGGTGAGGATAGTCGTTGATCGGCCGCGCATAAATTTTGTAATCGGGGCGAAAACGATACATGTAAATTCTACCATACGTTTCCAGTTCGTTTAAAAACTCCTTTGCTAAAACGTTATGGTGTATTGGATCAAAATAACGTAAGGCGTTCTTTATTGCCAGTTTTTTTTCTTCAGTATTTAAAATTGCCTTGCGTTTAGGGGCGTGATTGATATTGTTTTCGTAAGGTTTAGACTCCGGTAAGATGTCCGGGATCCCTCTTAAAATAAGTTTCTGAAATTGTTCACGTGTAAATTCTTGCTGAGTGCCCATATAAAAATAATGAGAGTAAATTTACATGAAATGTTGAGCTAAACGTCATTAAAATCAATAAAATTATTAGCTGCATCCATTTAACTGTTCTTTTCTTTGGGCTTATCAAACCCTCCTGTTTTTTTATTATAGCCATAAGGACAGTGCTTACACCCACTTTTACAGCAATGGCCACGTTTAAGGTGGTATTTTTCAGTAAAAATTATGTAGCCCTCGGGGCTTAAGTAAAAATCTTCGGGGTCTAATTCTTTATTGAACATAATGCAAAGATAATGAATTGCTAATTAATGTATATTTGCATCTACATCTTGAAACGCCTCATACATATATTTTGTCTTACGTTTATATCAACCTTTTGCTATTCGCAAACCGACAGTTTACATAAAGAGAAAAAAATAAATGTATTAACCAATGCCGATAGCAATATGGTATTTAAGGGCAAGCGCATGGTTGATAAAACAGATACCAACGAAAACGGCACGCTTTTAATATCGGGATATGTGAGTACATATTATGCCTCTTATGATGATGAAGCTGTTGATAATAATGGTTTTGTAAAATTTGCAACCATGGCGCCGCGCTCAAAAGAATTTGGCTTAAACATGGCGCTAATATCGATGAATTATCATGGTAAAAATATTCGGAGTGGTTTAGGTGTACATTTTGGGGATATTGCCAAAGCAGTTTGGCCTTCAGAATTTAATATGATCCAAGAAGCCAATGCCGGTTTTAGACTTTATAAAAAACTATGGATCGATGCCGGATTTTTTAGATCGCATATTGGAATTGAAAGCACGCAGCCTCGCGAGAATATTACTTCAAGCATGAGCTTAGCAAATAATTTTGAACCTTATTATTTAGCTGGTGCTAAATTAACCTATGTTGTAAGCGATAAAGTTGCTCTTCAATTAAACTCTTTCAATAGTTTTAATTCTTATGTGGAGACCAATAAGAATACCTTGGTTGGATTTTCAATGATCATTGATCCTAATGAAAATGTTTCCTTCACTTATAATTTTGTTAGTGGGGATGAAACGCCAGCAGGGGCCTTAATAAAAAAACAAAGATATTATAACAATATCTATGGCTCATATAAAACAGGTAAAATATACCTTGGTGCCGAATTTAACTACGGGTTGCAAGAACATTCAAAAACAAATGATGTAACTGCTAGCGCAACGGTAATAAGCGGACTTATTGTTGGAAAATATCAGTTCCATAAAAAAGTTGGCGCATATGCACGGCAGGAATATTTTTCGGATCCCGATAATGTATTAACAGGAACTTTGTCAACCGGTAAAAATGTTTTTGGCACAACCGCCGGAATGGAATACAAACCTTATAAAAACGTTGCTTTAAGTGCAGAAGGAAGAGTTTTACAAACCGACGAGCTTATATTTAAACAAGGGAGTTTTTTAACTAACCGCCGCCTAGAGTTCATTGCCTGTCTTGATCTATGGTTTTAAAAAAAGAATTACATAAAGGGCCTGGGCCTATTGGGATATTCGATAGCGGATATGGCGGACTCACTATTTTAAAAGAGATAAGTAAACAACTTCCACAATATGATTATTTGTATTTAGGAGATAACGCGCGCGCGCCTTATGGAACGCGCAGTTTTGAAACGGTTTATCAATATACTTTAGAATGCGTTAATCATTTATTTGATAAGGGTTGTCATTTAGTAATTCTTGCGTGTAATACAGCTTCGGCAAAAGCATTACGAAACATTCAACAAAAAGATCTCCCGAATATTGATCCAAACAGAAGAGTGCTTGGTGTTATTCGTCCAACAACAGAATTAGCAGGAACCCTTACCAAAACAAAACACGTTGGTGTTTTAGGAACAACCGGAACGGTTATTTCCAATTCGTACCCAATAGAAATTCATAAATTTCATCCGGATGTAAAAGTGTTTCAAGAGGCTTGCCCTATGTGGGTGCCTTTAATTGAGAACAAAGAATTTAATAATGAGGGATCAAATTACTTTATTGAGAAGAACGTAAAAGCACTTTTAAAACAATCGGATAAAATTGATACCATCATTTTAGGATGCACGCATTATCCTTTGCTTGAAAATAAATTGCGTCAGTACATACCTCAACATATTCAATTAGTGTCGCAAGGAGATATTGTGGCAAAAGGTTTAATAGACTATTTAAAGCGTCATCCCGAAATTGAAAGTAAGTGTATTAAAACCGGAAAGCTTGAATTTTATACAACTGAAACTCCCGAAAACTTTAGTTCACAAGCAGGAAAATTCTTTGGAAAAGAAATTGTGGCAAAGCATTTAGCGCTTTGACATATTGAACTGGTAACCAAAACAGAACATCCCCTCTAAAAATCCAAATCTATGGCTGGCCTTGCCTAATCCTCTTCCTAAAACAAACGCGTTCATGTAATTGGCCCATCCTGCTTTTCCTGAAAACTCTAACACAAAATGTTTATATAATTCGCAGCGCGCTGCCATTTCCATGCCGGCACAAATTCCCGAGATCTTCCAATTGTTATTTAACTCCTTTCCAAATAAAGTTACATCGGTGCGCGGTATTACTATTCCAAAACCGGGCTTTATTACATACCCTAGTTTAAAGTTCTTGTTCTTGGATGTATAAATGTTTATGCGCTTCATATAATTTACCATCCAAAAATTTGCGCCATCGCTATGTTCGAAGTGAAAATAGTTGGGATCTATTAAAGAATCTTTGTTTACATACTGCCCGTTAATTGTTCCTCTAAATGTTACGGTTTGGTAATCGGTAACTACATATTTTGCGTGATCATAATTTATTTCAATCCCCTCGTCGTTCCTATTATTGAACCACATTCCCAAGCGGATGTTGTATTGTGGAATGGTTGGATTCATAATGTCGGTGATCTGATCAAAGTCGGGCCTGTCTTGTGCTTTTACGTTCATTACTTTAAAATCGTAAGCGCCATTCTCGTTAATACCACTTCCATTGTTTTGAAATCGAATGGTGCTTGTGGTATATACCTCTCGATTATACCCCCACATGCCGTAAAACGAAAATTTACATTTTGTGGAATCTTTTGTTGAAAATAACGGAAGTGTTCCTACTACAAGAAAAAAGAGTGTTAATTTTCTCACGCCAATTGTAATTTTGTGAGCGAGCCTTTCTCCATAACCGGGATCACAGGACACTGATTGGGCGTTAAACAATATTTTATATCGCGATCTAAGTTTAATTTGGATAAACGATTCCTGTGAGAGGAGCGCGATAAGAATTCATATAGATCGTGTTTGGCCAAATGATATAACTGTCCGGCAGCAATAGCAGAGTCGCAGCTGGTTGTAAATTCATATTTAGAGATAAGCGCATCGGCAATAGCTCCGGCATATAATGTATCTTCTAAATTAAATTTGTTCTTCCATCCTGCACATAAGAGTAAAACATCTTTTTTCTCGGCGCGGAGATAATCAATCATCACGTCCAAATTCAAAAAACTTCCGATCAAAATGCGCTTTGCTTTCTCAGCTGCTTTTATAGCCTGTGTTCCATTTGTAGTAGTGATGGCAATTGTCTTCCCCGCTACTTTTTTGCTCATATAACCAAAAGGACTATTACCAAGGTCAAATCCCGGAACAACTTCGCCGTTACGTTCGGCGGCGACAATAAATCCCTTCTTTTTGTACTCCAAAGCCTCTTCAACTGTAGCAACGGGGATCATTTGCGCAACACCATTATAAAACGCGGTGGTAATTGCCGAGGTTGCGCGAAGAACGTCGATCACCACAACAATGGCATCATCCTTATGAAACAAAGGATATACATTAGGTGAAAAACAAACTTCTACCTCCGGCATAAATTATGGTTTAGGTAAAAAAGGAAGCTTAGAAACTTTTGCTTTAATGGCTTTATCTCTTATTAGTACAAATATTTCAGTGTCGGGTTTTGCAAATTCGGTTTTTACATAGCCCATGCCAATTGCTTTATTTAAACTTGGCGATTGTGTTCCCGATGTTACTTTGCCAATTACATTTCCTTTTGCATCAGCAATTTGATAATCATGACGAGGAATTCCTCTGTCGATCATTTCAAAGCCAACTAATTTTTTTGCCACACCGTTCGTTTTGTGTCCTTCAATTTGTGCGCGGTTCGTAAAATCCTTTGTGAATTTTGTTATCCATCCTAAACCCGCTTCAATTGGTGAAGTTGTATCGTCAATATCATTTCCGTATAAGCAAAACCCCATCTCTAAACGTAAAGTATCTCGAGCGCCCAAGCCAACCGGCTTTATTCCAAATTCTTTTCCTGCTTCAAAAATTGCGTTCCACATTTTTTCTGCGTCTGCATTTCCCACATAAATCTCAAATCCACCAGCGCCTGTGTATCCCGTGTTTGAAATGATCACATCTTTGATCCCTGCCATTGTATCGATCTTAAATGTATAATATTCCATTTGCGAAAGATCAACGCTTGTTAGTTTCTGTAATGCTTTTATTGCGTTTGGTCCTTGAACAGCCAACAAGCTCATTCCTTCCGACATATCAAGCATCTCTACGCCAAACGTGTTGTGCTTTTTTATCCAGTTCCAATCCTTTTCAATGTTTGAGGCATTCACCACTAAATAATATTCGTCGGCTTTATAACGGTAAACTAAAAGATCATCTACAATACCGCCTTTATCGTTTGGCAAACAAGAGTATTGAATTTTTCCATCCGTTAATTTAGTAACGTCATTTGATGTAACATAATTAATAAGGTCGGCCGCTTTCGCTCCTTTGAGTCTAAATTCACCCATGTGGCTAACATCAAAAACCCCAACTGAATTTCTTACGGTCAAATGTTCATCGTTAAGTCCTGAATAGGAAACAGGCATATTGTATCCTGCAAACGGTACCATTTTGGCGCCCAAACTAATATGTAAATTAGTTAGTGCTGTGTTTTTCATTTCTAAAGTCATCATAGTAGTAGTCCGCTTTTTAAGTAATGCGGGAAGCTAAAAGTAGGAAAAAGATTGAATTTTTAAAAGATGAAATTGGTAAAAATTAGTCCAGTTTTAGATTCGTGCTACCAATCATTGCTCCGTCGCAACTGATCTCAATAATGTAATTGCCGGGTACCATTTCTCCTTGCCCCTCGCAATAGGTAACAGCGCTTAATTCAACGTTGCCATAGTTAACTGTTTCTTTTCCTGCGAAATAGCCATTGCTTTTGTTAAAAACAAACTTGTAGCTATCGTCGTAACTCTTGGCCATTTCCTTTCCGTCGGGGGTCATAATGCGAACGTAAACGGTTTTTTCGCCGGCTTTAGCAATTTTGTTTTCGCCTAAGCTAAAGCTAACTTTTATTTTGGTGGTCTTGCGAGCCTTGTTTGATTCAACTTCTTTTTTGCCTCCTTTTTTAAAGTAAACTCCTTTGGCACTTACATTAAAACAGGTTAAAACACTTCCTTTGGCAATGGTTTCTTTTAACTCATCTTTTTCCTGGTTGAGTTGTTTACCTTTTTCCTTTTCTTCATTGAGCTGTTTGATCACATTCTTTTTCTCAACTATTAAATTTTGATTTAATGTGTTCAAGGAATCAATGGTAACCACGTAGTGCTGCATAATGGCGCGTAAGGTTTCGGTTTCCTTTTTTAGTTTAGCAATAAAATACGCATCGCCCTTGTGCTTTTTTGCCTCGATCATTAATTCCTCAATGCGCGCTTTTTTTAATTCAATATCTGCTTGTATCGCTTTATTGTTTGTCTCTAAACTTTCATAGTCTTTTTTCAAAGTAGCAAGATCCAACTCGATGGTTTCTTTTTCTACATAGATAGTTTTAATTTCTATGATCTTTTCGGCAAGTTTGTTTTTCTCTTGAAGATATAACCAAACTAAAACCGCATTAGATCCCACTAAAAGAAAAATAATGATCCACAAAAATATACCGCGCTTCTTTTTTGACTCTTCCTGATTCATTTTAATAATTTAGTGTAAAATTACTAACTATTTGTACTATTTTCGATACTGCTTATGGCACTTATTAACGACTTCATGTCACTAATTTATCCTCGCTATTGTGAGGCCTGCGAG